>CAZKZS010000015.1:12460-19711 GCA_964557285.1 uncultured Anaerolineae bacterium | reverse complement strand
AACGCCAGTGGGTTTTATTTCCCCAGTTCGATTGTTTATATGGCGGGCGGGCAGATGTATACTACCAGTACGGGCGGCGGAGCGCAGCCGATTGGCGGTGGTGGGCGGGCAACCCGTTCGTGGAACGGCCTGTATGTGGCTTATACGGGCAACGGCATGGAAGTGGTGCGGCCTGATGGCACACGAGTCACCTTCAGCGCTCCCGGCGCGACCACCATCCCAAGCTGGTCAACAGATGGCAGCAGTTTTGTGTATGCTCAGGGCAGCCAGATTGTGCTGTATCAGAACGGGGCAGCTTCTGTCATTGGGGATGTGAGTGGAAACGCCATAGCCGCCGAATTTGCGCCTGATGGCAGCAACACAATCATGTTTGCCAGCCAGACACAGCTTAAACTGTATCGCGGCCCCGGCGCGACCTTTACCCTGATTGATACCCCCAGCGACCCGATTATTTTTGGTCCCGTCTGGGCAACGCGCAGCAAACGGTGGGGAATTTATATTCAGCTTCAGGGTGGGCGGCGCATCTGGTACGATATGGGTGGCGCTCCCAGTGACATTACCGATGAATTTGAGCGTTTGCACCTTGCCAGTCCCGTAGACAATGATTTAGGGCGGGTGGTGATTATGCAGGACGCGGGAATATTAACCGTGCGGGCGCTGTGGCCGAATCTGCCGGAGCGCGAATTTCAGACCCCCTCCCTTCTGGATGTCAGTTGGTCGCCGGACAGCCCGCAGTTGGTCTATGCAAACCCAAACGGCGAACTGGTGTTTCTGGATTTACCTTCTGGCGACCAGCGCGTGATTGCCAGTGGCGGCGTGCGTTATCCGATGTGGTCAGCCCCACGATATGTAGTGGGTCGCTAATCTGTTACCTCAAACGGACTCAGATCGATAAAATCTGTGCCATCATCGGTCAAAATTCGCTGGCCGGAAATCGGTTCGTAAAACCCCAACCGGATAAAATACGTGCCAGAGGGCAAATCAGCCAGCGGAATCTCACGTCTGTCAAAAATCCACTGTTTTTCCGTCCACCAGCGTGTACCGGGGTCGGGGGCAGCATCTCTGGTCAGGACAGGTTCGCCCGTCTGCGCGTCAATCAGATGCACAAAAACGCTGTAATCGGGCATCTCGCGCCCCAGAGACTGCCAGTACAACGTAAGGTACAGGGTGTTATCCTTCACCATCTGGTCGTATCCCATCAGCAGCGCGACACTGCCAAAACGAATATCCGTTTCATACTGTGGGCGGAAAGTGCGGTAAATTTTGCGATCCGGGCCAGCATAAGATTCGCCGGAAAATTCGGCCACCTTCTGATAATTTTCTTCCGGGAAGCGGTCAGGGTCAGCATAATAACCGCCGCGATTGCCGGAACGCGAGTCGACGACCACATAAGCGATGCCCTGTTCGGCCAATTGCTCAACTTCCCTTTCATAAATGCTCTCTAAAGCAATCACATTAAAATAATTATCATACTGTGGAAAGCCGCCGTACTGATTCGTAAATTCTACTTTGTCATACTCGACCAGAATCGCCGCGCCGGGAGGCGCATTTTCCAGCATGTAGTTGGCGGTGGCTTCGCGGGAATCTGTTTTCCGCAGGTCGAGTCGGCGTTCTATTCCGGTGAGGAGATACGGAACAAAAATCACAAGAAGAAATCCGGCATAAAGCGGCTTATTTTTTTCAGCCACTTTTCCTAACCCTGCCGCCAGCAGCAGCGCCAGCGCCAGAATTAAAATGTAATACTGCCGAACCGGATGCTGCACCTCAAACAGGGTAAACAGCAGCAGGGAGCTGAAAATCAGCACCAGCAGCATCCAGATAGGCTGCTTATCTGATTTGCGGTTGAAATACAGCCAGACCACAAACAGCACCCCGCCCAATATTAGCCGCCACAGGCCAAAAATAGCGACAATTTCATCGGTAAGATACTGGAAGGTCAGCCATGTATTTTCATTTAGGAAGTTATCGCGCTGGTAAAACGGATACACATGCTTTTGCAGGGTTAAAAAGACGTTACAAAACGGCGGTTCGTTCACTTCGTCAACGGCAGCCAGGTCAATGCCAACCTGACAGTTGGCAAAATAGGGCGCAATATCACTTACCCAGGCTGTCCGAATCAGGGTGCGGGTGCTGGCAATACCCAGCAGAATCAGGACCGGAATCAGCGCCATCAGGAGCTTACGTCTGCCTACCAGCAGATACCAGCCCGCATAACCACTGGCAATAAAAATTAGCGCCATATTGTATTTTGCCAGCGTCGCCAGAATCCCCAGCACCAGCGACAGTCCGAACCAGCGCCATGAGTGACGCTGGATTGACAGCACCGCCGCCCACAAACTGCAAAGCGTCAGCAGCCACGCCGGATTATCGGCTTTGATAATCCAGCCCATTTCCAGCGCCACCGCCGGCTCCACCGTCAAAAACAGCATAAAAGCGAGTCCGGCGAAATATCCACCAATCGATTTTCCCACACGGTAGGCCATGACCAGCGCCAGCAGACTCAGCAGGACACTGGTATAACGCCCAAAAAAGAAAAAAATCACCTGTGGGGTCGCTTCCCCAAAAACAAAGTTGATGGTTTGACGTTCCCAACTGAGCAGAATCGGATAAAGCGGCGGATACTCCCGCATGAGGGAAGGTGTACCTGCAGTTGCTCGTTCCCACGCATTAATAAAAATGGAGGGTTCATCCGGCTCAAGCTGATAGGGCAGTCCCCAGGTCATGCCGATGATTCGCAGCCCTGCCCCTACCAGCAGCACGCTTACCAGCAGCCATGTTTTCCATTCGGTTGGTGTCATTTTCATGGCGTCGCCTTATAGAGTGAAATACGTCCGGCTGGCACGACCCGTCCGGTGAGGCCGTCATACAGCAAAAAAGTGATTTCCTGCGGGTGAATCACGTCAATTTTCTGCTGGCTGACCAGTTCACGGTTGTAAGCCCATTTAAACGACGGCATTGAACCAGATACAGGCGTAAAATCGAAGGTTTCCGGCGCGGCGATTTGAATTTGAATATCTTCGAAGGTAGCACCAAACGGCAGCAGGGTAACTTCGACTTCGGTTTTGTCAGGCTCAAATTTTATCTGCCAATCGACCAGCGCGGCCGTATTGCCGAACAAAATATAACGGTCACGGTCATCGGCGGCGGGAATTTTGATGGTATGTCCGTCCATGCTGACCGTCACCCCGCCCTGAGCGATAGAAGCAGGTAGAGAATGAATACTTGTCCAGTATCCGGTTTGCTCATCAGTGAATGCCTGTGACTCCGACCAGAGTCCCCCCTCAACATCCATGACTTTGATTTTATAGTGATGAGATTTTTCATGCAGAGTCCAGTGAAGATACAAATTTGCTTCTCCGGCTGCCGACATATCATAGTCCCATCCATACAGCCGCGCCGCGCCCATCTCGCGGAAAATCGAATGTTGAGTCGGTGCAGGAAATTCAGCTGGATGAATTGTTACTGTGCCAAGCAAAATACGTTCCTGCTGGTCGGACGTATATGTTCCCGCCCAGACCTGCCATTCCCCCGGCGGCGCGATGATGGGAATAAGGACATCATAAAACTGGCGGATTTTGCCTGCTGCATTCATTTGCAGAAATAAATCTGCCTGAGCAAGGGGCGGCTGATCGGCTGCTCCAACATGAATAAAAGTGGAAATTTCCTCCGGTTGAATCGCTGCCAGCCAATCCAGGGTTATTCGCAGGGTTTCTCCCGCGGCAATTTCTCGCTGTATGGGCGGTATTTCTACAAGGGAAAGCAATCCTAAATCAACCATGTGTTCTGTGGCTTCCAGAGGGTGCGGCGTGGGCAAAATACGTTCATTTTCAATCGTATACGGCAGGGCGCGGTAGGCTTCGGTAAAAATCTGCGTCACCAGCACAGGCCGCTGAAAAAGATTCTCCTCAATTAGATGAACCCAGCGCTGCATGGGAGTGAGATTGCCTTCAGGATTCACATACCGAACCGTGACATCCGGCCGTTTATTCTCCACCTGCTGCAAATACCATAGCGGCGTGGCACGATGCCAGCTCGCTAGAATCAGAGCGTCAGGGGGTGCTTGCTCAAAGGTCGCCAGCGCGGAATCGCGGGCTTCTTCCTGGGCGGCCAGCCGCCGCATCGTCACCCATCCACTTTGAAAACTGAATATCACCCCGCTTAAAAGTAGTGTGGCGAACACAATCTGAAGCGGTCTGTTTTGCACTTTTCCCACAAAACAGCCTGCCGCCACCGCTAAAATCACATAGGCAGGCAGCGCGTATTCTACGGTTTGAGGAGCGCGGTACATACCGACGACCAGCGTATGGGTGATAAAAGCCAGCAGCAGGATAAAACCCATCCTTCTATGCTGCCATAAAACCCATCCCAATCCAACAAGCGCCAGCAGCAGAATCCAGAGATGCCACTGTAATCTGTAAACCTGTATCATGACCTGCCAGCGTTCCGGCCAGTATTCAGGCGCGGCATAAGCAAACATATCACTGGCAAAACCGCGTGCCAGCACATGATTCCAGAAGCCATCCCACGTCTTGAGGTCGGCAGGCGCTAGCAGCCCATCCGCCCGTACCAGCAGATAAAGCCAGGGCAGCATCCCAACCAGCGCCGCCCCGACCATCAACGGCCATTTTTTCCAATCTTTGAAAGTAAAAACCCCAAGCGCCAGACCGACAAAAAACAGCGAGCCGTGATGTGTCACCCCTAATCCGGCGGCCACACCGAAGCGAATTAAGGCGCGAGATGCATGACCATGGTGATAGGCTAAAACGGCTTCCAGCATCAAAACGGTAAAAAGCGCGGTCATAGGTCGGATGCTGGCCTGTGTAGAAGTCATCCAGAACGTGGTGCTGACCGCCAGCGTCAGCCCTGCCAGCCATCCCACCCAGAATTTTCCAGTTTCACGCTGAACAGTATAAGCCGCTATGCCTACAGTCAATGCACCAGTGAGCGCAGAAAATAAATTCACGCGCCACGCCGGAGTTCCAAAAGGGACAAGATGGGCGGTGCTGCCCGCCAGAAAGGTATAAAGCGGATAACCGGGCGGGTGCGCGACCCCCCATTCCGCCGCCACCAGTTGAAACTCCCCTGCATCGGCGGGTAAAAGCCCGGGGGAAAGGGTAACTACAAAAAGGACAAAAACAGCGACTCCAACCCCAAAAGCAGGGATGAGCCGGACTTGAGCGTGCAGCACACCAACAACCATTAAAGAAACTGCGATTACAGCCAGGTGCGGCAGGGGAAACGGGCTTGCCAGATAAACAAACAACCCATACAGAGTCCAGCGCGGGTAAGGCCAGAACCAGCCGACGGCACTTCCAGCTAAAAACGCAACAATCAGCAGCCAGTCAGGAGAAAAAAAATCAAGCCACAGGCGGACAAAGGCCATCCCGCACAGCCCCGCCAGAACCAGACGCCGATTCATGGGGCAACCTCTACCTGTGCCGCTTCATAAACCGCTACCAGCGCCTCCCCTTCTTCCGAAAGAAGCTGCATGGTCAGGGTATAAAATCCGGGGACAAGCGTTTCGGGAATATTCAGACGGTGGTGGGCAAGGATATACGCGCCGCACGCGCTGTCTGTTTGCCAGGTGGTGGCATCAGACCCGGGGGCAAGGGAGGTTTGGGTTTTCCAAACCGTTCCAGTGTCATTTTGCAGTGTCCATGCCAGTTGATAATTTTCCTGCGGCGGGGTAGAGGCACTCCACACCATATCAATGGTGAGCGCATTTCCACGCTGAACGGTTGGCGGCACAATCAGTTCATTCACCCGCAGACCATCATGATAGGCGCTGTTCTGGGGCAGGGGACAGGTATATTCTGACACGTAAGTTTGCTGCACTTCTGGAATATCTGCCTGATAAAGTGATTCAAGTGTGACCGGATGATAGATATTGATATATAGATGGTATGCAGCCGGTGGAATTCCATAAGGAAGCGGCAGACGATAATTGTCGGGGATGATTTCGTCCGGCTGCCACAGGGCCGTTGGGTACATGCCTGCCCCGCCCATCAGAGCATTGTGCCGCGCCCACTGCGTCCCATCAGCATCAAAGAGTTGAAAATCGATTCCATACTGGGTCGGGACTTCGGCCAGCGTTTCCCACCACAGGGTAAGATGCAAATATTCTTCATCGCCGCGAGTTGTTGCCGCCAGCAGGTGAAGCGGCCCCAGGGTCACTTGCTGGGTGGGATTTTCTTCAACGACAGCCTGGGCTGTCACCACCACAGGTGCAAGGTAAATATCTCCCCGCCCCACATCATGAGAGGTTAAAGGGCTAATGCGCGGCGTTTCCTGTGTGGTCGGGCTGTCCTGTTCAAATAACAAAATACGGGGGAAATACAATCCCGGGGTTAGATGCGGTAAATACTTATTCCCGGAAAAGTTATCAGGCATACCCGTTTGGACAGGAAACATTGGCCCGCCTAAAAAATATACAGGTAAAGGGGAGGCAATATCCAAACGGCTGATAACCGACTCTCCACGCGGCGACCATGCAAAATCATAGGAAAAATTTGTACCTTCCAGCCGATAATCTGCTTTTTCCAGGGTCATGCCATTTTCATAGGGAATCTCACCGGAATGAAAATAGCTGGCCTGTGCAAAATCGGCGCTGATAAGAGTCGGCACATCCGAATTTTTGGTGCGGAGTTGCAGCAGGGCCAACACAAGCAAAACGAGTGCCGTACCTACTCCAGCTTTTTGTAGGTGTACGCGGGAAACCGCCCGAAAATCGACTGTTGGAATAATTAAAGAAATGAGGGTTAGGAAGGCAGCCAGTGAGATAAATTCAGCAAATAAACGACGCGGCGTGTGCGTGAGGCGGAGTTCTACCTGATGCTGGCCTGCAGGAAGCGTAAATTGGATATACCCCAATCCATCAACGGCGCTGGCTGCAATTTCCCGACCGTTATTTATCACTTTCCAGCCCGGCCAGTACAATAGGGGCAGCGCAATTTGTGCCTCCTGATTGGTCACTTCAATTTCCCATTGCTGCCGCGCCGCACTTTTTTCTAGCTGCTGCCCGCTTCCCGTTCCAGTAATCAATTTGACACGGGGCGCACGTTGAAGGGCAGCATCTGAAGTATAGGGGCGCGGCATGGCATCGACTGGCAGATATTCAGCGCGAATGGTTGTGCCGATATTTCCCGTAAAGGCTTCATACCAGTGTAGCCGTTCAGCCGTTATATCCTTATCCCTAATAGGCATAAAATCGGTTTTGAGGTTGCTCAGCGCGGCAAATCCCAGCCAAAAACT
>CAZKZS010000015.1:0-12360 GCA_964557285.1 uncultured Anaerolineae bacterium | reverse complement strand
GAGGGGAACAAAAACCCTGTAACCGCCGCCCCAAAAAGTGCCTGTACCGCCAGAAATCGCCAGGGAAACTGTGCCAGGGACAGGAGGGGTATCAAGTCCCAGAGTCTTTCAGAATGGGGCGTTATCATAAAAGTGGACAGCAGCAGTCCAACTAAAACAAAACCGCCCTGCCAGCGTCTTTTGAAAAAATGAATCAGCAGCACTATAAGCCCAAGTATGATGAAAAAAGCCTGTACCAGCCCCATGCTGAACGGATTGGCTTCCGCACCAACCGCATTGTAGTCGTGGGCAACGTTCGCTTGAATAAGATTCGCCTGCCGGAAATGGTTGCCGTAGAAAAAATAGCCTGTGGTCTGATCGTCAAGCTGCACCGTATTTTGTTCGGTGATGGCCGGAATCCAGAACCATGCCGCCAGCAGGAGTCCAAGCATCCCTGCCCCCCCTAGAGTCAGCAGGGTTTTAATACGTGTCTGCGATTGAAAGACCAGCACACCCCCATACAGGGCAGCAAAGGGAGAAAAAATCAGCGCGGAAATGTTATGGGTCATCACCAGCGCCCCATAAGCCAGCGCGACTCCAGCCAGACGAAGGCGAGTCGGCTTGAACGCGGCAGCGTGCAGCGCCCACAAAATGATCGGATACCAGGCCATTGCCCAAAATTCACTCAGCGAATCGCCACGCACATAAATATTGACCAGATGGTACGGTGCAAAGGTATAAGCTGCTGCTGCCAGCAGCGCCGTGCTTTCCCGCCGTGTCGTCGCGCTGACCCATCCGTACATGCCCACTGCGGCGGTCATGAACCCAAGCAGCACCACCAGTTTCAAGCTCAGCACATAGGAAAAACCCACCGCCTTCAATAGAGCTGCAAAATAGTACGGCAGCGCCGCATAAAAATTAAAAAAAGGATAGCCTAAGCCAAATGCAGCATCTGGCATCCAGCGCACAGGGAAAACCCCATCTTGCAGCGCCGTATAAAGCTGGTACAGCCGGAACAAATTAAAAGGGCTGTCGCCGCCCGCACGGGTGGTTAAAAATCCAGAGTCGGAAAATAACGGGGCAGCGCCAACTGCACCCATCAGGAGCGTAGAAAACCAGAACCATCGTTTCATAGCGGCGCGAATTGTAGCGGATTTAATTTTTAGCTAACAGCCCTGTATAATCGAGGCATGAGATATTTTTGGCGATTCATCCTGCTCACTTTTTGTCTACCTGCCTGTTCTTCGCTCGATGCGAACAGCACCGCCACTCCCCCCCGACCAGAGGAACGGGAAGCGGTGTATACGGCTATCTCCGGCGAAAATTTGCTGACAGTGACTTTAAGGGAACTTACCCTGCTGGCCGAGTCTCAGGAAACCCAGATTCTGGCGGTTCTGGCGGATGGAGAAGGTAATGTTGCCTATGTTCTTTACCCCTCTAACCAGCCGGGGGTATCTGATACGCCAATTGTCTTAAATAACTATCCCTTGCAACTGGAAACCTCAGCCGAAAGGGTTGGTTTATGGGTGGCTGCCCTGCAGCATCATGCCTATCCGGTGGCGGCTAGAATCGGCATGTCAGAAATAGCGGCAGAACTGGCAACTGTATTTAATCGGCTGGTCGCGGGTGGCAGCCTTCCCACACGCTCCCCTGCGGCAGCCGTTGTCGCGCAGGCAGATGAAGCTATGCTCGACTGGTTTGGCGAAATTGAAATTTTAGGAGAAGCCGCCTTTAGCCTATCCACCACCCAGGATATGGGGGAGCATGATTTAGAATCACCCGATGGCGGATTCCGGCTGCGGTATCTGGTAAGTCGAAGCGCGGCATCTACTTCCGCAGAAACAGCCACGCCAACCTCCATTTTTCCTGATGAATATTCTGGCTATCGCAAAGTGATTGATGAAACTTTTGCGGGGAATCAGAGCAGCCTTCAGTGGTTTAGGGATCGGGAAGAGGAATATGTCGTCGAAATTAATAACCAGTCCTATGAAGTGGATTTGCTGAAATTAGATGAAACCACTGAATCGGTCATTTCGTGGGGCAGCATTCAGGATTTGGTTTTTGATGATTATATTGTACGGGCGCAGATGCGCCTGGTGCAGCCGGAAACGATTGGCAGTTTTGGCCTCTGGTTGCATTATCTGGATGGCAACCATTTTTTGTCCTTCGCGTTAAATCATTTGGGGCAATACCGAATCATGCGTTACGAAAACCGGGATATTGAATTGATTCCCTGGACAGCCGCCGCAGCAATTAACCCCGGTGGGCAGGCCAACGTCATGGAAGTGCGGCTGCACGGAAATGAATACACCCTTTTTGTGAACGGTACGGCTATTGGCAGCGTCAATGATGATGCCTATGAAAAGGGACGCATCGCGTTTTACTGTTATGCGGAAGAAGTGCCTGCTACCTGCCGTCTGGAAAGCCTTGAAATCTGGATACCGGATGACCAGCCCTTCCCTATGCCTACAGCAACCGCACAGGCTTCGGATGAATAGAATATACTTTAAGGTAGGTGTCGCCTTAAGAAATCCAAGTAAGGCGTGCAGAAGATAGTTTATAAGATTTGCGTACACATAAAAATTAATTTGTATAATTTTGAATTAGCGTTAAAATCGAAGTCCTATCGGGTGCAAGGAGGATAAACATTCTATCCCATTCTGTGAAAGATTTTTAGCCTCGCTGTAGATGATTTCAAGAAAGGATATACCATGCGAAAAGGACTTACGCTCACCGTTCTCTTACTCACCATAGCTGTGCTTACCCCGCTTAGCATCTCTGCTGACACGACTACCCCGGACGTAAACTATTCCCTTGTACAGGAAGATTGTGTCATCTCTTTCCTGACCGTTTGGAGTGGGGAAGATGAACTTCCGAACTGGGAAAACATGGTGGCGCCCTTCGTAGAAGAGACAGGCTGTACGATTGAAGTGGAAAGTACCCGTGATATTGTGCCTGTGCTGACCACGCGCGTTGAAGCTGGAAACCCGCCGGATATAGCGGGTGTGCCAAGTTTTGGTGCGATCCGTACCTTTCTTGAGGAAGGCGACGTTGTTCCTCTGGATTACCTTGATATGACCCGGATGCAGGAGCAGTTCGGGGAAACCTGGATTGAACTTGGAACATACAATGATACGCTGTACGGGATTTTCCCGCGTGCCTCGCTCAAAAGTTTAATCTGGTACAGCCCGCCTGCCTTTGAAGCCGCCGGGTATACCGTTCCGCAGACCTGGGATGAACTGCTGGCGCTCTGCGAACAGATTGCGGAAGACGGCGCGGCCTGCTTCTCAATTGGTCTGGAAAGCGGTGCAGCAAGTGGCTGGCCTGCAACCGACTGGATTGAGGACATCATGCTGCGTACCGCAGGCATAGAGGCATATGATGCGTGGATTAACCATGAAATAGAATGGACAGGCGAAGAAGTCATGGGGGCATGGGAAGCCTTTGGCGAGATTGTGGGTGAGGAGGACTATGTATTTGGTGGTTCGGCTGCCGTCCTCAGCACCAACTTTGGTGAAGCCCCCTGTGCGCTGTTCACTGACCCGCCCGGTGCTTATCTGCATCGTCAGGCCAGTTTTATCCAGTCCTTTATTCAGGACTGCCCCGGCGGTGAAAACCTCGTTCCCGGTGAAGACTTTGACTTTTTCCTGTTCCCGCCCATCAATGAAGAACATGGCAACCCCGGTTTAGGTGGGGCAGACCTGTTTGTGACCTTCAGTGATGACCCCAATGTACAGGCGCTCGTCGAATTTTTAACCCAGCCTGAAGCCCTGGCAGGCTGGTTAGAAGGCGGTGGCAGTGGCATTGCGACCAATCGTGAATTCCCCCTCGACATGTATCCCGATCCCCTTACCCGTCGCGCAGCAGAACTGCTGGGCAGTGTGGATGCTTTCCGTTTTGATGCTTCTGACCTGATGCCGGGGGATGTCAACCAGGCATTCTGGACAGGCACGTTAGATTTTGCGGAAAATCCAGACAGCCTGCCGGACATTTTGCAGACGATCGAATCCACTGCTGACGAAGCCTACAGCGCCGATTAAGCATTTTCCTGAGGGGCAGCCATCGCTGCCCCTCAGTTTTGTTTTTATCATTGGGAGGTCGCTGTGAAAAATCAGCAGTCCAGATGGACACCTTTAGTTTATTTAGGCCCTGCCGTTTTTCTATTATTTATGCTGATGGTTTACCCTTCTTTAGAAACCGTCCGTTTGAGTTTTCTTGACCGGAGGGGGGAAGAATTCGTCGGGCTGGAAAATTATGACTATGCTGTTACCAGTTCTCGAATGCAGGAAGCATTTCGCAACAACTTAATCTGGCTGGTGGTTTTTACAGTAGCCACGGTTGGGTTGGGCTTAATTATTGCTACGCTGGCTGACCGCGTTCGGTATGAATCCATTGCCAAAGCCATAGTTTTTATGCCAATGGCAATCTCATTTGTGGGGGCAGGTGTCATCTGGAAATTTGTTTATGATTTAAATCCTCCGGGGAATCCCACGCAGCCCGGCAGCCAGATAGGGGTTTTAAATGCGATTTTAGTTTCCCTGAATCCTGATGAACATCTGAACGATTTAATCAATAATCTTCATGACGAAGGCGTATCCATTACCCCGCAAGTTGTGACAGAGGCTATTATCGCGGCTGAAACGGAAGCGATTCAGGCGGCCGTTGATGAGGATGAGCTAACACAATCTCAAGCGAATGAACTGCTTGAAAAACTGCCCGCTACCGCCGATGATTTTATTAGCGGCAAATTACCCTCTATTAATGAACAGTGGCAGGGGCTTGGACGCTGGGCAAATATCGCCATTGACCGCATCAATGTTGCCATCTCTGAATCGGATATTGATGGACGAACTCTATGTAATGTAGTTCCCTATGCCTGCGCCCGTGAAATTGAAGATGTCGAAGAAGACGCCATTGAGGAAGCCGTCGATGCTGGTGAACTGACCGATGCACAGGCCGAAGCACTGGAAGATGAACTTTTAACAGCAGCCGTAACCTACGTCAAAGAAAATAAGCGCCCTTCCGGTGATGGCTGGCAAACGGTTGATGAATGGGATGCCATTATTCAAAACACCCGCGAAATTAATGTCCGTGCTGTCAATGAATCATTGGATACAGGATTTGAACCCATTGACTGGATACGGAAATCGGGCATTAACAACATTGCACTTATCATCGTAGGTGTGTGGATATGGACAGGCTTTTGTATGGTGGTGCTGTCTGCGGGGTTAAAAGCTATTCCTAAAGAACTCCTGGAAGCCGCACGAGTTGATGGGGCAAATGAATTTCAGGTCTTTTTGCGGATTACTGTTCCTGTCCTCATGCCGACCCTGACCGTTGTCACCACAACGATGGTAATTACTGTTTTGAAAGTATTTGATATTGTTTATGTGATGACCGCAGGCAATTTTGGTACAGAAGTGATTGCCAACCGAATGTATTTGGAAATGTACGGTGGCAACCGCGAATTTGGACACGCAAGCGCGATTGCTGTCATTTTGATGCTCGCTATCGTTCCTATTCTTATCTACAACATTTACCAGTTCCGCCAGCAGGAGGCACAGCGATGACCACGCTTGAACAGGCTCGCCCGGTGGCAACACCCATATCCCGTATGCGGGTAAACTGGAAAGCGCAACTAGGACGCTTTTTCCTGCATTTTGCCCTGATTAGCATTGTACTGATATGGATTATGCCTACTATTGGGCTGCTGATTAGCTCCTTTCGCAATCAGCAGGACATTGCTTCCACGGGCTGGTGGACAATTTTTAACTCTCCGCTTGAGTCCACGCAGTACACGCTCGAAAACTATGATGCGGTTATCAACAATCCTAATTATGATATGGGACAGGCTTTCAGGAACAGCCTTATTATCGCTATCCCTGCCACTGTTTTTCCGCTATTTATTGCTGCCTCTGCCGCCTATGCCTTCTCCTGGATGGAATTTCGGGGACGCAACCTGTTATTTGTCCTGATCGTAGGGCTGCTCATTATTCCTTTGCAACTGACATTTATCCCAGTTTTACGGATGTTTAATGATGTGGGCATCACCAACAACGACTATATTCCGTATCTGAGTATTTGGATTGCTCACACGGCTTACGGGCTGCCCTACGCGATATACCTGCTGCGTAATTTTATGGGCGCACTCCCCAGAGAAATTTTTGAGTCGGCTTTTCTGGATGGCTGTTCGCATACTACGGCTTTTTTCCGGCTGGCACTTCCCCTTTCTGTTCCGGCGATTGCTTCGCTGGTCATTTTCCAGTTTTTGTGGGTCTGGAATGATCTGCTCGTTGCCCTCATTTACGTAGGGGGCGGCAGGTATGCACCACTCACCTATGCCTTGAGTGGGCTGGTGAATTCCTTAGGACAGGACTGGCACTTGCTAACTGCCGCCGCTTTTGTGTCGATGGCACTCCCGCTTATTGTGTTTCTGGGGCTGCAACGTTTCTTTGTACGCGGCCTGCTGGCAGGCTCAGTCAAAGGCTAGGCACGTTGTTCTTCGGTTGCCAGCATATCCAGCACAATCGCTGACCAGCTTTGCAGGGCTGGCCCGTGTCCCGTCCCGTTTATCGGATTGAAGTATTCATGGAAACCGTGTTTTTCTACCAGGTCTAAACTGCGATTAGCGATGTGGCTGGCCTGGGCAATATATCCATAGCGGCGCAAGCCCTGATAAATGAGCCAGTTGACAGCCAGCCATACATTCCCCCGCCAATAATGGTCGGGTGCGAACTTTTCAGAATCGGTGGGCGTGGTAGGAACAGGATAAGGCGTCCAGTAGCGCGGGCTTTCTAAATCTGCGACTAACTGCTGCGCGATGGCCTCAGAAACGCAGCCGCCAAACAACAAAATAAATTTGGCGCAGCTATCTACCCGGATGGGCTTTTCATCCAAACCCGATAAGTCCCAGATTCCATCCGGCTGTACCATTTTTTCCATGACGGCAGTTTGCACGGCTTTTGCTTTGGTTTCCCATTCCGTGCCATCCTGCCCTAAAATTTGAGCAATTCTAGCCAGGGCTTCTAAATCTGCTGACCGGATAGCGTTATAGTCTATGACTTCCACATGATAAAAACCGGCTTCTCCCAATCTGACCGCATCACAGTCATACTGCATCAGGTTTTTGACATGCTCATCGCGTGCATCATGGGTTTCCTGCGGGGTAGGGTTGGTGAGGTGCATCGGGTCATCCCAGCGTGGTGAGGCATCCCATCCTGCTTCCCAGGGGTGAATGAGGCTAACCAGGTGGTCATTATCCGGGTCACGGCGGCGGTCAAACCAGCGATGATAGTCAGCGACGGCCGAATAAATTTTTTCCAGAAATCTCCGGTTTTGAGAACGTTGATACACTTTTTCCGCAGCAATGGCAATTAAGGGCGGTTGGGTGATGATACTACGTTCAGGATTTCCCCACAGTTTTTCCCCATCCGGCTTCCAATAATTCATATGGGGGATCATGCCCGTATCTGCCCCTGTTTTGACCTGCCTGGCTATCATGCTCAGGAGTTCATCCTGTGCCATATCCATATCAAACCAGCGATAGGTCATGGCATGAAAACACGAATCCCACAGCCATTGATATTCATAAACTTTGGGTGCGGGACGGGTATAACGAAACCCGTTGCTTTCCAGTTGATTGCCGCGCAGCAGCGTTTGACATTTTTCAACCCACGTTTGCCAGTTCATTTCATTTTCCTCGTTGCCATTCATAGGATAGTTCCACTATCCGTAATATTCTACAGAAATTGGAACTATATGGGTTAAATCCTGCGGCTCATCCCCATTCCCATGGCGGTTTTGCTGCCAATTCCGCTAAACAGGCTGAACTCTGCCAGCATCTGAGCAAAGCAGGCCAGACGATGACTCAACACATGGTCTAGCCTCCCTGTTGCCGATTGAAATCCTTCCACAGCTTCAGAATCATCCCGCAATACAAAGGTAGCTTCACCCAAAAATCCAGCGATACGTCTTCCCTGTTTGCCTGACACCTGCTCGGCAAACGCCTCAAATCGGCTAAGAGGCAGCATCGTTTCCAAAAAGGCTTTCATTTCCTCTGGCAGAGGGCGTGGGCTAAAGGTGAGCCAGCGCTGTAACAAACTGTTAAATACTGTGGGCGGATAGGGCAAGGGCAGCCAATTTCCTGCACTTTTGAAAGTGGTCGGAGTGGCAAATTCAAAGGTAAGGCTGGAAGGCGGGGGAGTCAAAATGGCCTTATTCCATAATTTTTCATAGGAGGTATGCCCTGCCCATTTATGCAGCCGATTGTCCCAGATGGGTTCTTCGACAACCTGCCATGTCTGGTGGTCAATCGCTACTTTATCAGGAAAATTTGCCATAAGCATATTTAACGCTGATACTGTTGCTGAATTGAGTGCGGTGAACCGAATCCAGGCCGTATCTCCCGGCATGACCTTTCTAAGCAAGGCACGGGTCTGGAAGTTTGAATGAAGGGGTTCCATAAGTCCACTCACCGTATATGGCTGAAATTCTGCCTGACCAAAGTGAACAGGCTCATCCAGATGGCTCATACAGGTTTTAAACAGACGCTGGACTGCCAGCCCCATATGATTATGAATGGTAAAATGATGAGTAGCCCGCAGATTAATGACTACTGCCGCAAGATGGTTTTCCATAAGCTATCGTATACTCGCTCTACTTGCAGCTTAGGACCGTTGAATCCGGACACCGGTCATATTGCTGCGAAAAAGCACCATCGGCTTACTTGCACCAAAATGCTCGGCAATCTGAGGGCAGGTCAGGCCGCACTGTACACCCCATTGTAAGCCCAGACGAGGAACTTGCAGGCATCCTCCCAGATAAATTGCTTCATTTTCATAACGTTGTTCGCGCAAAGGCAGTCCGGTTTTGGGGCTAAAGCCAATCATAGGATGTCTTAAGAGGACATGAGCAAGTTCGTGCATTAAATTGGCTTCATGCCGTGCAAGAGAAACTGCTGGACGATAGACAATCCATAAAGGTTTGGGGATAACCACACCCGCCGACCAGTCGGTGGCAGTCATCAGATGCTGTTTTGCCTCTGGCGAGGCGTAAGTTAACTCCTCTGGTGTGACTATCTTTCCTTCTAAGGCTTCTAAAAGCTGAGAGGATGGCAGTGGGTCAAAGGCACGCAGCCGAAACTGGTATCGCCACTCAACGGCAATGGCTTCACAACGGCGTTTAAAAGCAGGCTCAAGTTTCATGCTTTTTCGTCGTCGCTCACTTCCGCCAGCAATTGCACATAAGCGGCACGGATAATTTCCATGAAAGCACCTGCGGTTTCTGCACTCATGGCTTGCGCGGCACGAAGCTGTCCCACAATAGTATCCTCATCGTGGCTAGCTTCCGGCAGAGGAAAATACATAGAAGGGTCATCTCCCAGCCACCTTATCAAAATGCCAAGTGTATTCACGTCCGGCCATTTGGCATTTTCAACCCGGGACAACGTAGCAATGCCAATTTGTAATTCAGCTGCTACATTTCGTAAACTTCGTTCGCCCCGTTTTTCTCGTACTCGTTTTGCAAGGAGTTCATTATCGAAATTCTTTATCATACGATGATCCATTTGTGAAACATACTTCAGATTTTATTGAATTCTATCCATAAGTATTGTATCGTAAATTTAAATAAAAATCGTGAGACTATAACGCTTATGAAGGATTTATTCATTGACCTTGTTTTTGGGTTGCAAGCCTATGTTCATTCTGCCACGCCCACGTTTCCGACCAGCCTGCGCCGTGCCATGAACGACCTGGCCTTCCAATTTTCTGATGAATTCCCTAAAACCATGCACCATTTTATCACTTTATGCCATCAGCCCGTATCAGGCTGGTACGGGGAAGGACACCCCGATTTTAACGCTTCCCAACCGCTTTTATACGATGGCAAGTTAAGCGATGAAGCCTATGAATTTTATCTGATGCTCACCGAAGAAATGCAGCTATCGCCCACCCTTCAACAGGACATAACACAAAGTGCGCTAGATAACTTAAAAATCATTGATCTGCGGCGGCGACTCAAAGATATGCCCGATAGACACAAGGCACAGCAGTTGTATGTTGCCGTGCGTTCCTTTCTCATTGAACATTCGTGGGCAACCTCTGAACAACTTCGCTCCGAGCCACATACTTTCCATGAACTTCGCGTGTTTTACGAAGAGATACCCTCACTCTGGCCGGATACGCTGCTGGTGTGTGAACGCTGTGGCCTGCTGGAATGGCATGACGAGCGCTGGCAGGGTATTAAACCCATTTATTGCAGCGATCATGGGGCTAACTCGCCATATATAAACACAATTCAGCACAGTCCTCAACTTTTTCGCTTAAAACGGGGTATTCATCTGAGAACCTTTTTACCCGGCAGACTTGAACTGGCCTTATTTACTTTTGCAGAACAGTTACAGGCGGAACATCCCCACTATCTCCTTAGGGTCGAGCGTTACCCCGGAATTGATACCTACGATCTGGCACTTGAGTTTTCTGATGGTGAAATCTGGGCAGTTGATGCGAAAGACCAGGCGCACCCGAAACGCCTTGCCAGATCCATCCAATGGCCGTATGGCGAAGGGGAACTTGCCTATCATTATATATTTTATGTTATTCCCGATGTCAGAATGGACGAACCGGACTATCGGTATTCTCTTGAACATGCTGTTGGGTCACATCCCTCCAATCTGTATCTTCTCTCCCTCTCCGAATTTCAACTGCAACTCACCGAAAAAGTGAAATCCTTTAGCCCACGCATAAAAAAAGGAAAAAGAACGTAATGTATGCTCCGCCAAGTACATATAAAAATTTAGTGAAAGAACTTTCCGATGTGGTGGGTTCAAAGACCCGTGCATCACTCATCGTTCATGTAGAAATGACCCTTTTGTTAGCCATCCATTTGCAGCTTGAGGCAGAACCCTTAACCGTAGGATGGGTTTTGCTAAGCCAGATGCCGATTCATCATCCTCTGCTGAATTCCCTTTCCCCACAGCAGCGCCGGATGCGGGCAAATGCAGCGATGCTTGTACCATTAAGTTCACGTTTTGCCTGGGAACATGCTCTGGTCAGGTATGCGAAAGATATTCCTGCTTATATTCGACTTTTTGCCGTACAGCCGATGCGTCTGGATGACCAGATGATTACGTGCTGTCGTCAGTCACCTTCTCCTGACCCCGCACGGGAAGCGCGATATGAAAAAATCCTTACAGAATCCTTGCCCTACGAAAACCGAACGCGGCACTACGTGAAGGCTAACGAAACTTATAAGGTTCGCGTTCAATCTGCACATGCGGAGAAGCTAAGGGGAACGATACAGATTACCCCATCCATGCTGTCAGAACCGGAGGAGATCTGGTTTGATGCCCCCCGCCCGCGAACCGTGATTGAAATCACGATGCAGGAATTGATGCCAACCGCGCAATTTTTGGATGAACACGAGCAGCATACAGGCGGGCGAGTCCACTGGGTACACGATTTGAAGCAAATTCGTTTTCGCAAAGCCTTTTTTGAAAATGGCAAGTTCATCCTTCACCCGGAGAATGACCAACCGTTGCGGTTAGAAGGGGCAGTTCACTTGCCGGGAACAGTATCGAGTGGAAAAACGACGCTGGCAAAACTCATTATCGCCCATTGCATCCGTCACCATCTGGATATTCGGATTACGCTGCTCGTAGGAGACAGCCATACCGCCATTCAAATTGCCCATCAGGTCAATAGCTGGTTTTATAACGACCCTTCCCAGGAAGATGTGATTGCTGTCCCGATTTTGGGTTTCAGCCAGCGCGAGGTGCATCTAAGACGGCTGCTTGAATCGCGGGAATATGCCAGAGAACATCCTCACTGGGGAGAACGCTGGTTGATGCCTGTGTGTCCTCTTGCCTCCCAAATGGTGTGGGAGGGTGAAGTCAGTGGCGTGATACGTGCGGGCAGTGAACCCTGTGAATCTCTGCGACAAAAATCCCCCAGGAGCAAAAAAGGCAAAGAAATACATCATTTGTGTCCGCTTTTTCATCGCTGCCCTTCCAAACAACTCTATCGGGATATGCCGCGCGCCAAACTCTGGGTAACAACCCCGGGAGCATTTACACAGGCCGCTTTACCTCTCCATCTTGATGCCCGTATCGCCAGAATGGGAGATTTGATTTATGAACAATCTGACCTGGTGATATTTGATGAGGTGGACACAATTGTTGATTGGCTGGATAAAACCTTTGCCAGACGCGAAGCCCTCACCAGTGGGGGTGATGGCCTGCTGGACGAGCTTGACCCGCAGGTTGCCGATTACTGGAACACCAATCGGGTGCTGCCACCCGACCACCGCCGATGGGTCATTGCTGCCCGTGAGTCGCTCAAAGCGCTCACCGGAGTCCTGACAGCCATCGCAGACCCGAACCAG
>CAZKZS010000014.1:0-33208 GCA_964557285.1 uncultured Anaerolineae bacterium | reverse complement strand
TTTTATTGAGGGTACCCGTTTTCGTGATACAGTGAAATTAAAATATTAAGGACGCAAAAAATGATTTTTAGATTACGCTGGCCTACACAGTACAACCGCATCCTGCTTGGATTTGGGATTCCCAGCCCCTACTACACTGAACATGGTCTGCCCGGCCATGAGGGAATCGATTTTGCTGCGCCTGCTGGAAGTGAAATTTATGCCTGTGCCGACGGGATAGTGAGTGAGATGCGGCACGACAGCACGAAAAAAACCGCCTACGGAAACCAGATACGGATTCTGCACGTTACCAGCGAAGGCGACTTCACTACCGTTTACACTCATCTGCAAAAAATGCTGGTCAAAAAAGGGGATAAGGTCAAAGCTGGACAGGTGATCGGGCTGGCAGATGATACCGGATATGGGTCTGGTGGGTCACAGCTTCACCTCACGCTCAAGAAAAAAGGGGCTACCGCAAAGGGTGAAACCATTTTCCCCCACGATATTATTGACCCTACCCCCTATCTGGACTCCTTTCAGGGGGTTAGCTCGCTGATTGACCGTCTCAAATATCTGGCCGATGTCACCGTGCCGGATAAAACCGTCATGAAACCCGGGGAAAAATTCCGCAAGGTGTGGCGGGTGCAAAATGACGGCACTTCCTTCTGGGGAAATGGCTATCACCTGGTCGGAGTCGATGACCGGATGGGCGCACCGCCGCAAATCACCCTGCCTCCGGCCAGCCCCGGCGAGATTATCACGATTGAAGTGGACCTGACCGCGCCCACCGCTTCCGGTTTTCACCGCAGCACCTGGTCGCCGCAAAATGCTGGAGGGGAACGGTTTCGCGGCCTGCTGTATACCCTGATTGAAGTGTCTGACCAGAAACCTGTGAATGTGGTGATTGATGTCTCACGCTGGAATCGGGTGGATGATTTTTATCTGGTGAAGGCGGCTGGCATTGAGGGAGTGATTCATAAAGCCACCCAGGGAACGACTTCGGTTGACCCCCGCTATGCGGATCGCTGCCAGATGGCAAAAGCACAGGGTCTCATGTGGGGTGCGTATCATTTTGGCGTCGGCGGCGACCCAATAGGGCAGGCGCGGCACTTCCTGAATACCGTAAAGCCAGATTCTAAAACGCTGCTTTCGCTGGATATAGAAGCCTATCCGAAGGGCGCGGATATGACGGTGGCCGAAGCCGAACAGTTTGTTCAATATGTGTTTGACCAGACCGGACGCTGGCCGCTTCTTTATACCCGTCGGGGACATCTGCGTGAATTTATCAACGATGACGAGCCGACGCTGCTAAGTCGCTGTCCGTTATGGGTCGCGGCGTGGTCAAATGCACCTATCATGCCCGCCCAGTGGTCAACGTGGACATTCTGGCAGTATACAGACGGACGCAAAGGCGCAGAACCGCGCCTTTTAACAGGATTTAAAAACAGCGTGCCGCGTGACCAGTTTAACGGCTCACTCCACCAGCTTCGTGCCTTCTGGGGGCATTAACCTGTGGTTTTCATACCCGCCGCAATCCCGTTAATGGTGGCAAAAAGCGCCTGCAAAATGCCTTCGTAATCCGCATCTTCAGGTTTCATACTGCGGAACTGAGACAGCAGCGCCACCTGAATAAAATTGAGAGGGTCAACATAGGGGTTGCGGCGCTCGATTGAGGTTTTAATCACGGGCATCGTTTCCATGATGTTTTCTTTTTCAATAATAGCAATAATCATCTCACAGGCGCGGGCATGTTCGGCGCGAATTTCCCCAAAGATTTTTTCCCGCAAATTCTCGTCTGTTACCAGCGCCGCGTACTGTTCCGCGATGCCCATATCCGCTTTTTCAAGGTCTAACTGCACGTTGTCAATCAGCGCATTAAAAAACGGCCACTGCTGGTACATAGTGCGAAGGGTTGTCAAACCTTCCGGCTGCTGCTGGCAGTAGGCTTGCAGCGCGTAGCCGATGCTGTACCAGCTTGGAATCAACACGCGAGACTGCATCCAGGAAAAGACCCAGGGAATCGCCCGAATGGACTCAAAGCCGCCGCTTTTGCTGCGTTTGGCCGGACGTGACCCAATCGGCAGCAGTGCCAGCGCATCAATCGGCGTGGCCTGATTCCAGTACTCGAGAAAACCATCCGTTTCATACACAAACTGGCGGAACGCCTGCCAGCCCGCCTCCGCTAGAAATTCCATGGCGTCCCGCCATTCCGCCCGAATATCGGTGCTTTCGGGCGCTCCCACAGCCAGCAGCGCCGCGTTTAACACCTGATGCAAATGCCGCCGCGCGATTTCCGGGTTGCTGTAGCGGTAGGCTATCACTTCGCCCTGTTCGGTAATTTTAATGCGTCCGCTTTTCATGGAAGCGGGCGGCTGGGCGAGAATCGCGCGGTTGGTGGGGCCGCCGCCGCGCCCGATGCTGCCACCGCGCCCGTGAAACAGTTCCAGCAGCACCCCTTCCGCCGCGCACATGGCTGCTAATTTTTGCTGCGCCACATATAGATTCCAGTTGGAGGACAGATAACCGCCATCTTTACCACTGTCCGAATACCCAAGCATGATTTGCTGGCGCATGGCACGATTTTTTAACTGCTGCTGATACTGTGGATTATCAAACAGGATTTTCATCGTGTCGGCGGCGTTATGCAGGTCGTCAATGGTTTCAAAAAGTGGCACTAAATCGACATCGTTTTGCACGCCCACTTCTTTGGCAAACAGCAGCAGGGTCAAAATATCGCTGGGATACTGGCTCATGCTGGCGATTACACTGTCAATCACTTCTTTTCCATACTGCCGATGGGCATGGGCAATCATGCGCCACATCTGAATCACGCGCGTGGTAATATCCGAAAAACCGGTCACTTCAGCCGGAAAAAGCGGACGCGGGTTATTTATTTCGGCGGTAAGAAGCTGCTGTTTTTCGGCTTCCGACAGCCCCAGATAATCATCCTCAATTTTGTAGGTTTTCAAAAGCTCGTGCAGCGCTTCCGCGTGCAGACGGGCATCCTCCCGAACATCCAGCGACAGCAGATGCAGCCCAAACAGCCGCACTTTAAGGATGAGACGGCTGAGCGTGCCGCGTGAACTGTAATACCCCTTGTTGGCTTTGAGGCTGTTTTCAATCAGCAGCAGGTCGTGTAAAAAGTCCTGGGTGGTGGGGTAGCCGTCCGCACGCAGTTTTTCCCGTATCAAAAACAGCTTCTGGCGGTAAAGTTCATGGCGATAGCGGGTGTCAAATTCGGGGCGAAATTCAATGGTTTGTGCAAGTTCATCCGAAACTCCTGCCTCATCAAGGGTCTGGGTGAGATGAGAATATAAATATTCCACGTCGGCTAAATATACCTGAAGGGCGGCGGTGCGCTGCTGCGCCAGCGTTTCTAAGGTGACTTCGGCGGTTACATTCGGGTTGCCATCTCTATCGCCCCCGACCCATGAAGCAAATTGCAGCAGGGGCGGCAGGTCTGACCAGTCGTGGTCGGGATAGTATTTTTGCAGAATCAGGCGCAAATCCGTGTAAATCATCACGCACACATCCATGATGATGGAAGTAACAAAAAATATCCCATAATCCACTTCATCGGCAACGGTAGCGCGGGTGGGACGGGTCGGGCGAGTCTGCCAGAGTTCCTCAATTTTGGCGAGAAGGGTGTTGTCAATCCGATGTTTTTCATGAGACAGCAAATCTGTCCGGTCATTGGCCGCCAGCAGTTCGGTCATCTGATGCACTTTGACCAGCACATGCTTCCGTTTAGCTTCTGTGGGGTGCGCGGTCAGGACCAGCCGCACGGAGAGTTTTGCCAGAAAATCGGCTACCTGTGCGGCGGTTACACCCTGTTCTTTTAAACGCCGCACCGCCTCATCAATGGATTCTTTCTGCTGATGATCCCGTTCGCGCTGGCGCAGCACCCGAATACGCTGCTGGTCTTCCGCGATATTAATCAACTGAAAATAATTGCTGAAGGCTTTAATCAAAATCCGTTTGTGGTCTAAATCCTGGGCGTGGATGGTTTCAATAAGGGTCTGGGCGGCCTGTTCATCTCCGGCACGCCGATTTTTGGCCGCGATTCGCACCGTTTCGACCAGTTCCAGCGCGTCGCTGCCGTGCTGTTCGGTGATAATTTCTCCCAGCAGATTTCCCAGAAACCGGACATCTGCTCCCAACGATGGCGTGTGATTATTTTTTTCCGACATGACCCTACTATCCACTCGATTTGAGTCTTAAGTCTAACGCAAACTGTGTTTGGATGAATTAGCCAAAATGCCCTAGAATGGAACAAGGGGAGGTAAAAATGGCGGCGGTGCGTATTTTTAAACGGCTTGGCCTGGGAATGGCGGTGCTGGGTTTATCGCTGGCACTGCTTTACTGGCTGCTGGATACGGCAGCAGATACAGAAGTTTCTTTTTTGCCACTTCTGGTAGTGATTCTTGTGCTTAATGGCATCATGTGGCTGGTCATCAGTTTTGTTTTGCACCTGTCCATCAGTCGGCGCGAGTCACGGCAGCAGCACATTTATAAAAACGGCGTCCCTGCGGAAGGCAAGGTTGTGAGCCTGAAGCCGAATCGAACCGTGCGGGTGAACCGCCAGTATCCTTATACCTATGTGGAATTTACCTTTCAGGATGGTAATGGGCAGCCGCACACACGGCGCGATTCCTTTTTATCTGAAACCGTCCAACGGCTGAATCTTCAACCGGGCAGCCGCGTCACCGTGTATTATCTTCCCGACGACCCCCGCCAATGTACGCTGACCGACCTGCTGGAATGAATACTAGCCCGTTGTAATCCGGTGAATCCCGCCACTGCTGGTAAAATAAATTGACCCATCCGGGGCGACTTCAACATCCGTTGAGCAGGACTGCCCCAGGTCAAGGATTTCGACCCGTTCAATACGGGTACGGGAGGCATCCAGTTCGGCACGGCGCATGACTCCTTTATTCCAGCCGCAGAAAAACAAATCCCCCTGCCATTCGGGGAACATTTTTCCGTCGTAAATGATGATTCCGGTAGGGGCTTCCGGCGGGGTGAAGTGCAGTAGAGGATACACATATTTATCGCCATCCTGCGGATTGTTATCATCACAGGGGTAATCTGGCCGCCAGCCGTAATTGCCGCCGGGGAAAATCAGGTTAATTTCGTCATCACACGCGGGGCCGTTTTCCGTCGCAAAAATGCTGCCGTCGCTAAAGGGGTCAAAATCAAAATCAAAGGAATTGCGGAGGCCATGGGCATAGGTGGAATTGTTGGTGAACGGATTACCCGGTGCTGGTACGAGCAGGTCGTTTTCAACGGCAAAACGGTGTATTCTGCCGGGCATGGCTTTTAAATCCTGAGCAAAGGTGGCGTCACCGTAATCGCCAATGGTAACGTATAACATCCCGTCCGGCCCAAAATGCAAGTTTCCGCCCATGTGATGCCCTACGCGAGTTACTACAGGCACAGACAGCATATCCACTGGATTCTGACCGATTCCATCAATGACTTCAAAACGCACGATTTTATTAATCGGGTAAGGCGGTTCGATGGTGTTGGGCTGGGTATGATATACCCAGACAAAATGATTTTCCGCATAATTGGGGTCAACCGCGATACCCAACATGCCCCGTTCCACATAGGAATCGGTGGGCAGGGTGATAACAGCCTGCCGTTGCAGCGTTCCGTCCGGCAACACCAGCCGCACCCGACCGGTTTCTTTTTCGGTATAAAACAGGCTGCCATCCGGTGCAAAAGCCATTGCTACCGGAAATTGAGCGCCCGGCACAACCGTTTCCAGTGTCCATCGGCTGAATTGAGCGCGGGTGGTGCTGAAGCAAAAAACACAGAGGAGGCCAATCAGGAGGCGTTTCAAGATACTTTCCTTACATTCGGGCTGATTGTAGCACTCATGGCACAGGCCGCATACAATAGAATTATGCGGCATCGGTTTTATCTGGAAGACGACTTAATCAAAATCGGGTGGGGTAGCGAAAGTTCCCTGGAAGAATGGGATCATCTGCTGGCCTGGGTGCTGCATACGCTGGATAAAAGCGACATGACGCTGCATATCATGATGGATTTAAGTGATGTGTACGCCGTGACCGAAGAAATGTTTCAGCCGGAAATTGCCGCGCGGCTGGCAGCGCATCCCCGCGCGGGCTGTCTGCTGCTCATCAGCCGCAACCCGATTTTTGTTCATTTTGTCAATCAACACTGGATTAGACAGGTAGAAACACCCGTCGGGATTCGTTCTTTTTTAGATGTTTCGGATGCTTTAAGTTGGCTGCGGGATAAACCTCTCTGATGGGAACAACAATTAGCAGTTTGCATGTCCTGATACGCGGGACAGAAATCACCCACGACGATGTAACGGCGGCGCTGCTCCCCCTGCTTGAGCAGCAGTCCTACCGCGAGGTTGACGATAGAGATGCGGCGGAACGTGCCTATTACGTCGTGTCAAAAAGCGGCAGCCAGTGGGTCAGCCTGTATAACGTCAATCTGACACCAACCATTGATATTCATTTTTATACGGAATTGGAACGGCTCGGCGCTCCGCTTTCTCAACAGGTTGGCGCGGGTGTAGTTCACATAGACGTTTATGACAGTGATGTCATTCATCTGCGGTATTTTAACGGTGGGGCGCTGATGGATGTCTTTAGCAACTGGGCAAATTACGAATCAACCCCTAAAAAGAAAATCGGGACCGCCCAGCGCTGGCTGCCTGTGCTGCCGGAAACGTATTCCCCCCACGATTTAGAAAAGGCATGGAAAGAACGACGGGCAGATTATCCTTTTGAAGCGGAAGGCATCCTCCGGCGGGTAGTGACGGTTTTACAGATGGACAATGAATTGACCCATATGACCGGACACGATTTTTTGGATATTGAGGAAGATGACGAGAACGATGATGAATCTTCCGCTATGTGGGTTACGCAGTGTTACGTTAAAAAATCTGGCGGCTAAAGCAGTTCTTCCAGCCAGGCCAGCGCCGCTTCCGTAGTATAAAACAGGCGGTGTTCGCGGTTTTTATAACGGCGGTTCAACTCATATTCGATAAACACGCGGATAATCTGGGTGACGGGGGATTTTTTGACCACCGCCGCCAGTCGTCCCCGTGTTCCGTCGGGGAAGGATTCCAGCAGGTCAAAAATCCGATGGCGGATATGCGGCGACCAGTTCACACTGGCAAGCTGAGAAGCATCCCACAGCAGCAGCACCGTCCGTTCCGCAGGCCAATTTTTAATCATTTCAATGAGAGGATTAAAAATAGCATCTACATCGCCCCGGGTGGATGAACCACGCTGAATAACGTGCAAAATTTTTCCGCCTGCCAGCCATTCGCTTGTCGAACGTTGTTCCATGACCCTGACCCCTTGATTTTGTTTAAGATAGCAGACCTTGTTAAGAGAAGCAATTGGATAGGTTATAATGGGAAGCCAGCCCTCATTTTGTGGAGAATGATACGATGAATGTTCCAGCCAATATTTTTAGAAAATATGATATTCGCGGCACAGCTGTCGGTGACGATGCTCAACTGACGCCTGCCGTTGCAGAAGCGGTGGGCAAAGCCTACGGCACGTATGTGCAGCGCGAATTTGGCCTGACACAGGTGTTTGTCGGCGGCGACAACCGTGTAACCACGCCGCCTCTGAAAGAAGCCCTCATCCGTGGCCTGAGCAGCACCGGAATCCGCGTCGTCGATATTGGTGGGGTGATCACGCCGACGGTCTATTTTGCGTCGGCCTCCCATGAAAAATCCGGCGGTATTATGATTACGGGCAGCCATCTGGCGACTCAATATAATGGTATAAAGCTTGCTTATGGAAAGCTAGCATTGGCGGATTCTCAGATTCAGGAGTTGTTGAAGCTGATTCTGGCTGATGATTTTTTCAACACGTCGGGCGAAGTTGTGCAGGACTTCGACATGATTCATAAACACATGGCAAAAGTCAAAAGTATGGTGTCGCTTGGCGGCCGCAAGCTCAAAGTGGTGGTGGATGCTGGTAACGGTTTAAGTGGGTCATACGTGCCGCCCATGCTGGAAAGTTTAGGCATAGAGGTGATTTGCCTGTTTTGTGAACCAGATGGCACATTCCCGAATCATTTGCCCAACCCGGAAGACCCTGAACTGACCAAAGATTTAGAGGCCAAAGTCCGCAGCACCAGCGCGGATTTGGGGATTGGATTTGACGGGGATGCGGATCGCTGCGGCCTGATTGATGATCATGGGCATCATGTTCCGGCAGACCGATTGATTGCGATGCTGGCACGGGATATGCTGACCCGTCATCCGGGCGCGAAGGTGGTGTTTGATGTCAAAGCCTCTGCGGTGCTGCCGGATGAAATTAAACGCTACGGCGGCGAACCGCTGATGTGGAAATCCGGCCACAGCCTGATGAAGCTCAAAATGAGCGAAGAAGGGGCACTATTGGGCGGCGAAGTTTCCGGTCATATTTTTATCGGAGAGGATTATTACGGCTTTGACGATGCCCCCCTGGTGGCCTTAAAAGCGCTGGAAATCCTGAGCAAAAGCGACAAATCCATTTCCCAGATTCTGGATGAGATGCCCAAACTGATTGCCACACCAGAAATTATCCTTTCTGCCCCTGATGATGTGAAATTTGACATCATCAAAAAAGTGCATGACCGTCTGGCAGATAAGTATGAAGTGGTCACGGTGGACGGGGCGCGGGCGATTTTTGAAAATGGATGGGGACTGGTGCGTGCCAGCAATACCCAGCCCGCTATCACCCTGCGTTTTGAAGCCTACAGCAATCAGGATATTGTAGAATATATGGAAAAATTCCATACCCTGCTGGGGGAATATCCTCAGGTTGACCGGACAAAACTCAAAACCCAGATGGAGATGTTTAAGGCATAGGGACGGTTGTAGGGGCGCGGTCTTAAGCGCAGCGTGACCCGCCCTGTATCCGTATTTAAATAAATTCCTGCCCGACTCTGACATGAACGACCTGCTCGATTATCTTTTTGACGGCAAAAAAAATGCCCTTTATCCTGCGGTTGAAGGTTGGATGAAGGGTTCACGACGTTTTAAGGCATTTGCCACGAGTTATCGAAATAAGATACGGGCAAAGGTGAAGGGGGTACGCGACGACGGCGGCATGAAAGATTTACACGCAGAACTTGAAACCGCCGTCGTGCTGCTGCGCGAAGAACGTTTCACTCTGGAATATGAAAAGTATGCCGCCTCAAAACAGCGCGGGCCAGATTTTACCGTCACTTTTAAAACGCATACTCCTTTTAATGTCGAAGTTCGGCGTATTCGCAGCGATGAGGATGCTGCGGGTAAACTGCTGGCCGCCATCTGTGATAAAGTGAGGCAGATGCCGCCCAGCATTGTCAATCTGCTGTGGCTGGTGGTTGAAGACCCAATTTCCGAAGAGGACCTGACCCGTGCGGCGCTGACTTTACGCCAACTGGCAGAACAAAAAACGGAAGACTTCTTCACGCGGCGCGGTTTTGAAAGCGCTGCCAGTTTCCTGAAGCAGTACCATCGGCTAAGTGGAATCCTCTTGCGTCAGACCGACAAAAATGCGCTGTGGCTGAATCCGCTTGCCCGTCACAAAGTGCCGCCAGATATAGTGAAGGCACTCCATCGTTTAGACGCCCCCTGAATCAGGTGTTTCTTTCCCAGAATACGCCGTTGCGGTAGCCCTGAATCCGAGAATCGGTTTCGGCCAGCGCGAGTCGTTTTTCCGCAAGGCAGGCATAACGTTCGTCCATCTCAACCCCTACGTAGCGGCGGCTGAGTTTTTTTGCCACAACGGAGGTCGTGCCTGAGCCAAGAAAGGGGTCAAAAACCACGTCGCCCGGGTTGGAACTGGCAAGAATCAAACGGGCAATCAGTTTTTCCGGTTTTTGCGTCGGGTGGTCGGTGTTTTCGGGCATTGACCAGAAGGGCACGGTCAGGTCTGTCCATAAATTTGAGGGGTGAGTCAGGCGGGTCATGTTGGATTCATCCCAGTCCTTCGGGCTGCCATCTTGATGCCGATAGGGGGCAACTACTTTCCGCCGCAGTTTGACCGCTTCCAGATTAAACGTGTACGTATCGCTGACCGTGCAAAACCAGATGTCCTCCGCGCTGTTTTTCCAGTTGGCTTTTGCGCCCCGGCCTTTTTCGCGTTCCCAGGTAATGCGGTTCCGAACTCGCAAATGGGTTTTCAGCACAAAATAAAGGACGGGTGAGGACTGCCAATCGCCGCAAACATAAACAGTAGCCGTCGGTTTAAGCATTGGCAGAAGCGGCAATAGCCAGCTTTCTACCCATGCACTATACTTTTCATCGGAACGCTGCTGGAAGGTTGTGCTGCCAAAGGCTTTCGTCAGATTATAGGGCGGGTCAATAATCAGCAAATCGACCCACGAGTCAGGCAGGTAGGGCAGCACATCACCTAAATTCTGATGGATGGTGCGGTTGAGCAGTCTGTCCGGTTCAGCAGGTTCGGTCAAATATAACAGGCGCTGTCGAAAAAAAGCCTGTTCATCCTGGGAAAGGGTAAGAGTCCGGTTGCGCGGCGCACGATTTTTAGAATCAGTCATTGGGTTACGATCTCTATGAAGTCTATTCAAAACCGCCGTTTTACAATCGCGCTGCTGGCGCTGATTCCTCTATTTCTGATTATGCTGGTCCTGCTTGTGATGATGGTTTCGCGTATCTGGGAACGTGAACGCCATCTCCGTGACCAGCGAGAGGAATTAGATAGGCAGTACAACCTCTGGCAGCAGCAAAACATTGAACATTATACCGTCACTTATAGCAACTCGCTAAACTGTCAAAATATTAAAATGGTGGTTCAAGATGGGAATGTTGAATCTCTGGAACCGGCCTGTAACAATTATTATTACGGGCGTTATGGGACCGGGGTAATTCGGTCTGTGGATGAACTCTTTATCTGGATGCAGGCGGTGGGGCTGGACGGCCAGTTTCGGGAGGTAGGCATTGATTATCATCCTGACCTGCATTATATCACCCGACTGGTAATTGATGACCAGTACAGCGCGTCTGTGATAGAGATACGCTATGAAAATTTGAAGGTGAGCCAATGATTGATTTCAGCCATATCGACGGGGAAACGGTAAAACTTGCGGATATGCAGCATCAGTTTACCCGGGATGATCTAATAGATGCGACCAATGAGATGATTGATACCATGCTGGCGCTGGTGCAGGACATCCCTGATTCTTATGTGACATTCCAGCCCGACGACCCGGATGCCTATGACCGGGGCGCAGCCACCGAAGCAGAAAAATATCAGGCATGGACACTGGCGCATGTGATTGTTCACACCACTGCTTCCGGTGAAGAAGCGGCTGCACTTGGGGCGACGCTGGCACGGGGAACGATTCCCGTCTGGCGTGACCGTTACGAAGTCCCCTGGCAGACCATCACGACCACACAGCAGCTTATCCAACGTCTGGAAGAAAGCCGCCGGATTCGCCTTTCTTATCTCAACGCATGGCCGGATGAGCCGCACCTGGAAATCTACTTCACCAAAAAAGAGAATCGGTGGGGGCTGGTGAACGCGGTAGGGTATACCTTAAACGGCCTCAAACATGATACCGACCATATGGGGCAAATCGCGGAAATTATCCGTCAGGCGCGGGAAGCCATTCCCGAACCTGCGTAGGGGCTTTCTAAAAATAACCCTCACCCCCTACCCCTCTCCCAGAAGCGTTGAGGGACAGTAGGGGCAGGAATAAGCGAACGAAGTGAGCGATGCCTGCCCTTTCCGTAGGGGGCGGGTATCGGGCGTACCGCCCTTGTCCCCGCCCCTGAACCCAGAAGCGGGAGAGGGAAAAATCTCTCCCCTTCTTATCCTGTTTCCTGTATACTTACCCGTTTGCATAGTCAACGGAGTATTAACATGCAGCGCTTTGTTGTAGTTGGTACGTCGGGGTCGGGCAAGTCTACACTCGCGGAACAAATCGCACACAGGCTCAACATTCCGCATATTGAACTGGATGCCCTCCACTGGGGCCCCAATTGGACCTCTTCTCCACCGGAGGAGCTACGGCCAAAGGTCGAAAATGCCCTGCAAGAGGACTCGTGGGTTGTGGATGGCAATTACGGCGTGGTACGCGATATTGTCTGGACGCGGGCGGATACGATCATCTGGCTGGATTATTCCCTGCTGATGGTTCTCTGGCGCATCAACAAACGTACCCTTAAACGCGGCCTAACCCGTCAAATTCTGTGGAACGGCAACAGAGAGTCTCTCTGGAAACATTTTTTTGTTCCCAAAGAGTCGCTCTACTGGTGGGTGCTAAAAACCTACCACCGTCGCCGCCGCAATTTCCCCCAGGCTTTTGCAGAATACGCCCATCTTACCGTTTTCCATTTTCGCTCACCGAAAGAAACCGCCTGCTGGTTGAGTCAGCTTCAGCCGCGCTCATAAGTCGGACGTAAGTAAATATCCAGCAAATATTTGGGATAGCCAATTTTTAGCAGGTTCGCTTCACAGGCTTTTATCGTTGCGCCATTGTCCCGCCAGTAGGGGACCCGTTTGATCAGGGTTTCCACCTTTTCGCGGGGGGTGATAATCCAGGTGTCTTTGGGAACGTAGCCGTAAAAGATAACCTGCATCTCGTTAATCACTTCTGTCGTTTTGAGGAACGGCGCAATCAGGATAATTTTTCGGGCGCGGTGTTCTTCGGTAAGATACTGTGCCACAAATCGCGCCGTTCCGCCCATATCAACCAAATCTTCTACCACACTGACCACCTGATTTTCGATGACCATCGACAGGGGGTGAACAATTTCCGGTTTTTCCAACGGCTGCCCCGGCCCGGCATAATATTTCACGCCCATCATGCCAAACTTGATGGGCGAAATATTTTTGTTCAGCGTCCACGCCAGATGGTCATGTAGCAGCACCCCCGGCAGCAGCCCGCCCATCGTAATCATCACGGCATGGGTAATTTGCTCTCTGGTGCTGATGTTGTCCACCTGATAGCGGTAGACCTGGCGGGCAATTTGTGACGCGATAAACGTTGATACATGGTCGGGCAGGTAGAGAAATTTTAACGGGTCGTGGTCAATTTCTACGCCGCACGGATTTTTCCAGAATTCCGGGTCAATCGTATCTTCGCTGCTTTTAATCTGTTTGTCGTAGGCGGACATGAGTCAGCGCACCCCGTAGAGATACCAGTTGTTGGCGGGGTCGGCGGTAAACAGGTGAAGCGCATTGTTCCCCGCAAACTGAATCTGGCGGGCAAAAACCGGAATCCGCGCCAAAAGATTGCCCGTTGCCACTTCGTAAATCTGGGTTTCGCCCCTGTTCAGCATGTCAATGCCGCCTGCAACCACCAGCAGAGTCCCGTCCGGGCTGAAAGCGGTATCGCTGGCAACAAAAACACCGCCGTCAATGGGCATAGGAATTTCCCGCAGCACGGTACGGTTGGTTAAATCCCAGAGCTGCAAGATATTTTCGTTGCCCGTGTAGGCCAGCCGCGTGCCGAGCGCATTAATGGAAACCGTATGCTGCCCGCCCTGAATATTGTTTGGGTTATGCCCCTGCAATTGTTTAACCTCCGTTGTGCCTTCCACCAGGCGAATCTGTGAGTCGGCGGTGACTACGGCAAGGCTTGAAGTTTGCGGGTTGTAAGCAAATGCCTGCGGGAAGGATACAAATTCGACGGTTGAAATCACGTTGCCGGAAACCACATCATAGGTTTGCAGGATATTTCTTGTGCCGTCGCTGCCTGTAACAGCCAGCCGCGACCCGTCCGGGCTGAAGGCCATATCACTCACCAGACGAACGGGGAAGGGTAATGTCAGGTATTCCTGAGCCACAATCCCCGTATCAATCGCCCCCACCGACCAGATTTTAATACTGGCTTTGTCCGTGCTGGCCGTATAGTGAGAGGTTGCCATCCAGCGCTGCCCCTGCACATTTTCCGTCGCTGCTACATGGACAAGTTCCTGCCCATCCTGCCCAATAGTAACAGCAGCATCGGCCTGCCAATGATCATGGGTTTGCACACGGACAAACGTGCCACTGGTTAGGGCGATGACCTTAAAATTGCTCCAATAAGCCGCATCCCGCACGTTAAAAGGCAGGGATTGCACGGCGATTTGAGTGATTTGGCTGACGTTGGCGCTGGTCATCGGTTGGAGTCCGGCAGTCAGGTTGATGCCTGTGCTTCCTATAGGTTCAAGCCAGTAATCCGGGCTGCCGTTGCTTTCCACTTCACCTTCAACCGTCCATCCGACTGTGCCGTTGTAATTTACCTGCCACCACACATATTTATCCGCACAGACCGGCCCGCCAATCACCGTAAACTGGCCGCCCGCCGGAATATCACTGAGGTACGCGCCGTTGACTCCCGCGCTGGCACGCATCCGGTTCGGAATGTCGTTCTGGTCGCTCACTTTGGCGGGCTGCCCCACCGTCAGACGCGATGGCAGGGGGCAAAGTGCCGGATCAATGGAGGCAGCAGGCGCTCCCGGTGTGATGGAAGTTTGCGGGCCCGCGCTGGTACACAGGAAAAGGGTTGCACGGTCAGCGCTCTGGCGATAGTCGTAATTCACGCCGTTGTACGTAAAAAGATACTGAAAGCCGCGTGTCTGCACCTGAGCATAGGTCTGCCCCGCTTGAGGACAGCCCAGACTGGCATCCGGGTAAATTTCGGCCCTCCATGTCCAGACCAGCCCGCCGTCATTGGCCTTGCAGGAGGAACTATCATTGGGGTTGCTGCAATCAATACGGAAGGATTTGCCCAGTTTAACGCTTAAATCGGACAGCGCATCAAAAATGCCCTGCGGCAGCGGCGCCTGCTGTGCCTGTGTTCCCACCAGAGGGATGATGAGTGTCATAATACATACAATTAAAAAAGGTGTTTTTTTCATAAAAGCTCCCCATTAATCCCGATTCATAAATTCATCGTAACCAGGTAGTTCACTGGTTGGTCTTGCAGTTTTTTCTATTCGGGCTTCTTTTTCAACCAAAGCCTGGTCAATTTCTTCCTTATGGTCATAGTAGTATGACCATGCAGCATAAACCTGTGCAGGAGTCAGGTGATATTCACGGCAGATTTTTTCCACAGGCCACTCGGGGTCATCGATAAAAGTGGAAAGAAATTCAACGGTAATGCGTCTGCCTGCAATTCTCGGTTTTCCAGACGGCGGTTCAACTTCAAGATGCTCTATTGCCAGTGTAATCGGTTTATCAGTCACCGTTAAATGCAGCTCGCCAGACTTGATCACATTCTATCGAACCGCCAGCCTTTCCACAAATGGAGTTACCAGCCGCGTGTTCCAGGTGCGCCCTTAAACGGCCCAACGATGTTAGCGGTAATCCAGCCGCCGTAAAAATCGCCTTCCTGCGGAGTGACTTTTTCTTCATCCACATAACAGGAATGCAGACGCCCGGGATAAAAGGAGAGGAATCCCCGAATGGACTCATAACCTGTTTTGGGAGTCTCGTAACTCCATGCCGCATTTTCAGCCGTTTGTTCCCCTACCTGAATCGTCCAGTAGGTTGCCATCCCCTTAAATTCACAAAAGGTATGGCGGGCGGTCTGCGTAAAAAATTCCATACGGATGTCATCGCGGGGAATATAATAAGAAGGGGGTGGCTGGTTTCCAGCACCCGAATGGCGCGGGTAATCCCATACGGATTCCTGTCCGGCTTGAAGCGACGTTTGCATAGTCTACCTTCCTGTTTTTGGTAGATGTTAACATCCTTAGGGAATATCCATACCACTACCCGAAGGATAATCGCCTACCGGAATAGGCAGCCGTCCCGTAATCGGATGGTCGCCGAACAGCACCCGACACGCGGCGATACGGCTGGCGGGCAGGCTGTTGTACATTGCCATATAGGTGCTAATATCCCCCAATTTTTCAAGGTCATAGGGGCTGCCCAGCGCAACCACAATCGTTTTTTCGGGTGGCAAGGGCAATACAAGATCACTGAGGGCAGGATTAAAAAAAGCGTCCTCTGTAAAAACGACGACTTTATCATAATTTAAACCCAGACGGGAAACGATACCGTATTCCCAGTTCGCAGGCTGAAAGTTATAACCGTAATATTCGGCATCCGGCGCCAAGGGCTGACAGGTTTGCAGCACTTCCTGATAAATAATGGGATATACGATTGCTAAACTGTCATCGGATGAAAGGGGCAGCAGGCTGCGGTTATCCCGTACTACTGTTGCCGCATCCATATAGGAGTCGATAAGAGCCTGCTGGCTGGCCTCCAGGGGAATATTTTCAGTCACTTTTTCTGTATCAATAGGCTGCCAGTCCAGAAGCCCGTAATCCGCTTTAAGGCGCAGAATCCGGCGCACGCTCTCATCAAGGCGGCTTTCCGCCAGTTCACCGTTGTTTACTGCGTCGATTAAACGCTGCATGGCGGCACGCTGCATATCCCACGTCAGGTAGGGACCGGCCACAAACATATCGCCGCCCGCCTGCACAAACATCAGCGCCGCGTCTGGCACGTAAAAGTTGTTCATCAGGCCGCCCATGTCCATCGCGTCGGTCATGATGACTCCATCAAAACCAAAATCGTCGCGTAAAATCCCAATCAGCGTAGGGGATAGGCTGGCGGGCAAATTTTCAACGGGTTCAAGTTCCTGATAATACAAATGCCCAACCATCACCGCCGGAGCGCCATTTTTTACGGCCACTTCAAAGGCTTTTAACGGTCCATTCAGCGCGGACTGCGTATCCAACGTTACGGCAGGCAGTCCGGCGTGGCTGTCTGCCGCACCGCCATGACCGGGATAATGTTTCAGGACGCCTATGACGCCTGCCTGTGCCAGCCCCTGCGTATACGCGGCGGTTTGTCTGCCCACACGCTCCGGGTTATCGCCAAAAGTGCGGCGGTGCATCACCCGATATTGATTCAACATATCTTCCCGTGTATGTAAATCGGCCACAGGCGCGAGATTCATGGTGATGCCAATTGCCCGCAGTTCCGCCCCTACTGCATATCCTATACGCTCTACGGCTTCATCACGGGTGGTTGCACCCAGCGCAAGCGGATCAGGAAATAAGGTCACGTCATTAATAATGCGTCGGACGCGCCCGCCTTCCTGATCCGTCGCAATAATCATTGGGATTTTTGCACCACTGTGGGTTGCCACGTCCTGAATCTGATTAATGAAACGGGCAATACTTCCCGCCGTTTCGTAATCGGTGTTATAACCAAAAATGGCAACCGCGCCGGGGTGCTGTTCCTGGATAAAAGCTGTCGCACGCTCCCCGATGGCTTTGCCATAGATATTCACCATGAACATCTGCCCGACTTTTTCTTCGAGACTCATTCCACGCAGCAGGGTTTCTACCCGTTCCGAGTCGGTTTTTTCGATGTGTTCCTGAGCAGAAACAGGGGGAATCAATAAAACCAGAAGGAGGATTAATCCGATGAATTTTTGCATGTGTCTTTTTCCTGCACGGCGGCTCATTTTATCACCGGACGGGCATAATCGTCAGGGTATAACCGCCCGCCGTATTGCCACCCGCACTCTGGATGACCAGCCCATACTGCCCACTGACGGGCGCCTGAAAACTCATCTGGCTGCTGAGTCCGTCACTTCCCCCATCGTCATCCAACTGGATAATGACTCCATCCGGGCCGTATAAACTCATCTGGGGGTCAAACACCCCGTCTGAATACACATTAAAATTCCACGTCAGGCCGGGGTCAAGAAAAAATCGGTAGCCGTGTTTTTCTCCAAACGAAATGGCGTGGTCAATGCGGGCAGGAACGGTAATAAACTGCTGCGGAGCATCTGCCGGAAAATCGCCCTGAATATCGCCTACTGGAGTCGGGGTGTAAGCAGGGGTCACGACGATGATTTGCGGCTCTTGCGGCGGCAGCGCAATCCACGCGACCAGCAGCCCCATGCCTGCAAAAATAAAAACCAGGGTGGCAAAAAACATATACTCTGACGAGTCACGCACCCACAACAGCAGGCCGGGCTGTAGAGATTCCTTATAATGCTGATAAGCGCGGCTTTCGTAGTCGTCCGGGTAGTTGTCTCTGGGAACACGGTTGAACATGGGGACAAGTCTAGCCGTGCTTTCCGGTGCTTGCCAGTCTATTTCTGCTCATTAGAATAAGAATAGAGTGAGAGATAGTGGAGTCCATATCATGGTACTGGTACAAAAAGCGGATCGTTATTATACCGAATTCATTGATTTTATTACCTCTGAGCCGAGTCTGGAACAAATGGCAAATTTCCGTCTGTCCGATGCTGCGGAAACGCGCCTCAATGCACTTTTAGAGGCTAATCGTCACGGAACATTAACCGCCGAAGAACAGAAAGAATTAAACGACTACCTCCAGTTAGAACATTTGATGCGGATGATGAAATACACCGCGCTGGCGAAATTGGCGGAACAATGACCTATATCAGTAGAGTTTATAGTCTCTCGACATAGATAACCTCATCTAAAATGCGGGCGCGTAATTCTTCGCGGAGATAGGCTTCATCTACCAGGTCAACACGGCAGCCAAAGGAATCTTCCAGAAAAAAACGGGTGTGAATATAATCTTTATAGGACGGGCTGCGTGATGAGCAGCCCTTTTTCACTATATTACTCTACTGCAACAGCAGGCGCACGGCGGTTTCCAGCACCACATCCTGACCGGAGGCCAGCGCTTCGGCGGAAAACGGCACCTGCACATCCAACGGCACGCCGATGCCTTCGATAATCACATTGCCTTCTAAATCTTCGGACATGACCACACCCATGCCATAAATCGTAGTGCCGCCGGGCAAGTGATAGGTCGCGCCGACTCCACCGCCCGCGCCACCACTGGTCAGGTGGCCGATGACCCGTGCGCCAATATCTTTGAGGGCATAGGCGGCAAATTCACACGCGCTAAAACATTCTGGCCCGATGAGAACCACCACACGGGAGGGGTCAAATACCCGTTGCCGCCCGTAATAAAAGTCATCCTCAATATCCCGTTCACCGTCCCCATCTTCATCCAGTGCGGAAATTTCCCGTCCGGCATACACATCTTCATCCAGAAACGAGCCAAGCATGTAATTGGATAGCACACTGAATCCGCCGCCGTTTTCGCGGAGGTCAATGACAATACCCGTAACCTGCTTTTTGAGCAGAGTCATCATGGCTTCGTCCCACAGGTTATCCAGCATAGCAGATGTGAAATTATGAATCGTAATCAGCCCGACATTTTCCGGCAGAATCGCATAAGTTAGTGGGGCGGGGGTGGCGGTTTGATGGTTTTCAATATTGCCAATGTAATCGGTTTCGATCCGTGCCTGTCCCTGTGAGCCATCCGGCAGCCGATAACTTATATTATAGACTGTACCGGGGCTTCCCCGAAAAGCCATCGTGCCACGCCGCCACAAATCACCTTCGTCATGGCCGCCGCTATAAATGGTACGGGGTACACTGGCAAAATAATCCAGCGCATCTATACCGTTAACGCTGGTGATGACCGTTCCCGGAATAATACTGGTGTGACGGGCAGTAGGGCTGACATCATAGACTTTTAGCACCATCAGTTCATTGTTGACCGGAAACACCTGCATCCCAACCCAGCCCCAGAACCATTCCGGTATCCCGGGGCCAATAATCGCCAGATGCCCATCGTGGAAGGAAAACAATGCGGTTTCGAGCAGCGCATGAAATTCAGCATCTGTGGTCACTTTGGCCGCCTTGGGCCCGTAGACTGTGCGAATTTCATCCCAGTTGACCTGTCGGTAATCCGTGAACACATAGGTTTGTTCCAGATAATCCAGCAGACTTAAAAAAGCATCCTGATAGCTGAGTTGGGATAAATCTACATCTTCCAGATAAGTCGGTTCGGCCAGTTCAATCATCGGCTGGCTGGTGCGGAAAACCCGCACCGACTCCGCGCTGAGGCTGTTTTTAGCTTTAACCTCCACCACGCTCCACCCCGCCGGAACAGTTACCTGAATATCATCCAGGGTGTAATAAATATTGTCGTCGCCGTTTAAAATGGGCAGTTCGGCTTTGTCCTCCGCCGACCAGACCAGCAGACGGCCACTCCACAAATGCGTATTTGGGTCAAAACCAAAACTGCGGGTATAAACAAAATCGTAGCGGCTGACAAAATCTTCTCCCACCATGCCCGTGCCTGTTCCAATCATAAAAACTTTGACTGGGGAGGGAGTTGTGGGGTCGCCGTCGGTATCATACCATCCGGCTTCTGTGGGACTGTCTGGCAGGGAAATTTGATAGACTCCTTCCCCTACTTCGCCGTTTATCTGCCCGATAATCTGAGCAGTGGGACGCAGGTCAAAGCGCTGGTGATAGGGCAGATGATTGTCGGCGGAAAGCATCGGCAGCAGCACAGGAAAAACCTGCCAGTCAGAAAATCCAGCATAATAGGTCGTCTGATACGTCCCCGTGACCATACGGGGCGCGAGTCCATCTTCGGCGGTATCCTGAGCGTAGGAGCGTGGCAAAACCAAAACGAAGAATCCTATCAGCAATACGATGGGAACAACTCTTACTGACCTCATATGCCGTTTCCTTGCAAACTGCGATATTAAGAATATATATGATTTTTTCTGAGAAGATGCAAAGAATATTCGACTTTTTCCCCACTTTTGTTATATTCACCCCAAAGTAACGAGGATGAAATGATGCTGCAAGACATCCAGGCTGCTTTGGAAAACATGAAACTCCCCTTGGAGGACAAAACCATCATTGTAGCGGTATCTGGTGGGGTCGACTCGCTGGTACTGCTGCGCGTGCTGCATCTGCTTCAGCCTCATTTTGGATATAACCTGCACGCAGCAGCCTTTGACCATCAACTGCGGGGCGAAAGCAGCCATGCTGATGTTGAACACGCTCGACACACGGCGGAACACTGGGGGATTCGTGTTGCCCAGGGCAGTTTTGATGTTAAAACATGGGCGGACGCCATGGGCTTGAGTCTGGAAGTGGCCGCACGGCAGGCACGTTATACTTTTCTGGCCGAAACTGCGCTGGCGGAGGATGCTTCTTATGTTGCACTTGGACATCACCGCGACGACCAGACGGAAACCATTCTGATGCACCTGTTTCGCGGTACGGGTCTGGCCGGTTTACGCGGGATGCTGCATGTTGCACCCCTTTCTGAAACCCATCTGCGGCAGGACGCACCCGAAGCAATTTACGACGCGGCGGAGGACATCCTGCTCATTCGCCCTCTGCTGGACATCCCCCGCGCCAGAATTAGCGAATTTGCCGAACAGCAGGGAATTGTACCGCGTCAGGATGAAACCAATACCGATGTGCGCTTTTTCCGTAATCAGGTGCGGCATGAGATTTTACCGCTTTTGAAAAAAGTGAGGCCGGATATTGCCGACTCACTGGCGCGTGTGGCGGTGATTGCTCAACGGGATTACGAAGTGGTGCAGTCCGTCGCGCAGAAGGCCATCGCCCGGATGGTCGATTGGGGCGAAACCGAAGACGGAGAAATCGCTTTTGTTGACCGCCACGCCTTTATAGCTGAACTCCCCGGCGTGCAGCGTTACGTACTGAGAAATATCTTAAGCGAACTCTCGTATGGAGAAATTCCCTATACTCAACTGGAGTCGGCCTGTCAGTTGATTACCTGCGGCACAACCGGACAGCAAATGAATTTACCGGGCGATGTGCAGCTTCATATTGGCTACGATGATTTTACCCTTCACTATGGCGGGATACGGCCTTTTCCACGCCACATCCCGCATCTTCGATCCGGCGAAGTTGTGCATGTAGATGCTGAAGGGCAGGGATTTTTCACAGAAACCATGCGCTTTTACACCTATTGGGTCGTGGATGGGCGTTCTACCGAAATTTATCGAGATGACCCTCTGGAAGCAACGCTGGCAGTAAAAGCCGGTGCGGAGCTTGTGCTGCGAACCCGCCGCCCCGGTGATCGCTTTGTGCCGTTGGGGTTGGGCGGCCATTCCCAAAAACTATCAGATGTGTTTATCAACCTCAAAGTCCCTAAAAGCTACCGCGATCGTGTGCCTCTCCTGACGGTGGATGATGAAATTGCGTGGTTTGTTGCCCCAACTGTCAACGGATTGCAGGGACGAATTGCCGAAACTTTTGCCGTAACTCCGACCACAGACTCTGCGCTGCGGGTGCGCTGGTCGGTGCTGGATTAAGGCTGTGTGAAAAAGTGTCTAAAAAGTTTTTGCTAATAGTGGTAAAAGTATTAAATTTGCTGTATCGTTAATGTAGAATAAATCCAGAAAAAATTTAGAGTACAGACCTTATGGTTAATGAAGAAACTGCTCGTATTCTTGTCGTTGATGATGAAGGCGCGATTCGATACTCCATCACCAAAACCCTACAGCGCGTCGGCTATCAGGTAGAGGCAGCTGCTTCCGGTGAGGAAGCGCTGGAACAATTGGAAAAACAGGAATTTGATGTCGTGCTGACGGACATCCGTATGCCGGGAATTTCTGGTGTGGATTTGCTGGCACGCATTAAGGACAAAAGCACAGATACCAGTGTTATCCTTATGACAGGATACGCCAGCTTGAACAGCGCGGTAGAAAGTTTACGGCTGGGGGCGCATGATTATCTGGTGAAACCCAGCAGCAGCCGCGATATTCGGGACAGCGTAGCGCGTGGACTGGAACGCGCCCGTAATATGCGGCGGCGGCGGAATCTACTTAAGATGATTCAAACCACCGTTGAAGAACTGACGGAAGAAGAAGTTGAGGAAGCCCCCCGTACCGCCGTGCCGAATGTGAATCTGGCGGAAGAAGTGCCGGAAACTGTTCCCGCGGCCAAGGGCCAGCTTGCCGTGATGGAACTGGGGCCGCTGACCCTTTACCCCGGCAGGTATCAAATTTCGCTGGAGGACGACACGATTGATTTAACCCCTACCGAATTTGACCTGCTGCTCTATCTGGCAGCGCACCGGGGGCGGATTGTGCCATGCAGCGAACTGGTGCGTGAGGTACGCGGTTACACCGTTGATGAAACTGAAGCCCGTGAGGTCATCCGTCCGCATGTGTCTAATCTTCGCCGTAAGGTCAAGTCCAGCAGCGATAATCTGGATTTAATTGTAAATGTGCGCGGCATCGGCTACCGCCTATCGGATTTTGACTAATTTTATGCATCCTTCTGCTCATGGGCAGAAGGATTTTTCAACAAATCTTCACACGTAAATCTTGCAGTAGGAAGATGGTCATTGTAGGCTAGGGCTGTAATCATGGATTCAAGCACCTATGTCTGAACGCACTTCTTATAAAATTCGTGTTCCCAAAAATACACCTCCCCATTTTGTGTCGATGCGCTGGCGGATTCTGATGCCGATCCTGCTCGGACTCATGGTGGCGCTGATGCTGAGCGCTTACGGGCTGGCCTACGCGCTGACCGCCGAAGAAAAACCTGCCGCTACCGGTGTGCTGGCTTCACGGGAGCGTATCGCAAAAGAAGCGCTTGAGTTAGGGGACATGCTGCGAACCGAAGTCAATCGCATTGCCTTCACTCAGGGGGTGTCCCAGGCGATTCGCACCGCAGACGGGGCAACCCTGCAAGATAGAATTGAGCCATTGGCTGCCCTTGCTGAACTGGATTTTGTAGTGGTAGGCAGCCCGGAGGGAAATGAAATTATCGGGTTGCAGCGTGTCGTCAATTCCGGCACGGTGGATTACGCGGTGACTTCACAAACGCAGTTGACCAGTATTCAGGCGGTACAGCGTGTGATGGGCGGTGCAGCCAGCGCCAGCAACGTCGTGATGGTGGAACGGCGTCCGATGCTGGTGGTGGTTGGGCCGGTGAAAGAAGGCGAAACCCTCACGGGTCTGGTGCTGATCGGGATGGATGTGACGCGCGTCCTGAACACGATTCAAGGAGATGCACGGCTGACTTTATTCGGCGGCGGGGCGGTTTTTCTTGGCTCTACGCTGGACAGTCCTCAGACGGAATTAGAAACCTCTGTCTTTGATTCCGCATTTACAAATACCAGCACGGAAGCGGAAATTCAAAATCTCACCCTGAAGGGCAAATCCTATCAAACGACGTATATGCCTTTTATCGTGGGAGAAGCGCCGTTAGGGGTGCTGGCGGTGTATCAATCCCCTCCCGTCGAAAGCTCCAATTTTACCCAGCAAATTGTCAGCCTGCTGGCGGCGGCGGTGGTCGGCATCGTGTGTATCGCGGGCTACCTGTCCGTTTCGTGGCAGATTCGGCGCATCAATAAAGTGACTCAGGTGGCTGACCAACTGGCGGCAGGGGAAGACTCCCGCACGCACATGACCGCCCGTGACGAAATTAGCGCGATGGGCGTTGCTTTAGACCGCTATGCGGCGGCGGCCAAACTTCAGGTGCAGCAGATTCAAAGTGATTTACGGCAGGAACGGCGTCAGGTTGCCCATTTGCAGGCGATTCTGGAAGGGCTGCCGCACGGTGTTCTGATTCAGGATTTTGAGGGACGAGTCATGACGATGAACGGCGCTGCCCGTGACATGCTTGGCGTGTACGGCGATTCGCGGGAAGCGCAGCAGTTAAAAGTCTGGGCGGCGCAGGTGTCGAATCGTTTAGGGAAAGAGATTGCGCCGGGGATTTTTTCGATTAACGAAACTATGCAAATCCGTATGAATCATAAAATGCTGCATGTACAGGCCGCCTCCCTTGTGACCATGGCCGATAAACCTGTCGGAACGGTTCTTATGTTGCAGGATGTGACGGACAAGGCGGTTAGCGCCCATCGGCGGGAAGCCATGCTGAACGAACTGGCGCAGGATGCCCACGTTTCCCCGTTGCGGCGGGTGCAAACGGCGGATACCAATCTTCATACAACGGGAATTGATAAACTGGCACAGGATATTGCTCAGGATTCGCGTGCCATGCAGCGTATGATTACCGAATACCGCGATTTAACCCTGCTGCGGCAGAATGAACTGCGGGAACAGGCGGTGCATGTTGCGGATTTGCTGCTGGCGCTGGTCGAAGAATGGCGTTCGCTGGCAGTGGCGGCGGGTATTGATCTGGAAGTCAGCCTGCCGGAAGATGATGTTTACGTCCTGGGGGATGAAAAACGGCTGCGAATGGCATTGGGCAATCTTTTGGACAACAGCATCAAATACGCGACATCCGGCGCTCAGGTGTATCTTCAGGCGTATCCGATTGTGGAAGAAAGCCGAATCGAATTTTTAATCGAAGATACCGGAGCAGGCATTTTCCCTGAAGAACTGCCGCACGTATTCACCCGATTTTACCGGGGCAAACCGACTCTGCCGGACGGGACACGCCTTAAAGTGCCGGGGTCGGGGCAGGGATTGTTTCTGGCAAAGCAAATTATCACCGCACACGGCGGGCAAATTTCCCTGACTTCCAAACCCGGCGCCGGAACACAGGTCAGCATTTTGCTGCCCCTGACCGCCGATGTCTCGCTGGTGATTGAAGAAATGGCGCATGTCTCCCAATGGGATCAGCCAACGACTAAAATGAGGCTGGAAAAACATGGATAACCCGCCTGTTTTAACCGATGAACACGTCCACAAGTATCTGACCCCCACCGAATCCATTGCGGTGATGGAGCAGGTGTTTCTGGCACGCGCCAATGGTCGTTACGCCGGAACACCGCGCTGGGATTTGCCTTTTGAAAACGGCGCGATGCGTTTTACTGTTGGCGGGGCGAATGGGATGGTGGGTTTCCGCGTTTATTTAAGAGGCCGCCTGACTTATGATGACCAGTTAAACGCAGTCTGGGAACAGGATACCGGACGTTTAAAAGGGCTGGTCATTGGGGAAGCGCTTGGGGTGCTGCGGACAGGAGCAATCGGAGGGGTGGCAGTCAAACATCTTGCGCCACCTAACGCGGAAGTCTTAGCGCTTATCGGCACAGGACGGCAGGCGTATTCTCAGCTTCGCGCCATTACCAGCCTGTTTCCTCTGAAGGAAATTCGCGTGTTCAGCCGCGCCCCTGCCCATCGGGAGGCGTTTTGTGCCGACGTACACGAACTGATGCCCCATTTGAAAATTTTCCCTGTGGAAAATGCGGAGTCGGCGGTGCGCGGGGCGGATATTGTGGTCGGGGCAACGACCAGCCGCGAACCCGTTATTCGGGGGGCATGGATCAAAGAAGGCGCTCATATCACTACACTGGGGCCAAAAGGAACAACTGCCCGTGAAATTGATGAAGAAGTGGTGCGGCGGGCAGGGTTTATCGTGACTGACAGCCCGGAACAGGAGCGCAGTTCCGAAACGGGTTCGGTGCTGGACGGGACAACGCTCCCTCTGCACGATTTAGCCGACGTAATTAGCGGCAAAATTCACCGTCCGGCAGGAAAAATCAGCTTATTTTTAAGTGTCGGGCTGGCAGGAACGGAAGTCGCGTTAGCGTCCCGACTGATTGATAAAATCCAGGCACAGTCATGAAATGAATCGTTTGGGCAGCAGGTTTCGGATTCGCCCGCCGGAAACCTTGCCACGTCCTAAAAAGCGCCCCTGCTCATCTTGCAGCAGTACAATGTCGGAAGGCAGTGAGACATCCCGCAGCTCACGCCCTTCCAGCCAGATTTTTTTCTGCGCGTCCGTCAGCGTAAAACGCGGCTGCGTGAACTGAGTCTCAAATCGGGTAATCAGTTCATGCGACGGCACAAATTTTTTATCCATCCACTGACCGAACAAAAATCCGGCGGAGACATGCGGCAGGCTGCCAAAATGTTCCAGCAGGGTATCGGGAATCGCGTAAATGGAATCGTCATGCTGCCAGAAGGTTAATCCCGCCGCCAGAGGATAAAAATCAAAGCCGTAGTGCTGTTGCAGGCTGTCAAAAATGAGTTGTTCGTTGAGAAAACGTTTTCGCTGATGCCCCTGTTCAGGCACAGATTTTGAGTCCGGTGTGGCCTCCAGCTTGCGGAGTCGGGCGGCAAAAAAGCCGGAGGTGTGGTAAAGGTGCGGCCACAGGCGAATCGCGTTTTTGATTTGGGCATCATAAACCTGTTCGCCATGGGCGGTTAAGCCACAGGCATTTTCCCCAAACGGCAGATGGGTCACAGCTTCTACCGCCGCCGGATAGCGGCGCAGCAGGGCATCTAAAACCGCTTCATTTTCATCGGGTGAGAGCGTACAGGTTGAATATACCACTTCGCCGCCTGGTTTTAACGCTTCATAGGCGGCAGTCAGCAGAGAAATTTGTCGCTGCTGAAGGCGCTGCTGCTCGCTGGCCGATACGTCGCGCTGTTTGCTGCCTTTGTGCGGGCGGAGCGTATCACCAGAACAGGGTGCATCCAGCAAAATTTTGTCAAAGGTGTTCTGAAAGCCCATCTGTTCGCCATTAAAATTTGTCACCATGACTCCCATCGCGCCCCAGACCTGTAAATTTGACCGGAGCGCGGTCAGGCGGCTAGCGCTGCTGTCATTGGCAACCATCACCGCCCTATCCTGAAAACGGCTGACGAGATGGGTTGTTTTGCCACCCGGCGCGGCGGCCATATCCAGAATCAGGGGTGTGTCCGCATCGGTGAACATTTCAACGGGCAGCATAGAAGCGGCATCCTGAATGTAATACGCGCCCATTTTGTACTCAAGGGTCTGGCCGGCCGGCACATCATAAGTGATAAGCTGCCTGCCCGCCTCACAGAAAAAAATCTCCTCCATTTGCCAGCCGTACCAGTCCGGCCAGCGTTGGCTCTGCTGCATGATGTCGGCTTTGAGGGTATTTAACCGCAGGGCGGGCAACAGAGGGCGTTCAAGTTCCGCCAGCAAATGGGCAAAATCTGCTTCACTTAAAAAGGGACGGTAGCGCTCAGATGAACTCATAGATATCAACATCCCGCACCGGCGTGTAGCCGATTTCCTGATAAATGTGGTTGGAAGTCGGGTTGTTGAGGTCGGTGAATAAAAAACAAAATTTGTACCCCTGTGACAGCAAAAATTGACTCAACGTAGTCACACATGCACTGGCATAGCCGTTTCTACGGTATTCCGGCGGAGTATAGACCGCGCTGATACGGATTCCGTGTGGGGTCGGGCTGGTGTATCCGGCCATTGAAACGAGCTGCCCGTCCACTTCCCACAGGACCAGTCCTGCTGCTGGCGTTTTTAAAAAGCGGTCTGCTACCCGTTCATTTTCCTCACGGCTGCGCTGGTCATCATCCTCTGTATCACGGTAAAAGCCGTTCAGCCACGCCAGCACCAGTTCCCGATGATGTTCCGTCGCATGGCACATCTGACCCGCCACTCCGGTTATAGGTCTGGCTTTTTCAAGCTGGTAAATACGCTGTTTGGCGGACAGGAAGGGAATTTGCCCACTCAGTTTTTCCCACAGCGCCGCAAACAATTGGGCGTGTGTCCCTATCACACCGGGAATCGTGCCGTACATTTCATAGACATCTAGCGCAATCAGCGCCAGCGCGTTGGGATAGCTGGTATGGGAAAGAATAAGGTTGTGGGGCGGAGTCCGTAACGCGGCGGCCAGCACCCGTCCGGAACGTTCGACCACTGCATGATAGGCCGGCGTGGGCTGTTTAAGCAGGTTTCCACACAGACCCAGTATTAAATTATGTTCCGCTTCCCGTTTCAGTAAAAAGGAAGCTGACTTTGTATAAAAAACCCCCGTTTCAGTGAAGCGGGTTACTCGGATTTTTCGTGGGCTTTGCGGCACTCTTCAATGACCTGATCCAGTGTAGCTCGAAGTTCTGGCATCCCCGGTAGGGGTTTGTACATCAGTAAATTCGCATCGGCCTGGTGAATCACCGCCTTTTCCTCAGAAGGGGCGAGTCGATAGGCGGTAATCAGGACAATTGCCATGTGTTTCAGAATGGGGCTGCGACGAAGGCGCTGTCCGACTTCCGGGCCGTTCAGGGTAGGCAGGCGAATGTCAATAATGGCGAGTTCAGGGAGTTCACCGCGTACTCGTCCCTGGTCAACATCATCAATCCAGTTGACCGCCTGGCCGCCATCCACAAAGGCAACCCCATCAATGCCCCAGATTTCAAACATCGCTAAAAGTACATCGTAAATATCGGGTTCGTCTTCAACCACCATCCAGGTTGGCACGGAAACATCTCCAAAATCTTGCTCAAAACAAACACTATCATATTCGTTCGTTAACGGCTTAGCAAGTTTTGGCTGTGCCATTATAATGGTAAGGAATCGTGTGGGCTTGTCCTCGTGATAAGATAATCCTGGAAGGAGTCTCGTGTGTCACAGTGGTTACTCGTGGAAGATGAAGTCGATATTCGCAACGTCGTCAAAGTGATGTTTTCGGTGTGGGGACATCAGGCGATTGAATTTGCGAACGGGAATGATGCGTTTGACTTTCTGGAAGATGTGGACAGTGGGCTGGTGGATAGCAGTGAACTACCAGAACTTGCCTTGATGGATATTCGGATGCCAGGGCCGAATGGGAATGAAATTGCCCGCCGGATTCGTCAGTCCCCTGTCCTGAACAAAATCCCTATTATCCTGATGACCGCGTTTCAATTATCCGAATCGCAGCAAAATGACTATTTTCATCGGGACGGCGTAGACCGTATTATCTTCAAACCCCTGCCAGATTTTGATAAGTTTCATGGTATTCTGTTAGAAGTGATTGCTGAACGAGTAAAGAAAAACGCAGCCAGCTTATGAACTCTGTTCCCGATGATCGTCAGGCGCATCATTTTGTCAGCCTTGTCCGCGTGTTAAGTGACCTGGGCAACGCGGCGGAATCCGTGTTTGCCCGTTTGTATAGCGGCCTGAGCAGCCGGAACAAAATGCGGGAGGAAGCCGACTATCAGGAACGGGCGGAGCGTATTCAGGAACGCGCCCGCCGCCAGACGATTGAAATTGCCCGCCTGACGGGAATCCTGGGCAAGCTGGATGAAGGCGTCATTATGCAAGGGGCGGACGGGCGAATTATTTTAATGAATGAAACCGCCCGCCGTCTGATTGGTTCTACCCGCCATTTCTGGAACAGCGATTTGGGGACTCTGTTCGAGCGCACCGAAAATATCCCGCCCGTTGATTCGCAGATGCAGTTAGTTGGCGACCCAATGCGGGTGATGGTGAATAATAAAGCCCTGGACGTAAAACTGGCGGCCATTAATGACCAGAATGGGCAGCATCTTGGCACGGTCATGCTGCTGCATGACGCGGCGCACCTGTCGGTAGCGGACAAATTAAAAGACTCATTTATCGGCCAGATGTCGCATGAATTACGGACCCCATTGGCTTCTATTAAAGGGGCAAGCGAAGTCCTGCTTAATCTGCCGGAAGGTCAGCCGCCCAACCGCAAATTTCTGGAAGCCATCAGCCGCAACGTTGCCACCCTTGACCGGATGGTAGTGCAGTTGATTGATATGTCGGAACTTAGCCGGGGTAATCTGGAAGTGCGGCGCGATTCGCTGGCGCTGGATGAACTGACCTTTACCGTGCTGAAAGGGTATGAACCCCGCATCTTGAAATCTCATCTTCACACCACCAGCATGATTACCAACCATCGGGCGCTGCAAATTCAGGGGGATAACCGCCGTTTGCAGTGGGCGTTAGGTCATCTGATAGATAACGCGGTGAACTATACCCTGCCCGGTGGGGATATTGTGATTCAACTGGGCAAAATCCGTGACCAGCAGGTGCTTCTGGAAATTGAGGATACCGGAGTCGGGATTCAGCCCAAAGACCTTCCTTTTATATTTGATCCTTTTTACCGGGGCGAAGCCCGCGCTCAAAACGGGACGCTGCTTGACCCACGCGGGCTTGGGCAGGGATTATATATCGCGCAGTCCGTTGTCAAAGCGCACGGCGGCAGTGTGAGTGTTGCCAGTGTGCCGGGAAAAGGTTCAACCTTTACGGTTGCTCTGCCGCTTTAAACCCCATGCGAAAATCCGTACTGGCAGCAGGTGTTTTTCTTTTTTTGGGAGGGCTGCTGTTTTTCTTTTTGCGCCGCCGCAATCATGCGGTTTTGTCCTCCACCCCGAACCCCGCCCTTTTTCGGGCAGGCATGTTCCTGCCCCTACGGTCCGTCCCTCAACCCATTAAGGTGGAGGAGCTTTTACTCCCCCAGGACAGGAGGGTGACAGAACTTCAGATTACTTCTTTTTCCTACCATAATTTGAATCTCACCACCAATCGATGGTTGTGGGCTGTTGCTGGAGTCCTGCTGCTGGCAGGGCTGATTCTCATCGGCTATGCAAGCTGGCTGTTTGCCGATGTTTTACCGGATATTCCGACCAGCCGCCCCTGGAATTATTTTGGGGTAGGGGTGATTTTATGGCTGGTAGGCGGTGTCCTGCTGACTCGCCGCGATTGGAACACTTCCCGCGCTGAAACCGGAGTTTTAGGATTCGCGGTGGTGCTGGTGGTCGCGCTGGGATTATTTTTGCGGCTTTACGACCTGCAAAATTACCCTTTTGGGGTGTGGGTCGATGAGGCCGACGCGGGTGAGCAAACGATAGAAATGATCAAGCGTGACGACTACCGTCCCCTGTTTGTCCCCGGGATTCATATGACGGGCATCCAGCTTTTTACGTATGCCGCTGGACAGCTGCTTTTTGGGGAACACAGCGCCCTGTCGCTGCGGCTGGTTAATGTATTCTGGGGGACGGCGGGGGTGCTGGCCGCGTATGGGGTGGGGAAGGAATTACGCGGTGGGTGGTTTGGGTTGCTGATGGCCTTTTTTCTGGCGACCATGCGCTGGTCAATCAACTTCAGTCGGGTCGCCATGACGGGCATTGATAATGTCTTTTTTGTGCTGCTGACTCTCTATTTTGCGCTGCGGCTGGTCAACTATGGCAGGCTGCGCGATGCGTTGGGGCTGGCGGCGGCGATTGGATTTGGGCTGTGGTTTTATGGCTCATTTCGGATTGCCATCATCCCGATTTTTATTTTTGTGCTGGTACGCTGGCCGTACTGGAAATCTCGACAGAAAACGGCCTTTTTATTCGGTGCGGTTGGCCTCACCATTTTATTGCTCAGCGCGCCCCTGCTGATTTTTGCCCGCAAAGACCCGGATTTATTTTCGCAGCGTTCCCGCGAAACCTTCATCTTTTATGAGGCGAATCGGGGTGAAAATGAATCGGTAGCCGATGTGCTGCGTTATAACATTCCGCGTTACCTGGAAATGTTTCATTTTGTGGGTGATCCCTTTGGCCGCCACAACCTGCCAGAAGCGCCGATGCTGGACGTGTTAAGTGGCCTGCTGTTTCTGGTCGGCATCTGGTACACGGTCAAACAGGATGACTGGCTGTTTGTGCTTTTGCTGGCTGCCGCGCTGCTGACTGGAATCATCACCGTAAAATCCGATACCCCGCAGGCCAATCGAGTGGGTGCGGCCATGATTCCAGTGGCGTTTTTCTGTGCGCTGGCGCTGGAAATCTGGGGTAAAAAACTCATCAGCTGGTCTGTGCCTCGTGCGGTGGTGTGGAGTGTAGGCGCGGGGCTGCTGGTGCTGGTCGCCTATTTAAATATAGATACCTATTTTGACAGGCAGCGTCATGATTACCGCACCTGGGCGAGTTTTTCTACCCATGAAAAACTCTTTGCCGACACTTTTAACCAGCGCAGCGACCATCTGGTGCTGATGTCCCGTCAGCCGCCGTTTCCGATGGACAGCCTGGTAGCAAATTTTGTCGCGCCAGACCTTACCCATTCGTGGCAAGAAAACCCCTTTCATGTGCAGAATGATTTGCCCCTGCGAACATCAGGTGAAACCAGCCTCTTTTTTATGCCCGGGGAATCAACCCTATTTGAATATGCACGCTGGCTGTATCCGGCGGCATCAGGCGGGGCGGTGTATCTGGATGCACCTGATTTGCGAGACAGACCGGAAAATATTCCCCTGCTGTTCTATGTGATGGATATTCCGGCGGAGGAAATAGCGCGGATACAGGGAATATCCGATGAAGGCTATTTGTATGTTCCAGTATATGGCACGTACTTTTTCCAGTTTTCAGGCCGCCTGATTCTGGATGGTCAACCTGTTCAGCCGGAAAAACCGATCCGGTTATATCAGGGGCTGCACACGATTCAGACCAGCAGCAGCGCGATTGCCTGGTCAACGCCCGAATTTGGCGGTTATGAGACTATACCGGAAATGATGTTCTTCCACGATATAGGGGAAATACACGGGCTGATGGGGGCATATTACGCCTCTGAGGATTGGATGGGACAGCCGGAAATTGTTCGTGTGGATTTAACCCCGAATATGTATTTTCATGAACTGCCTCTGCCGCGTCCTTACAGCGTCGAATGGACAGGCCGCCTTTTTGTTCCTGACTCTGGCAGCTACCTTTTTGACCTGCGACAGGTAGGCTATACGGAAGTGTATCTGGATGGGGAATTGATTTTGATGACGGATAAACCGGA
>CAZKZS010000013.1:22496-33593 GCA_964557285.1 uncultured Anaerolineae bacterium | reverse complement strand
GTCCCTAGCAGGACTCGAACCTGCGCCTCTGGCTCCGGAGGCCAACGATCTATCCTCTGAGCTATAGGGACACGTTATCTTTTAAAGTGTAGCCGTGTCTGCGCCGGAGGTCAAGGTTGTGATTGTCGGCATCTGGCGCTACCATAGCGGGGAATGTCAGGAATAACCACAATGCTCATTACCCTGGAAGGCCCGGATGGAAGCGGAAAATCCACGCAAATTGGCCTCCTCGTCGAAAAACTCAGGTCAGAAGGGTACACCGTTATCCAGACCCGTGAACCCGGTGGTACCGCTATCGGTGATCAGATTCGCCAGGTGTTACACGATTTAAAAAATACAGCCATGCACCCCCATGCGGAAACCTTGCTTTATGCGGCCTCACGAGCGCAGTTGGTAGCGCAGGTCATCCGTCCACACCTGGAGTCCGGCGGAATTGTTGTCTGCGACCGTTACAGTGATTCCACGCTGGCCTACCAGGGATACGGACACGGGCTGGATTTAAACGCGCTGAAGGCTATCCTCACTTTTGCGACGGGCGGGCTAAAACCCGATTTAACGGCTTATCTGGATTTATCGGTGGAAGATGGGCTGCGGCGGCGCAAAAATGCGGCTGAAGATTGGAATCGGATGGACGCAATGGCGCTGGAATTTCATCAACGGGTGCGGGCAGGCTACGAAAAACTGATCGCTGATGAGCCGGAACGCTGGTTCAGAGTGAATGCCAGCCAGGATATTGAAACCATCCATCAACACCTGTATGCTGAGGTGCAGACACGATTGAAAGCGTTACACAGGTGATTGTACAGGCAAACCCCGGTGCATCCTACACAGCTTATCAACAAGAAATTGATGAGGCGGTTCGACGTGTACTGTCTGGCGGCTGGTATATTCTGGGAAAAGAAGTGGAAACCTTTGAAACAGAATTTGCCGCTTACTGTGAATCCAGGTATGCGCTGGGAGTCGGAAATGGCACGGATGCTATTGAACTGGCGCTGCGGGCGCTGGAGATTGGCGCAGGGGATGAAGTCATCACCACCGGACACACAGCCGTCGCAACGGCAGCCGCTATAGAATTAGCTGGTGCTGTGCCGGTGCTGGTGGATATTGAACCCGATTTTTATACCCTTGATCCGGCAGCCGTCCAGCAGGCCATTACCCCACGCACCAGAGCGATTATTGCTGTGCATCTGTACGGACTGCCTGCGGATTTAAATCCTCTGCGTGCGATTGCTGAAAAACATCAGCTTTATCTGATTGAGGACTGCGCGCAGGCACACGGCGCTCGTTATCACGGCTGTCAGGTTGGTAGTATAGGCATCATTGGAACATTTAGTTTTTACCCAACCAAAAATCTGGGAGCGTTTGGGGACGGCGGCGCGGTTGTTACCCAGGACAAAATCCTTTATGAGCGCATGAAAGCTCTACGGCAGTACGGCTGGCGGTCACATTATATTAGCGATGAAACAGGTATAAATTCCCGTCTGGATGAACTTCAAGCGGCTATTCTGCGGGTTAAACTTCGCTATTTAGACCGTGATAATCAGCGGCGGCGCGACCTGGTACGCATATACGATGAAATTTTAGAACCTGCTGCACTCATTCGGCCTTCCGTTCGCCCTCAGACAGAGCCTGTTTATCATTTATATGTGGTGCAGGTTGAGCAGCGCGAACAGCTTATGCAACGACTCCGTGAGCGTGGCATTGGCACAGGGATTCATTATCCGCAGCCTATTCACTGTCAGCCTGCCTATCGGGGACGGGTGCGAACTGTGCCAGACGATTTACCTGTATTGATGGCTGTTACCCCCAAAATTGTATCACTTCCCTTATACCCAGAACTTTCAGCAGAAGATGTGCAGTTAACAGCAAAAACATTGGTAGAGTTTGTAGGGAAATAACATGAGATTAGGAATTATCGGACTGCCAAACAGCAGCAAAACCACCATTTTTAACGCCCTAACCGGACTCAACCGCCCGACGGGCGCGGTTTCAAGCGGGCAAATTGAAGTTTTTAATGCGGTTGTGAACGTGCCGGATGAGCGTGTGGATAAACTCAGCGCTATGTATGAACCGAAAAAAACGGTTTATGCAACGGTCACATTTAGCGACATCGCGGGTATTGATAAGGGATTTGGTGAAAGTGGGCTGAGTGGTCAGTTGAAAAATGAACTGGCACAGGTAGACGGCTTTGTACATGTGATTCGTGCTTTTGAAGATGACGCTGTTCCCCATCCCTATATCACGATTGACCCCAAGCGGGATGTGGAAATGGTGGATACGGAGTTTATCCTGTCTGACCTGATCATGATTGAGAAAAAACTCGAACGCCTGCAAAGTGACCTGAACCGTGCCAGCAAAGTCGGACGCGACAAACTGGAACAGGAAGTTGCCCTGATGGAACGGCTGAAAAGCACGCTGGAAAATGAAATTCCGCTGCGTGACCTTGAACTCGAACCGGAAGAAGAAAAATCGCTGCGGGGTTTTGGATTTTTATCGCAAAAGCCGCTGCTGGTGGTTTTTAATACAGGTGACGAGCTACGCCCACCCAGCGTGACGTATCCGCATAAAAATACCCAGACCTTAAGTTTGCAGGGCAAAATTGAAGCCGAAATCGCTCAGTTAAGCAAAGAGGACCGTGACGTTTTTTTGCAGGAATACGGCATCACTGAACCGATTGCCAAACGTGCTATCCGGGCTGCTTATGACCTCATGCACCTGCAATCCTTTTTTACGGTTGGCAAAGATGAAGTGCGGGCGTGGAGTGTCCATATAGGAGCAACCGCGCCAGAAGCGGCAGGCGTCATTCATTCCGACTTGCAAAAAGGGTTTATCCGCGCGGAAGTCATGACCTATGATGTACTGATGGAACTGGGCAGCGAACAGGCCGTTAAAGAAGCCGGCAAGCTGCGTCTGGAAGGCAAAACCTACATCGTGCAGGATGGCGACATTTTGCATATTCGGCACAGCAGCTAAACATTTGCCAGATATTCATCGACTCTATTAGAATAGGGGAACGATGACCCCGACCATCCTTTTATTTAACCCTCAATGCGTGACCAGAGGTAAACAGCGTTTGCCGATGTCACTGCTGGCAATTGCATCCGTAATTGACGGAGATTATCTACCCATTTTTATTGATGGAAATGTGGTCGAGAATCCGGCTGAAGTTATTATTGAAAAAGCAAAGGCCACTGGGGCAAAGCTGTTAGCGGTTTCCACCATGCCGGGGCCTCAGTTAATGCAGGCAATTGAGGTTTGCCGACGGGTCAAAGCTGCGCTGCCGCAGTTAATCATCGTGTGGGGCGGTTACTTCCCCTCCCATCATGGAGATGTATGTGTCACCAGTGGGCTGGTCGATTATGTGATTGAGGGGCAGGGCGAAATTGCTTTCCGAAAACTGGTGGATACCCTTCATCACGGCGGCAGTTTAAACGATGTGCCGAGTCTCATTTGGCAAGATGAAAATCAAGTCAAAATCAATCCCCGTGCGCCGCTTGTGCCGTTAGATTCCCTTCCCCTGTGGCCTTATGAACGGCTGGACGACGTGCTGACCTATCGTGGCAAAAGTTATCTGGGCAGCGCGGTGATGAGTCATCACACCAGTTTTGGATGTCCGTTCGCCTGTAATTTTTGTGCGGTGGTGCGAATTGTTAACCAGCGCTGGCTGCCCGAATCGCCGGAACGGGTGGAAAAAGTAGGGCGGATTCTCGTCGAAAAATATGGCGCGGATGCCATCGAATTTCATGACATGGATTTTTTTATTCAGGAAGACCGTGCTGCTGATATTGCCGAACGCCTGATGCCGCTTGGCATCCACTGGTGGGCGCTGGGACGGATTGACAAACTCAGCACTTACAGCGATGCCACCTGGCAAAAGCTCAAACGCTCCGGCTGCAAAATGATTTTTATGGGGGCGGAAAGCGGTTCAGACGAAACCCTGAAATTGATGAACAAAGGCGGCAAATCCAGCACGAACCGCACGCTGGAAATTGCCCGCAAAATGCAGGAAGTGGGCATTGTACCGGAATTTTCATTTGTGATGGGTAATCCTCCCGACCCGCTTGCTGATGCCGAAAATACCATTCGCTTCATCCGCAAAGTAAAAGCGATTAACCCTGCTACGGAGCTTATCCTGTACATTTATACCCCTGTCCCGCATGACCGCAGCGAACTTTTAAAAGCCGCACAGGAATTAGGATTCCGGTTTCCGCAAACGCTGGATGAGTGGGCAAGCGACGAATGGCAGACCTTTGCCCTGCGCCGCGACCCCAATACCCCATTTTTAAAAGATGATGTGCGTCGCAAAGTCAGGGATTTTGAAGCGGTAGTCAACGCCTACTACCCCACTGTAACTGATATGCGTCTGGGCGGCAGGATGCGTACTTTGTTAAAAACCCTTTCCGGTGTGCGCTACAAGCTGGAATGGTACGACTGGCCGTATGAATTAAAAGCCTTGCAGCGCCTTATCCACTACCGCCGTCCCGAAACGATGGGATTTTAAGAATATGAGTTTTCAGTGGATAGTAAATTCAGGTGATTTCTTTATACACGCGAACAATGCCCTGTACCATCTGTCCAAGGCTGTAAGCCTGTTCCACATGCCAGCGTAATTGAATACGCCGTTGTTCGGCGCTGGCACGCCGCCGCATTACAATCCGTTCAGCCAGCCCATTTACATCGGGGGCGGTCATGCCAATTTCAGGCAGCACCCCGACGCTGCTGCCAAACACCAGTGTACCGCACGCCGCCGCCTCTACCGCCGCCATACAAAAGGCTTCGTGCTGCGAAGTCATCACCAGAAATTCGGCCTGCTGATAATACGTGGGAAGCCGGTCATGGGCAACCTCCCCATGAAAAATCACCCGTTCAGCGATTCCTAAATCCACAGCTAACTGTTTGAGAGTTTCACGGAGCGTTCCATCCCCCACGATATGCAGATGGGCATTGGGCAGTTTGGTAAACAGGTGCAGCAGCATGTCCTGGCGTTTTACCGGACTTAAAGAGGCAACATGCAAAAATTCCAGCGTGCGCCGTTCCTGTTCTGGCAGCGTAAAAAGTGTAGTATCTACGCCAAGCGGCACAAGCCGAATCCGTTCCTGGCTACCCGTGTAGTGCTGAAGAAGCTGTTCGGTATAAATACAGGGTACAATCAGACGGGTGGCACTCTTAACGGCATGGTACACCAACCATGAGGTAAAACGGCCCAGTTGCAGCCCATAATGAATCTCAGGGAAGCCGACCAGTTCTCCTCCCGCAATACTCACCACTGTGGGAATCCCCATTTTTTTGCCAACCCGATTGGCAATATATCCTGTTTCATCTGCCCAGATAGCGTGCAGCACATCAAAAGGCAGGGTTTGATGATGCTGGATGAGCGCTTTTTCAACGTCCCGAATCAAACGCCAGCGCTGCAAACCGGACGTATACGACCCGCCGCCAAAAGGAAACACTTTCGCGCCGTACACTTCGTAAGGCTCGCGGGAAAAAGGATAACGAATCGGAAACACCCGCACATCATGGCTGCGAGCGAGTTCTCGTACCAGATTAAGATAAACAGGAATCGACCAATCCGACTCACTCGCTGAAAAACCCGGTATCAGAATCCCGATTCTCACGGAGTTGTCTCCTATAAGACATCCATAACCCTACCATCAACAGGCTCTCACTGCATAACAGGGTCCAGGCTGCGCCACGCCCGCCCATGATTTGAACCAGCACTATACCAGCCATACCCTGCACAGGGAGCGCCACCAGCATGATTTGATTAACCCTATGTTCGTGGTGCAGGGCATAGTGGACTGCCGCGAAATTCTGGCGCAGCAGCGACGGAATCAGACTCCAGCTTAAAAGCATAAGGATGGGAACAGTATTTTGAAATCCCTCTCCGAACGTGAAATCCAGAATCGGTTGACTGAGCAGGGTCAAAAACACCGTCCCGCCGAAAGCATAAATCGTCAGCCCCCAATTCACTTTTTTCACCAGACTGTGTAACGCAGCCGAATCACGGGAAAGAGCAGCCAGCAGAGGAAAAATCGCGCCGAACAGCGCCAGCGCCGGCATTTTGGCCGCTTCAACAAAGCGAGAGGCCGCCGCAAACCATCCTACCACTTCAGGGCTGGCAGCGGATTCCAGAATCAAAAAAATCATCCGGCTGTAAACGGCGGCCAGCAGCCCACCTGCTGCAAAAGGCAGGGCTTTTTTGAGAAATTCCCAGTGAATGATTTTTTCCGTCTGCGGAACAGGACGGTCAAACTTGAATCGCCACAACAGCCATGCCGCGCCTAGCTGAATCCCATCTGCCAGTACCAGCGCGGCCAGTACCGCGTTTAATCCTCCGCCCTGCCACAGTACCAGCGCTGTACCCACCACTTGCAAACTGAGCAGCCCCGTATTCAGCAGCAGGATAGGCCACATGATTTGCCATGCCCGCCATACTGCCGTGTAAATTCCAAAAAGTGAATCAATCAGGATCAAAAAACTGGCGATTCTTAGCCCTTGAGCAGTCTCAGCAGCCGAAGCTCCTATCCAGAGGAATAAAACGAGTCCGCCTGCCAGCACCCATCGCCAGAACAACGCCTGCCGAATATAATCGGCGGTGCGGCTGCGATTTTCAGCCACATCCCGCGTTATCAGGGTGCTTACCCCAAAATCCGCCAGAATCGTAAGGGGGAAAATCCAGGCCATGACCGCCGCGTAACGCCCTAACCCCGTATCACCCAACCCGCGCCCAATCAACAGGCTCAGTAAAAAGGCCAGCCCTGCGGTGAGGGTGTTACTTAGTATCAGGATGAAAGTATTGAGAGAAAGACGACTTAACATTGACGTTGCAGGCGAATCCATGTTAGAGTTCGGGTGTTTATCCTAATAGCTTGTGTCGCGTTGTACAATCCATTGAGGAAATTCCGGCCAGGACTCACCTTCCTTTATCTGAATCCAGACCGCTTATTCCCCTCAATGTTCCCCGCCGTCCTCTTTTATCCCAACGGCTGATTGTGCCGCGCAGGAGGACGCAGTTTGTCAATCGAATTTGTTTTCCGCATTCTGGGCATGATTGTCTTTGCTATTGTCGGGGCAAGTTTTGGGGTATCTACCGCAGATACCGTCAATTTGCCGGAAGATGCCAATGGGCTGCTTTTTTCCCTGGTAGGAGCGCTGTTTGGGCTGATTGTGTCGCCCTGGTTAACCACCCGTCCAGCCAAATCTTTACGGCGGATTCTGATGGAATCGCCCATCGAAATCCTGCTCAATTCCCTGATAGGGTTGGTGGTCGGGTTGTTTATCGCGCTGCTGCTGGTCTGGCCGTTGTCGTTGCTGCCGGGCTGGTTGGGGCAGTATTCCCCAATTATTTCTTCTGCGGTCGCTTCCTATTTTTGTATCGTGTTATTTTCGGCCAGAACCTTTGACATGCTGCATTTTGCCCGACGCCTGCGCGGGGTAAGCCTGACCAGCACCCTACCCAGCATGAACGTGGATACAGGTGTCATACTGGATACCAGTGTGATTATTGATGGCCGGATTCTGGACATCAGCAAAAGCGGTTTTATTCAGGGCATTTTGTACGTACCACAGTTTGTCCTTTCTGAACTCCACAACATTGCCAATTCCAGCGACCCTATTCGACGACAGCGCGGGCGGCACGGACTGGAAATTTTAAATAAACTCAAGCAGGAAGGGGTGAATCCGGTTCAGGTGATTGACGACAATCCTGAAGCGATTGAGGCCGTAGATTCTAAACTCGTGGAAGTGGCAAAAGCGCGAGGGCTGCCCCTGATGACCAATGACTTTAATCTGAACAGTGTTGCCAGTGTACATGGTGTTCAGGTGCTGAATTTAAATGACCTGTCACTGGCATTGCAGCCCGCCCTTTTGCCCGGCGAAGAACTGGATATTCGTATTATTCAGGAGGGGCGTGAACCCGATCAGGGGGTTGGATATTTAGAGGATGGAACGATGGTGGTGGTCGAAGGCGGCAAGCGTTACCTTGACCGCAGCCTGACAGTTGTTATTACCCGTTACATTCGCAGCGCGGCAGGCAAAATGTACTTTGCCATTCCTGAACGGGATGCCCGTTAAAGGGCCGACTCCGCGTGGATAATCGTTTCATCCGGCCATTACAGGCATGGTACGCTGAAAAAGCCGCGCCCTTGCCCTGGCGTACCTCTCAAGACCCATACCGCGTCTGGCTGTCAGAAATTATGCTTCAGCAGACTCAGGTCACTACGGTTATGCCCTATTTTGAGCGTTTTACGGCAGCTTTTCCCACCGTGCAGGATTTAGCGGCGGCTGATCAGGATACGGTTCTAAAAATGTGGGAAGGTTTAGGCTATTACAGCCGCGCCCGCAACATGCACCAGGCCGCAAAAAAAATCGTTGAGCAGTACGGTGGACAGTTTCCAGACACTGCTGAATCGCTCATGCAGCTTCCCGGCATCGGACGCTACACTGCGGGCGCAATCGCCAGTATCGCTTTTGGGGAAGCCGCGCCCGTGCTGGATGGAAATGTGATTCGGGTGTTCTCCCGTATTTTTGATATAGAGGAAGATGTCACCCAAAACACCGTGCAAAATCGCCTGTGGGAAATGGCCGAGCAGCTTGTTCCGGCTGAAAATCCTGGCGATTACAATCAGGCGCTTATGGAACTGGGGCGCACCATTTGTAAGCCGCGCAGCCCTTTGTGTGGGGAATGCCCTATCCGCGACTACTGTCTGGCGTTTCAGCGTGGCGTGCAGGAAAAACGTCCGGTAAAAAAGAAAAAAGCGCCCACGCCCCATTATCATGTGACCGCAGGCTTAATTCGTAATAAGAATCGTGAGCTTTTAATTGCCAAACGACCAGACAATAAGTTATTGGGCGGCCTATGGGAATTCCCCGGCGGCAAACAGGAAAACGGCGAAACCTTACAGGACTGCCTCAAACGCGAACTTTATGAAGAACTGGGTATTCAGGTTGAAGTGGGAGCATTTTTTGTCAAAGTGAATCATGCCTATACTCATTTCAAAATTACCCTCCATGTGTTTGAATGTTTATATTTGCCCGAAGGCGGCCAGCCGCAGGCACTTCAATGCGCGGATTGGCGGTGGGTGACAGAAGCCGAATTAAGCCGCTATGCGTTTTCGGCGGCTGACCGTCAGGTGATTGACGCCTTGAATCGACGCTCACACATGCTTTTCTAAAAAATCGCTGACCGTTTGAATGAGTTCGGTGCGGTGCAGGGCAAACAAATGACCTGCATCCGGCAAAAGCACTTTTTGCACATGGGCGGCGGAGGTAAATCCATCCAGATGAAAAGCTGGCACAATCTCATCCTCCGACCCGTGAATCAGCAGCACAGGACGCGGCGCAATTTTATCTAACGCCTCATAGGGCTGAATCCCTTCACCCAGCCTGAAAAAAAGTTCTCTGAGAGCAGCGCCGTGAGCTACATTTAAAAACTGAGCAGCCGTAGCAAAAAAATCATCTGACAGCAGCAGGTCAGAAAAATCACAAATGCCTGCCATAGAAATCACGGCTTTGACCCGTGTGTCCTTCGCCGCCGCCAATAGCGCGGCACGGCTGCCCAGACTGTAACCCACCAGCGCGATTCTTAAGGGGGCAATAGGACGGGGCGACTGGCTGCTGAGTACAAAGTCCAGCGCCGCCCGCACTTCGTCCGGGTGGTGAAGCGGGTTATAACTGCCACCACTGCCCCATGCTCCCATAAAATGCAGCACCAGCACATGCCAGCCTTTTGCCCGAAGATGGTAGGCAAGGTCATGATTTTTTTCCGAACCGGGGATGCCATGCAGCAGCATAACAAAAGGGGCGGGCTGGTCGGTATCCGCCAGATAATAAATACCAATTTGCCCCTCCCCAAACCGAACTGAGGTTGTATCCGCCAGAGTCATGGTCTTTTTTCCTTCAATAAGTGTGATAATATTTTATCGTGAGTGAATCAGGAAAAGGACACCATGACCTTTTTTAGTGGACGGCGTTCCCAACCCCGCCCTGAAACCGAATCCCTTGAATCGAAACCTGCTCCCGCGCCCCTACCCCGTCAGCCTGTCGGCTTTGAAACGGTCATCGGCCCCAACTGTGTTTTTTCCGGTGAACTCCGCAGCCAGGCGAATGTGCGGCTGGACGGCACGTTTGAAGGAATACTGGAAATTGATGGTAATATTCTGGTGGGGGAAACCGCCAAAATTAACGCCGACATTCATGCAAAAAATATTTCGGTGGCCGGAGCAGTACGGGGGAATATTAGCGGCAGCAAAGTCCAGCTTTTAAGGACTGCCCGCGTCTGGGGAAATATCAGCGCATCGGCCATTACCACCGAAGAAGGCGCGTTTATTGATGGCAAGCTGACGATGGTACGTCACGATGCATCTACGGAAAATGTTGAAATTGCATCGCTGCCCGCACCCGAACCACCTGAGGAAGAATTAGAAGTGGTGGTCGGCGAAACCCTGCCCGAAGGTGAAACCTCAGACAAAACAAAAGCGCCGCCAGAATAATAGACGGCGCTTGCTGCCTTTTTACGCCCTGCCAAACCACTTCTGGAACTTGCGTCGGATGAAGGCAAGGCGGGCTTCACCCCAGGCATTTTTGGCCTCAAGCTCATCGGCTTCATCTTTATGAGGCCGCCCATAACGGTTTTCTACATAGAGCGAAGTGATGTCACGGATGGGCTTTTTGCCTTCCGGTACATTTTTTTCCAGTTCCACGCGGCGTTCTTCCGGTGTTTCTTCCTGGGTTAGACGGATTCCCAGCCACTTGCCGTAAATTCCCAGTCGAGCGTAGGCTTTTTCAACCAGGGTTAGCCCGCCCAAACCACGATGTTCGACCCACCAGATGGTAAACGCTACTCCTGCCGCCAGCACCAGCAGCGTAATCACCAGCGCCAGGAAAAACCAGAACAAAATCTTGAGAACCCCCGGACTGTCATCCGAATCCACCTGAGTATCCTGTGGCATGGGCGGCACCGGGGTTGGCGTGGGGGTCGGAGTCGCGGTAGGAGGAGTCAGCGGGTCTTGTTCCGGCTGCTGCGGCGTGGGGGTTGGAGTCTGCTGTAATTCCTGCGGCTGCGGCGTGTTTGACGGCAGCGGAGTCGGGGTATTGGTT
>CAZKZS010000013.1:0-22486 GCA_964557285.1 uncultured Anaerolineae bacterium | reverse complement strand
TTGGCAGGGGGGTAGCCGTGACCTGAGGCGGTTCGGGCGTGCTGTCGCCTTCGCGTTCTAAGGGCTGTTCATCGGCTGTGGGTTCAAATTCAACCCAGCCATGCCCCGGAAAATACACTTCTACCCATGTATGGGCATCCCGTTCCCGCACCAGATAGGTATTTGTTGCTGGATTAAATTCCCCCTGGGAAAAACCTGCTGCCATGCGTGCCGGAATCCCTTCCACACGCAGCATCAGAATCATAGCGGACGCATAGTAGTTACAGTAGCCTTCCCGCAAATCGAATACGGCCCAGTCTACTGGATCAACCCCCGGCGGCGGCGCTGGAATCGACTCATTGTAAGCGATGTTTTGTCGCAGCCAGCGTTCTATCGCTTTGGCTTTGTCATAGGGGGTGGCTGCCCCCACGACAATATTTCGGGTTAATTCAGCCAGCCGGGGTGTGACCTGTTCAACGCCCTGCAAATATTTCTGCGTGACCCAGCCAGGATACTCCGTTCCCGCGCTGCGAAGCGCGTCAGCATCGGCCACACTGACCGATGAAACCATCACATAGGTTTCATTTTCGCGCACCGGATCAATGGTTTTGGCGATGGCCGCATCCACTTCCAGCCCCTGATTTACACACTCAAAACTGCCGGGGGCGGTCACACAATCCAGTTCTACCCGCACGGGCAGACCAAATTCCACCGGCTGCGGGGCGGCATAAATCAGATTGTTGGCGGTGAGCAGGATACGGAAGGTTTGCTCTACTTCGCGGCGGCTGGCGGGCAGGGTTTCTCCAATATTGAGACGCAGCCCATCATCTTCTTTGGTGGCACGGACAGAACGGTTATGATCCCAGCCACCCGCGTTATAAGTCTCAAAAACAGTAGAACGCCAGTAATAACGCACGCCGGAAGGGGCAGTCACTTCAAAAACAGGCGCTTCGCCAAGTTGAATCGCACCGCCTAACTCTAACCGATCCCCACCGTAATATTCTGGACTGGCAACCCCCTGACTTTCCAGTTTGGAAAACAGGCGATTCCAGATTTCGGTAAAACGCGAAATGCTGTCCAAAAAGGCTTTAGAGCGTTCCAGATTATCTCTATCATTCCCATTGGGCAGGATAAACCCGACTGTGACAAATACCAGCGCCAGTGTTGCCCCGATTCGCAAAAAATATTTGCGAAGGTTGCGCGAATATTTCACCCGATTGCGATACCACTCGTATTCACGGGCATCCACATGAGAACGCACCACCAGCAGCATCGCCAGAAAAACGTAGGCAATCAGATAAAATTCCAGATGGGCGCTACCATCATAGGAATAGTTGTTAATGACCAGCACCAGCCCCGGCGGAATGATCGCCCGCCATACACGGTCAAGGCGGAATACATGCCAGGTAGAGTTATGCCCTAAAAACCATAGGACAATCCCCAGGAAAAAGACAAATACAAGGTTATCTGTTCCCGCGCCGCCTGTAGATATGGTGTTTATCCAGTCGGCGGTACGCTGGATAAAATCCCTTGTGCGCGATACCGGCCCGCCGCCATTGGCTAGAAACAGAATCATCGTGCCAGAAATCAGAAACAGGCCGTAAAACGAACTGAGGATAATCGCAACCAGTTCGGAAAGCCGACTCCACGCCAGCAGATAGCCAAAACTGACTGACGCCGAAACCACAATCAGCAGCGTCAGCATCCCATCCGCCCAGTCAGCCGTATGCAGCGCCAGCACGGGCAGCACCAGCAGCGACCACACAATCACCAGCGCGGTTAAATCGCCGCGTGCCACCATCTGGCGCACATTGTTACGCCAGCGTTTAACCCATCGTTCAAATGGATTCATGGCTGGCGGGGGTTTTTTAGCCAATTGAATACTCCTTCCGTTTGAATTTTAAGGGCAAGTCGAAGGCTGTGGCTACCGTCGTTCTGCCTACGGTTCAATTATCCATCGTAAGGAAATTGTTAGAGTACCATTAGTTCTTTGTTATACAGACGTAGCGCCCTCGTCAAGTACCTCCTGTCAAAATCTTGTAAATTAATTGTATAAACTGGAGTGCCGACGATGCCAAAACTAAAATTATTCCTAGTGCTTGTGTTTATCCTTCTAACGGGCTGCAATATGAACAGCGATGTTGATTCAACCAGCACGCCGGTCAAAGAACCCACCCTATCGGAATCAACGGTGCAGAACAGCAAGTTAATTTCCGGCCAGCAGCAAAACGCGCCCCTTCTCACCTGTGTACATCCGACGGGATGGACAGCGTATCAACTTCAAATCAATGAAAATCTTTTTACGCTTGGCGCTCGTTATGGCATCAGCGTAGAAGAATTGATGACCGGAAACTGCCTTACACAAGTCACGCAGGTTGGCACAGGCTCAACCGTTTACGTTCCCCCCGTTGCGCTAATGGCCGCACCGCAAACTATTTTGCCGCTTGGTATCAGTATTTTTATCGTTGATCCGGTTGTCGCTCCGGCGGGCAGCACTGTAACGCTCATCTGGCAGGGACAGGGGCCCATCATGAATGTACGGGCTGGCTGGCTGTACAACGGACAATTTATGGAAGAAGCCACCTATTTGCCTGCGGCGGGCAGTATTCAACTGCCTGTTTTTAACGATGGCCGCGACTCAATGACCTTTATGGTGCGGGTGAGTGATGGGGTGCAGGAAGTGGCCGCGCAGTCGGTGGTGAAAGTGCAGTGTGCGGAAGGCTGGTTTTTTGCTCCTGAGCCGATGGAATGTCCGACGGCTCCTCTGGTGACGACCTTCCGGGAACAGCGATTTGAACGCGGCACCATTGTTTATATTCCGGTACTGGGAACTGTTTACGTGATGATTAGCGGTATGGAAGCGCTCCGCCTGGCCGATGAATACATCCCGGGAATGCCTTTGTTTGATGGGTTGTATCGTGCGCCAGAAGGATTTCATCAGACCAACGGCCCGATTTATTACATCTGGCGAAAAGATGGTATCCGTGAAGCGTTAGGGTATGCCATTGAAAGAGAAATTGAATATCCGGGGATGTTACAGCGCACCGTTACCGCCAGCAGCGAAATTTTATATTTTTCTGCCAGCAACGGGCATGTGTATCAGGTTAGCCGGGGCGCGGCGTGGGGCGTGGTTATTCCCCAGTAGGCAGCACCAGATCAGTTCCAATAACCACAACCACATCCCCATCGGGGCTGCTGCCCTGACCGCGCTCCACACGCGGCTTTTGACCGTTATTCAAAGCGGCCAGAATTTGCGCGACATAGGCCGCCGAATTGAGATGCTCACCGTAAAAAATCACATACGTTTCCGTGACACTGGTTGAGGCATAGTTCCCGATTTTTTCCACATTTATATAGGTTTCAATATGGGTTTCCAGCACTCCGGCACGGCCTTGAATCGTTGTCCCGTTCAGCACGGCAATGGTGGGGGTTTCCTGCTGCACTTCCTGGGGAATGTTGGCCGGATCTAGGGGAAATTCGGGCAGGGTCAGCGGGGCTTCTGGTGCGGTTTCATCGGGACAATTGGCACGGAACAAATCCGACACCAGCGAAATAATATCCGTCCCGATGGGAATTAAAATATCACTGCCGTCCGGCCCTGTACCTATTAACACTTCACCCGTCCCAATCGTGCCTTTGCAGATGGTTTCAACGTCCTGTGCGGCTCTGGCAAGGGCAATTATCTCATCCAGCGTTAAATCTGTTTTGATATTGTTACTCACCGATTCCCACAGGGTTAGCGCGTCACCCAGCAGGGATGTGACCCCGCCCAGACTGAGAATTTTATCTCGTATGGCTAAGATAACTTCCTGCTGACGTTTGGCGCGGTCAAAATCACCGCCGGAAGTAGCACGGGTACGCGAATATTGCAGCAGCTGTTCGGCAGGCATTTCCTGACAGCCCGCCTCAATATAAATCGGCTGGTAGCCGTAACTGCCATCAGGATATTTCGGGTCGTCAATGGCTTCCGGCGGGCAAACTTCAATCGGGCCGATGACATCCACCAGCGTGATAAAGGCATCAAAGTTAACCAGAATGTAGTGGTCAATGGGAACACCAATGACTTTTTCTACTGCCTTCATTGCCAGAGTCGGGCCGCCACCGGGATAGGCCACCTCCGGGTTATCCCCGATAAAATTGGCGGTGTTGATGCGGTTTTCGCCGAACCCACCGGGAATAGACACCCATAAATCACGCGGAATCGAAAGCATAGCACCGGTTTTAGCAATCGGGTCCAGACTCAGCACAATGATGGTATCGGTGCGGAACTGGCCTTCTTCCCCTTCACGCTGGTCAATCCCCATAAGCAGGATGGTTACACGGCGCGGGTCAATTTCAACTGCTTCTACGGCTTCTACTACCTGCTCAGTGGCTTCTGCATCTGGAATAACCTCCTGTGTGATTTCAGGCTCAACAGCTTGCTGCGTTGATTCCGGCTGAGAAGTCGATTCGGTAGGAACAGGGGTAGGCGGTATTCGGGTTGAGGCGCTCACCTCCGGTTCTATAGCCTCAGTTTCTTCAGCTTCTTCAAGCTCCAGCACCAGCCGGATTACCTGTTCCATGTCGGTTTCATTGAGTGGGATAATCTGGTTCAGTTCACGAACACGCTGGCGCGACTGCTGATATGAAAAATACGCGCCACCAATCGTCAGGGGAATCAGCAGCAGTATCCAGAACAGGAGGAAAATATCACGAATTTTCATGAGGCGGCATTATAACGGATTTGGGAACAACGTGTGCTATACGACTGGCTGACGGGCGGCGTAAAAATATCCCGATGCTCACCATCATCATCAGGAAGGCAGAGATTTTATCCAGCGTAAAATTTTTTTCTTGCAGCGTAAATAAGACCAGCAGCGCCGCCCCGCACAACGCCAGCGACAGCCACAGCCGTTTTCCTGAACACCGATTTTGCAGCGTTAAACTGCCCACAAAAACCAGAATCAGCAAAAAAAGCCCAATCGCCAGCATTTGCAGTTCGTAACGTGGCAGGACATTTCCCTGCAAGTCTGGCAAATAACTCACCAGCCAGACCGGATAATCTTCTGTAGGGGAAACCTCCGGGCCAATCAAGCAGCCCACTTTGCGGCACGACCAGCCGATGCTCATCAAAATAACCGGAACAGCCAGCGCTGCTCCGTCGGAAAATGCTGTAAAAGATACCTGACGCCAGTGACACAGCAAAGGCATTGCTGCTCCTGCTCCTAAAACTGCACCCTGCCAGGTTAGCGCTCCATACCACAACCGGAACACGTATAAAGGCGCATCCTGAAAATCGCTTAAATGCAAAAGAACGTAGCCAGCCCGCGCCCCCACGATTCCTGCCAGAATGGTGAGCAGATACACATCCAGCCAGCGCTGCCAGTTCCCAACCTGCAAGGCCGTCCACAGGAGAAACCAGCCTCCGGCCAGCAGCCCCGCCGCGATGCCCAGCGCAAAGAGATATTCAACTCGATGTATATCAGGAAAGTTCATCAAGATAATAATTGAGGTCATCTAAAGTGACTTCGCCAATTTGCCGGAAGCGCACCATGCCCTCTGTATCAAGGATGTAAGTGGTCGGCAAATTGACCACGCTCATGAAGCCTTTTAAGCGGCTTTGCTCGTCCAGCCCAATTCGCACATCGGTCAGTTTATATTTTTCAATAAACGCTTGAATGTCGGCTACGGTTTGCCCATCGTTGGGGTCAGTCACAGAGAGAATCACCACGTCGGGATTTTCCTGTGCAAATTCCTGCAAGGCGGGCATCTCACGCACGCAGGGCGCACACCACGTCGCCCAAAAATTAACCACCACGACCTGCCCCTGAAAATCGGCCAGTGTGAAACGGTTCCCTTCAAAATCTTTAATCGGGGTAGTTGGGGCGGGGTTATCCAGAACAGGCGCAAATGTGACCGATGGCCGCAGCAGGGAAACCGGAGTCGGGTAGGAGGCTTCGGGCGTTTCCTGCGGATTGAGGCTGTTGTTCAGCAGGATAAAAATCATGCCAAACACGCCCACGATAGGGAACATGAGCAGCAGAATCAGACCGTATGCCCGTTTTTGTTTATCCATCAGGGCAACACCCCCGGTAAAAAGGCATCATCTGTCACCTTGACGGATTCGCCTGTGGTCATGTTGTAGTACCAGACTTCGGGTTTTGAGCCGGACACCTCATGATTAAAACGCTGATACACCAGCAAACTGCCATCAGGACTCCATTCCAGCCCGCCATGTGTGTAGGCATCATCCACGACCAGCGATTTGACTTCTCCCGTGTCCGTATTCAGCAAATAAATTTGAGCGCCAAACGTGTAACGGTCATCCAGATAACGGCGTGCCAGCGCAATATGTACCCCGTCAGGATGCCAGAATCCCTGAATATCCTCAATCGGAGCTTCTGGCTCACCTGTAATGCGGGTGCGGCGGCCTTCGCTCAACGCGCCAGAAATTTCTAACCCCTCAAGTTGGGTATAAAAAGTATCTCCCATTGCACCGCGCACGAGAATCGGATAAACCAGTTTTTTACCATCGGCGGAAAAACTACCAACAATGCCCTGCATACTCTCAATGATGGCTGATTCACCTGATACAAAATCGTAGACCATGATGCCGGGGGGATTGGTCGAAAACAGGGCAATCCGGTTGCCTGTGGGAGCATAGGTCGGCGAATGTCCGACAATTTGTGAATCCTGAAACAGAGTCGTGGATTGGGCGCTGTTAATATCCACCACCCAGATACGCCGCGCACCGATGACGCCTAAAGCGCTGTTGTAATCTTCCCGTTCATAGGCGATTCGTGTGCCGTCAGGATGCCACGTGGGGGCGGCGCAAAACGCATTAGCACAGTTGGTAATCTGTCGGCTGCTGCCTGTTTTGGTATCGTAAAGCCAGATGTCCGATGACCCATCCTGATTGTAGATGGAATAGGCAATATATTTTCCATCCGGGCCAACCGCGTAATCCACCACCCCAAATTCCGTATCGGTTAACTGCTGGACTTCCAGTGTATTTAAATCAAAGGCCATCAGGTTGCGCTGAGGAGAGGTTGAAGGCGCAAGGTAAAGCACTTTCGGCAGATTCACCCGGAAGGAAAATTTGAAATCATCCTTCAGTTCCGCGCTGCCATTTTGAGATTCCGTTCCTTTTTCCAGCCATACCGTGTAGGTCGTTCCTCCTGTCAGGGGAGTGTCCGGTTGAAAAACGACCTCTCTGGGGTTGCTCCAGCGAAACAGGCCGCTTACGTCAGGAGCGATAGTGAAATTTTCTTCAACACTTTCCCGATTCATTTCATCATAAAAACGAATGGAAATGGCTGTGCTGCCTGCTGCCACTTCCTGAGGGGAATAACTCTCAACCCGCACGCCCACATTATTGCCAAGCAAAATCACGGTCACGATGGCAGCCGTTAAAACGCCTATCGTGCCGAGCGCGGTGTAATCCAGACGATCCAACATATTCCTCAAACTAAAAGTAGAGATAGGGCTGTTCCGGCTGCTGCGTAATGACGATTGAGTCGGCCACCAGCACCGGCGTATCTACTCCGTCGATGCTGCGAATCTCAATTCTGCCTTTGACCTGAATCCAGGTATCCTGGGTAAATTCCTGTCCGTCGGGTGCATCAACTATCAGCCCAAACGGACGCGCATCAGCCACACAGCAGCTCATGGTGAACCGCACCACCATAAAATCGTCCGTATCACGCAGTTGTGCATCTTTATACACAAACCCAATCACATCAGCCGCCTGCCCTTCAAATTCGCGCAGGTCGCTGCCCTGGCTAAACACCTTAATCCAGTCAAGGATGTTGCGCTGTTCCGAAGGAATATCAATGCTGGCCTGAGAAGTGCCTAAGTTGATAGCGGAAACGTTGGTTGAAAGGTCGCCCGAAATCGCGTCCGCGCTCAGGGGTTTGGAGGGAACACCCAGTCCAAAAATCAGGGGAACAGCCGCAATTCCCAGAAAAATCCATGAGGACAAACTGCCTGCTTTTGAATGTTGGTGGTCATGCTCATGATGATGTTCTTCCGGCTGGCTGCGGAGCAAATCAATCGCGTTGATGACCCCCATTGACAAAAATATCGCTGCCCCAACCCAGGTTAACCAGCCAAAGTTATCTACGTTAATATAGTTGCCAAGCTGTCCACCGGGTAGCGCAAGGTCAATAAAATACAGCCCCATCAGGATGAGGATACCCGTTTGTGTCCAGCTCTGTACCATCTGCCAGTGGATGCCTTCCTCGTGATGGTCATGGTCGCAGTGTTCATCGTGAACATGGTCAGTCATGGCTAAAACCTCATATTTAAATTGATGGCAATCGAGAGCAGGGCGGTCAGCAGAAACGGCAGCACAATCAGGTAAACAACAACCCGCCGTTTGAACACTCCCAGAAACATCATGGTTGATTTAATATCGACCATTGGCCCAAATACCAGAAAACCCAGAATTGAGCCTGTGGTAAAGGTGTTGGCAAAAGCGAGTGCCAGAAACGCATCAACGGTGCTGCACACACTCAGCACAAACGCCGATGCCTGCATCACAAACACGGAATTCACCGGATTGCTTGCCAGCGTTTCGATTTCTTTATCCAGCGCCAGCGTTCCCATGGCTGCCGCCAGCAGACTACCAAAAATCAGATACCGCCCCATTTCAAAAAATTCTTCGCGTGCCAGCAGCAGCGCTTTTTTGAGGCCGGGCAGCAGTTCCATCCGTTCGGAAACTGTCGGAAGGGCGGCCTCCGAACCCCCTGTAATCGGAACAAAAAGTGCCTGCGGGCGCAAAATGCGCTGCGGGCGATTCTGCACGGCAAAAATCAGGCCAACGCTAATCGCTACCAGCGCGGTCATGAGGTAACGGCCATACAGCACTGGCCCCGCCCCAAAAGCCGCGTAGGTGCTGGCAACCACCACCGGATTCATCACCGGAGCAGCCAGCAAAAAAGTAATGCCTGTGGAAAGTGGCAGCCCTTTTTTGTACAGGCGGCGCGTGACAGGCACGACTCCACACTCGCACACCGGAAACATAAACCCAAGCATCCCGCCCATAACAGTAGCTAAAATCGGATTCCGGGGAACAAGGCGGGCGATGTCATCCTTATTCACAAAGGCTTCAATTAAGCCGGAGGCCAGCGTTCCCAGCAGCAAAAACGGGGTGGCCTCAATGAATATCCCTAAAAAGCGGGTGGCAAATACTGTCAGATCAAATTCCATGAGCGCTATTCTATCTAAATCTATTCCATTTTTAACTGACTACTGCCGCACGGTCAACACACGAGTTGACGCGAATAGAACACTCGTGCTACACTCGCTCTCAAGTTGAGGAAATGGTCATGTCGCTTGAATTTGACAAACTCATCGAACAGGTACAGCGCATGGGGCGACACGCGGCCTATCGTTCACAGGACCTTAGTGAACGCGGCCAGTATGCGCTGGATATGCTGGGTCAGGCCAGCGATTTAGAGGAAGTGCAGCGAAAAATCGAACTGGTACGTCTGCGAGATGCGGGATACCGGGGGGCAGCCCCGCTTGAGGAAAATGTCAACAGCCGCATTGACTGTCCTGTGCCGCCGCGCTGGGCGACCATCATCGCGGTGGATGGGTCGCAGGTTTACCCAGATATTCATGGCTCAGCCCTGTACTATCTGACCAATATCGCAGGGTTTGTTTATTATCATGGCAGCCATGAACTGCCGGAGCAGCTTTGTGAACCGCATCTGTTTTACGCGGATTCGGATTTGCGTGAGGAAAACGGCATTGGGGCGATTATTAAAAACACGGTGGTGAATGCACGCCGCACCGTACAGGAAATTACAGCGCTGGTAGAGTTTGCCCATCAGCGCCGCCATTATAAAGCGCCGTTGCTGGGTCTGGTGGATGGGCCTTTACTGTGGCTGCTGGGGACGGATATTACCGGCGCCGCACAGCTTGAAGCAGATTATCGCGGGGCGCTGGTAGCTTTTCATGATGTGCATATCCTGATGCACGATATGTATCAGTGTAATGCCAGCCTGGTCGGGTATGTGGATCGGCATGACAGCCGTTTTGTGATTCGGTTGTTGCATTTGCTGATGCTGGATGATGCTGATGTGCGGCGCTCGATTGTGGAAACCGATGGCCCTTTTGAAGGATTAACCGATGACTGGTTATTTTCCAGAGTGTTACACCCCGGCCAGCGTTCCGCCGTCATGGTACAGCAGAGTCCGCGTAACAAAAGCTACCGTCTGGATACCGGCTTAAATTACGAAATTGCCTTTTTTTATCTCAACGTCGGCTCGCATGGCCGCCCGCATATTGCCCGTGTGGAAATTCCGATGTGGGTCGCCAATTCACCGCAAGCCATCAACGAAGTTCATAGTTTGCTGGTGGCACAGTGTGATTTAACCAGTGGCTATCCCTACGCCCTGACTCGTGCCGATGAACTGGCGGTAGTCAACGGGCAGGAAAAAAATCAACTGAATACGCTGATTAACATCGAATTGCTGAAAAATCGGCAACGTGTTGACAGCTCCCCCAAACAGATTGGCAAAGGGCAGGCGCGGGCAGGCCGCCGCCAGCATCGTTCCAAACAACGGACTCTTACAAAGGAATAAAAATGGCTTACGAAATTGGACGTGTTTTACGCGCCAGCACGGATGGTTTTACCTGTGGCACACGCAGTCCGGAAATCGGACGCCCGTCGTTTGGAGCGTTTGTGCAAACGACCAGCACCGCCGTTGATTATGAACTGACGGTAATGGGAGTCATTACCGAAATTCGGATTGATGATGACCCGTTGATTCGGCAGTTGGTGATGGCAAGTGGAATGGAGGAATCGATTCTGCGTGACCAGCGTGAGAATCGGATGGTGCCTGTTGAGATTGAAGTCCTAAGCGTGGGTTATATTTACACCAGCAAACAGGGCTTGCAGCCATTTTACAGCCTACCGCCGCGCCCGCCCCTGAGTTTAGATCCGGTATCGCTGTGCGGGGCGGAAGAAATTGTCTATTTTACCGATGGGCTGGATTTTGTGCGGCTCATCGTGAACGCGGGTGCGGTGCCGATGGTGGATTTGCTGGCGGCCTCTATCCGAGAAGCCGCCGCCGCCCGTTCGCCAGAACACCAGCATGATTTCCTGGTCAAAGCGGGGCGGCGTCTGGCCGAATTACTCAGTGGCGATTTAACGACGCTCAAGCACGTTCTCAATATGATTAGTCCAGGTTAGGGCTGCGTGTTCTGGGTGATAATGGGTTGGATGAGCAGTTCGGGGGCAAACCGTCCGATTCGCCCTTCGCCATCCACGCACGAAACCGTCACGGCCTCGAAATTTTTAAACCCACCCCAGGCCAGGGAGGTCGTCGCTTGAACGGTATAAAATTCATCGTACCGCAGCGACCCAAAACCGCGCAGCGCCACCACGTAACTCTGGCAGACCGGATTGTGTGACCATTCCAGAATCATACTGCCGGGGTCAGTTGTGCTTGGACGCAAAGGCCGTAACGTGGGCGGATTGGGACCATCGGCCAGCATTTCCAGCGCGGCCAGCGCCACCTGTGTGGTGCGGCGCAGATAGTGAATGTCGATAAGTTCTATGGTATCACGAGTTGTATGAGCAATTGTGGGGTCATCAGCCGCTTCAATCAGACGAATTGCCGGGTAGCCTTCTTCACTAAAGCTCATATGGTCGCCCCAGCGTCCGGCACGGTCAAGGCGGTCTTCAATAATCAGCGACATGCCCGGCACATAGCGCGTGACAGCAACATCAATCATGCGGGCAATCTGGCGCGACGGCGACGATTCGTTGGGGCCAGCCGAAAAAATTCGCATCGAGTCATCATAACGTTCGCCACGCCGTCCAGTGGGGTTGCCGATGATGTCCATGTTAATCACCGCGACCACCGGAATATTTTGCGCCTGAATAAAATCCTGTACAAATGCTTGGCTGCCCTGGCGTCCGGTTTCTTCCGCCGCAAACAGCACAAACACAATTGTTGCCCGTCGTGGTTTTTGTACCATGATTCGCGCCAGTTCCAGCAGCGCCGCCACCCCCGACCCATTATCATTGGCGCCGGGCTGGTAGCTGTCGCCCACAAACCAGTTTTGCAGGGCAGTATCGTAATGAGTCGTTACAATGATGACGCCTGCCGCCGCATCTGTTCCGGTCACTGCCATAATAACATTCGACGGAAACACCTGCTGGTCTGCCCATTCCATTGGGAACGTGTGGGAATAAACATCAATCCGAATTTCGGGGTTAGGGCTGGTGGCAGCGATGGCTTTTAATTCCTCAAGCAGCCAGTTTTCCGCCGCTTTGATTCCGCGATTCGGAGCAGGGCTGCTTAACACATGGCGGGTTTCAAAACTGACCAGCGTTTTAATATTTTCGATCATGCGTTCCGCATTAACCATCTCGATGCTTTCAAGCGGCGTGATGGTTTCTGACCCCGGCTGGACAATCCCCACAGGCGCTTCCACCGCAAATGGCTGTGCCTCCACTGTCGGCGGTGCGAGCGCCGACTCCGGAGTGATGGTGGACAGAGGTGTACTGGGTGCAAGAGTCGGCGGAGCTTCGGTGGTCAGCGAACACGCAAGGGAAACTACGACCAGTAAACCAATGAATAACAGAAGTTGCGTTTTCATATGTTGGAATTTTATCACAGGGAAATGGCAGACTGCCCTATGCTTCCCGTTCGGTTCAATGAATAATAGCTTACACGAAATAGACGCCGTGTGAAAATAGGATGAATTTTCCCGATGATTAAACTGCTGCATTTTGCTGATGTGCATATCGGCATGGAAAACTACGGCAAAACCAATCCTTCCACCGGATTATCGTCGCGGGTGATGGATTTTTTGCGGCGCATGGATGAAATGGTGGACTACGCCCGTAAAAATGAGGTGGACATCGCCATTTTTGCGGGAGATGCGTTTAAATCACGCAACCCGAATCCGACCTTTCAGCGTGAATTTGCATATCGGGTTCAGGATTTAGCCGCTATCTGTCCGGTAGTGCTGCTGGTGGGCAACCACGACCTGCCAACCAATATCCGTCGGGCGTCCAGCATTGAAATTTACAATACGCTGCATGTTCCCAATGTCTACGTGGGTATGGAATACGAAGTGCTGCCTTTGCAGACCAAATCCGGCCCCGTGCAGGTCGCTACCGCGCCCTATCCAGTTCGCGCCCAACTGCTGGAAGGTGAATCGGAACTTCATGGGCTGGGCATTTCCGAACTGGATGAACTGATGCAGAACATTTTGCATCAACATCTGACCGACCTTGCGAATCAGGCTGCCCAATCGGACGCGCCGCGCGTTCTGACCGGACATTTTACGATTGATGGGGCAAAAACGGGCAGCGAAAAACAAATCATGTTAGGGCGGGACGTGGCGGCGCTGCTCTCCTCAGTGGCGAATCCAGTCTGGGATTATGTGGCGATGGGGCATGTGCATAAGTTTCAGGATTTAACAGCAGGCGATCCGTTTAAACCCGCAGTCGTCTATAGCGGCAGCTTAGAACGGATTGATTTTGGCGAAGAGGGAGATGAAAAAGGATTCGTCTGGGTGGATTTGCAGCGCGGCAGCACCAGCTATACCTTTGTCCCTGTCAAATCACGGCCTTTTGTTACCCTGCGCTGTGATGTACGAATGTCCGTGAACCCAACGCAGGACGTTTTAAAACATATCAAAAATCATCATCTGGAGGATGCGGTTGTCCGGCTGATGATTACCTGCGACCCGGAAACTGACTCGATGTTACAGGGACGCGAAATCGAAGATGCACTCCGTCACTGCGGGGTCAACTGCATCGCGGCCATTCACAAAAATGTCGAGCGTCCGGCACGGCTGCGTCTGGGAACAAGCCCGGAAGGGTTAACTCCCCGCGAACTGCTGCAACGGTATTTTGATAGCCGTTCTATTGAATCGGAACGTATGGATACCCTGCTGGAAACAGCCGATACAATTTTTCAAATGGTCAATGAATAATGCTGCCAGTACGACTAGAAATTAAAAATTTCCTTGCTTACCAAACACCCGACCCGCTCACCCTGGAGGATTTGCATCTCGCGTGCCTAACAGGGGAAAATGGCGCGGGTAAAAGTTCCCTGTTGGATGCGATAACGTGGGCGCTGTGGGGACGTGCCAGAACCCGTTCGGATGATGATTTGATTCATCTGGGGCAGGAAGAAATGGCCGTGACGCTGGATTTTGTGCAGGACGGCCAGCGTTTTCGCGTGACCCGTCGGCGCAAACTGGGACGGATGCGTCAGGATGGGCGGCGCAGCCCCGGGCAAAGTGAGTTATTTTTGTTCGGCTACGACGATGCCCGCAAAGCCTTTGCTGCCATCCATGAACCTTCCATGCGCGAAACACAAATCCGCATTAACCAGCTTTTGCGTCTTGACCACGAAATTTTTATCAATTCTGCTTTTTTGCAGCAGGGACAGGCCGATGCTTTTACCACCAAAACCCCTACCCAGCGTAAGGAAATCCTGAGTGAAATCCTGGGGTTAAATCGCTGGGCAAAATATGAGGAAAAAGCCAAAGAAGAACTCCGCAATATTCAGAACGAAATCAATTTGCTGACCATGCGGATTGATGAATTTGAGGGTGAAATCGCCAGACAGCCCGCCCTTCAGCGCGACCTGGAACAGGCACGCCATCAGCAGGCCGAAGCTCAGGCCGAAGTCGAACGGGCAGAAGGCAGCTTAGCCGAAGTTCACGGGGCGGACCTAGAATATCGCCACGCGGAGGAACGGCTGGCAACTGTCAAATATAACATTCGGGAACGTGAAAAAGACCGTATAACCCTGCTGGAAGAAATTCAGCGCCACCAGCAGCGCTTAGCTCAGTATCAGCAGGTGGTTGTTCATGCCGAGTCGATTCGGCAGGGGTACGCCCAACTTGAGGAAGCCCGTTCCGCAGATTTGGCGCTGGGCGACAAACTCCGTGAACTCAACAGCCTCAACCAGCGTATTGCCAATCTCGAACGCCAGTTAAGTGAGGCGCGGCAGGAAATTGAACTGGAACAACGTGAACTGCTGACCAGCATTGAAAATGACCGCCAGATTACCCTCATGGGCGACCAGGCCAGAGCCGACTTAGAAGACGTGAATCACATGATTAGGCTGCTGGAAGCGCTGGAACTTGAGCGTGATTCCTACCGCGAAAGTATGAATCGGCTGAACGAGGAACTGACGGAACTCCGCACGACCAACAAAACTCTGAAAGCGGAAATGGACGATATTAAAAGCCGGCTGGGGCTGATTGATTCTGCCGTTGAGCCGCGCTGTCCGGTTTGCCTTCAACCCCTGGATGAAGCGCATAAACAGGAACTTCATGACAAAATGCAGGCCGAAGGCACACAGCGCGGCGATACCTATCGGGCAAATAAGGCACGCATTGAGGACATTTTAGCCGAACTGCGTTCTTTTGAAGAAAAAATCACTGAGGCGGAAAAAGAACTTAAAACCCTTCCCACGTTCCGCACCCGTCACGGCGCGTTAGAGCAGCAAATTATCGTTGCGGCGGAAGCCGAACAGCGTATTCAGTCCGCCCAGATTAAGCTGGATGAGTTAAACAGCATCCTTAATCAGGAGCGTTTTGGGGAAGCGCTCCGCACGCAGCTACAGGATTCCTATGCGGAACGGGACAATCTCGGTTATGACTCCGGTGTACATGATACCGTGCGCGAAAATCTGACCACTTATCTGGTGTATCAGGATAAGGCGAAGGAACTGGAATTTGCCCAGCAGGCCATTCCTCAAGTGGAAGAAAACCTGCAAACCACCCAGAAACGGCTGGAACGCTGTGACAAAAGTATTCAGGAGTATCAGCAGCAGGTTAGCTTGCATGAGGCAGAAATTCAGCGTTTGCAGGTCAAGGTGGCCGAAATGCGTCGCCGTCAGGAAGAAGTCAGCCGCCAGCGAACCCTACTCCGTAATGCAGAAGAAAAAGTTATCAGCGTGGAACAGCAGCTTCACTCCATTACCCAGATGCGGGAGCGCCGCGCCAAAATGATTGACCGTAAGGCGATTTTACAGGAAAAAGAGGGCATTTATGAGCAGTTAAAAATGGCTTTTAGCAGCAAGGGTGTACCTGCCATGATTATCGAGGCGGCTATCCCTGAACTGGAGGATGCCGCGAATCGCCTGCTCAGTCGCATGACCAACAACCGGATGCATCTGCGTTTTGATACACAGCGCGAAAAGAAAACCGGCGGCATGATTGAAACGCTGGATATTCTCATTAGCGATGAACTTGGCACGCGCGATTACAGTCTCTATAGTGGCGGGGAAGCTTTCCGTGTCAATTTTGCGATTCGCATTGCGCTGAGTCAGATGCTGGCCCGGCGGGCGGGGGCGCAGTTACGCACCCTGTTTATTGATGAAGGATTTGGCACACAGGATACCGTCGGGCGTGAACGTCTGGTAGAAGCCATTAACTCTATTCAGGACGATTTTGACCTGATTCTGGTCATCACCCATATCGACGAACTACGAGACGCCTTCCCCGCCTTGATTGAAGTCACCAAAACCTCTAAAGGCAGCTTCGCGGTGGTGAGGTAAATTTAAGTATAATTGAGAATAACAGATACTTCACGGACAGGAAGATTATGGCAATCTTACCTCATGAAAAACTCATTTCTGAAGAAGAATTAACACGGTTGATTTCCGAAGAAAAGTGGTTTGAAATAATTAATGGGGAAGTTATTTACATGTCTCCTAAAGTTTATATCCATAACGTAATTGTTGCCAATATTTATGATATTTTAAGGGAATATCTTCGGAAAAATAAAATCGGACGTGTCCTGTCTGATGGATTAATTCATGTTCTGCGAGTGCATGAGAAGGGAGTGCGCGATGTGCGAATTCCAGATCTTTCTTTTGTTCGTAAAGAACGGATTCCAAAAGGATTTAATCGATACCAGCCTTTTATGGGTGCGCCTGATTTAGCAGTTGAAGTAGTTTCTCCCAGTGAAGGGGCTTCTGAGTTACGAGATAAAATTGTCGACCATTTGAGCGAAGGCACAGAACAGGTCTGGGTTGCTTACCCTAACCGTAAGGAAGTTCATGTTTATACCGGAACACAGGGAGAGCATGTCCGCATTTACACTGAAAAAGATATTCTGGAAGCGGAAGCCTTATTCCCCGGTTTAAAAATCAATATTGCAGCCTGTTTTCTGGATGAATTTGAGGATGATTAGCCTCCTATCAATATTGAATTTTTTATGAAAAAAAGCTCATTATTTTAATTTGTAATCTTGGATGAAGAAAAAGGGGATATAATTACTTATATAATAGTCATTGGGAGTCAAACATGGGCAATTTTGAGTCATTATTTTCAGGTGTAAATTTTCAAAATACGATAAAGCAATGCTGCGATGCAAATAAATGGAAAACATTTGCTTTAAATGAACAGTATGGTGTTCTTAAATTTGATTTTGAAGGCTATTCAAGACATGTATTTATTTATAGATATGATCAGATTCTGGAATTTTCTATACCAAGCAATTTGGATTTTCCATCAGAGGCTCAAGTACCTCATTATCTTTCAACTATTTTATTAAAACGGAACACGCATAATAACTTAGGATTCTGGTGTATTGTTGAAACTGATACAAAGCACTACTATTCATATATGCATAATATGGAATTATCTTCGTTAAAGCCACAATCTTTTCGCCAAATAGTGCTGATGCTCCTTAAAGAATGTGAGGACTTTGAAAACCTAATAGCGAAAATTCTTCAACAGCAATCTCAGCAATAAAATTCCTCAATGGGGCTTGACAACGCGAATTTGTATCGAATACAATCCCCAACGACAATTGCACATTCAAAGGCGATGAACGGGAGTAGTAAACGCACTACTCAGCGAACCGGAGACAGTGAAAGTCCGGTACAGGTGCAAAGTAGGCACACAGCGTTGAACTCGCCCGGAAGCCGCGCAGGGGAACTAAAGTAGTCTGCGCCGTATTGCGCCCGTTAAGCGCCGAATCGAGTGGGTAGGCTCATGGGCCCATAGCTCAGCTGGGAGAGCGCTTCAATGGCATTGAAGAGGTCAAGAGTTCGAATCTCTTTGGGTCCACTCTCTTAAGTGCTACCAATGAGGGTGGTAACGCGGAATCTCTTTCCGTCCCTGATGGATACGTTGCAAATGCGTATGCCAAAAGGTGACAAAAGAGATTTTTTGTTTTTCTGGCATTTTGTATAGACTATAGATAGGTGTCCTCGTTCGTAGCCAGTTGAGAAAGAAAATCATGACCAAAACAGCAGAGAAAAAACAGCGCTCGATTCTTGATGGCCTCCTCGACCTTCTGGAAACCCTCGGCAAACTGCTTAAGCCGAACGACGCTGTGCCTGCCCGTGCGCCTATTCCTGTCCGCACGACCCCGAAGGGTCGCTATAAACAAAGGTGAGCTAAACACAAGGAGAACCCATGACCATCAAGCCTGCTGAGTATCGTCCAAAACACATTGAAAGTAAGTGGTCAGAAAGGTGGGAAAACGATGGTCTTTACCGTTCCCGCGTGGATTGGTCAAAACCCAAACATTATGCTCTGACCATGCTGCCCTATCCCAGTGGCGATTTGCACATCGGTCACTGGTTCGCCATGACCCCTTCCGATGCCCGCGCCCGTTACATGCGAATGAAAGGTTATAACGTGCTGTTCCCGATGGGGTTTGATGCGTTTGGCCTGCCTGCTGAAAATGCGGCCGTCCAGCGTAATATTCACCCCTGGAAATGGACGTATTCCAATATTGAACGGATGCGGCAGCAGTTACGCAGCATGGGCGCGATGTTCGATTGGCAACGAGAAGCGGTTAGCTGCGACCCCAGTTTCTACAAATGGACGGAATGGTTTTTCAAAGTCTTCTTTGATAACGGTCTGGCCTATCGTGGGGAAGCGATGGTTAACTGGTCGCCTACGCTGCAAACCGTACTGGCAAATGAGCAGGTCATTGATGGCAAAGACGAGCGCACCAATCAGCCTGTCATCCAAAAACTGATGACGCAGTGGTTTTTTAACATCACTCGCTACGCTGAAGAACTGCTGGACTACAGCAAACTGGACTGGCCGGAAACGGTCGTCAACATGCAGAAAAACTGGATTGGCCGCAGCGAAGGCGCACACGTCACGTTTAAAACGGAACACGGTGACACAATTGAAATTTTTACCACGCGGCCGGATACGCTGTGGGGTGCGACTTTTATGGTGCTGGCGCCGGAGCATCCTCTGGTAGAAAAAGTCACTTCTGAACAGCAAAAAGAAGCGGTAGAAGCCTATAAAACTCAGGTTTCTCACCTGACTGAAATTGACCGCACCGCCGAAGACCGGGAAAAAACCGGTGTTTTTACCGGAGGGTATGCTATTAATCCCGTCAATAATGAACGGATACCTATCTGGATTGCGGATTATGTGCTAATTACCTATGGAAGCGGCGCGATTATGGCCGTGCCTGCCCATGACCAGCGCGATTTTGAATTTGCCCGCAAATTTAACCTGCCGATTCGGGTGGTGATTCAGCCGGAAGGGGAGGATTTAAATCCTGATACCATGCCGGAAGCCCATTCGCATGAGGGGGTCATGGTCAACAGTGGGCCGTTTAATGGCACAAAAGCTACCAATGATAAAGGCCGTAAAAATCCCGCGATTAGTGCTGTGATTGATTGGCTGGAAGAAAAAGGCATCGGCAAAGAAGCGGTCAACTACCGCCTGCGCGACTGGCTGATCAGCCGCCAGCGTTACTGGGGCGCTCCTATCCCGATTGTTTACGGCGAAGATGGGACCATTGAATCCGTACCGGAAGAAGAACTGCCCGTGCTGCTGCCAGAAGATGTCGAGTTTATGCCCACAGGTCAAAGCCCTCTGAAATTCCATGAAGGCTTTTTGAACACCCGGACGCGGGATGGCAAACCCGCCCGCCGCGAAACCGATACGATGGATACGTTCATGTGTTCATCATGGTATCAACTGCGCTACCTGAGTCCGCACTATGATGAAGCGCCATTTGACCCGGAAGAAGCCGCTTACTGGTTGCCCGTGGATGTTTATACAGGAGGGGCGGAACATGCAACGATGCACCTGCTGTATACCCGGGAATTTACCAAAGCGCTGCGAGATTTTGGTGTCTATGATAAAACGGCGGAAGCCATGCGGAAACATGGACGTAATCCCGAAGGGCTGTTTGATGAACCGATGTTGCTGCTGCGGAATCAGGGACAGATTTTAGGGGAAGCCCGTCCAGGGCATGTCATTATGGCATCCGGCAGGTTTGAGGGTGGAAAGCTGTTTGCCAGCCGCGTGCAGGTGATTGACCCCAACGCAGAAGTGCCGGAGGATTTTGACGGTGTAGTTGGGGAAATTATCCGCCGCACAGAACGTATTTTAACGGTGGATATAAGCACAACCGTTGAGGAAAAACTGGCAACTGTCGAAGTGCTGGAAGATGCTGAAATTGATGTTCCTGAAATTGAAGGGCAGAACAACGTCAACCAGTTAAAACACCGTCTGGAGATTCAACGGATGTCCAAGAGCAAGGGCAACGTCGTTAATCCTGATGAACTGGTGGCAAAATATGGGGCGGATACAGTACGTGCCTATCTGATGTTTGCCTTTAAATTTGAAAAAGGCGGCCCCTGGGATAGTCAGGGGATTCAGGGGGTGGTACGCTGGATGAACGATGTCTGGGAAATTGTTACGGCAGGAGCGCCCGAAGGCGGCCAGCCGAACGAAAAAGCCAACCGTGACCTGCTGCGAAAAACCCATCAGACGATTGCCCGTGTAACGGATGGACTGGAAAAATTCAGCTTTAACACGGCGGTAGCAGCGCTGATGGAATTAAAAAATCTGCTGCAATCTTCTGTAAAGGCGAAGCATATCAGCACGGAAGTCTGGCACGAAACGGTTAAAAATATGCTGATGATGATGGCGCCTTTTACGCCGTTTCTGGCAGAAGAATTGTGGGAATACATTGGCGAACCCTACAGCGTACATACCCAATGCTGGCCTGAATATAAGGCAGACATTGCGGCAGAAGAAGAAGTCACGCTGGTGGTACAAATTAACGGCAAGGTACGTGACCGGATTCAAGTGCCTGCCAGCATCACGGAGGAAGAAGCCAAAGCGACCGCGCTGGCATCAGAACGGGTGCGTGAATTTTTGAATGACGGCCAGCCCAAAAAGGTGATTTACATCCCAAAGGGTAATATGGTCAGCATTGTGATTTAACCGCGCCCCCCAGCAAAAACGCCGTCAGAACCTTACCCTGACGGCGTTTTGATTCTGCACTAAAATTTACCACCATTAGATGGAATTTTAATGGAGCAAACTCGCTATGGTTGCCACTTTACCAATGCAGGGCGTCAGCCTGGAACTGACCGAAGAACAAAAAATGCTTCGGGATGCGGCTCGGAATTTCGCCCAGAAAGAAATTGCCCCGATTGCGGCGGAATATGATGAATCGGGGGAGTTTCCGATGGACACCATTAAAAAAATGGGTCAAATGGGGTTCATGGGGATTGAAGTGCCGGAAGCCTACGGCGGGGCGGGCATGGATACGATTGCCTATGTGCTGGCGATGGAAGAAATCGCCAAAGCCGATGTCTCCCACAGCACGATTATGAGTGTCAATAATTCCCTGTACTGTCATGGTATTTTGACCTTTGGCACAGAGGAACAAAAACAAAAATGGGTTGTTCCGATTGCTACAGGAGAAAAAATTGGCGCATACAGCCTGACCGAACCGATGAGTGGCTCGGACGCGGGAACGATGAAAAGCCGCGCGGTGCTGAATGAGGCAGGCACCCATTACATTATCAATGGCCGCAAAAGCTGGGTGACATCCGGCCCGGTTGCCGATTATATTGTCCTGTTCACCATGACCGAACCGGATAAAAAACACAAAGGCATTACTGCCTTTTTGGTTGATACCAGTTTGACCGGTTTTATTCGTGGCAAAAAAGAACCCAAACTCGGCATCCGTGCCAGTGCAACCAGCGAAATTGTCTTTGAAGATTATGCCTGTCCGGTAGAAAATGTGCTTGGGCAGGTGAATGAGGGCTTCAAAATTGCTATGACGGTGCTGGACGCGGGACGGATTGGGATTGCATCCCAGGCGTTGGGCGTTGCAGAAGCAGCGTATGAAGCCAGTGTGCAGTATGCCCGTGAACGTCACGCCTTTGGACAGCCTATCGGTTCGTTCCAGATGATTCAGCAGAAAATCGCCGATATGAAAACCCGCATTGAAGCGGCACGGCTGCTCATTTATAACGCGGCGCTGGCAAAAATGCGGGGAAAATACACAGGCGAACGGTATACTACGGAGGCAAGCATGGCAAAGCTGTTTGCCAGCGAAACCGCCATGTTTGTAACCCACGCGGCAGTGCAGATTCACGGCGGCATGGGCTACAGCAAGGAACTACCGATTGAGCGTTATTTCCGGGATGCAAAAATCACCGAAATTTACGAAGGCACAAGCGAAGTGCAGCGTATGGTGATTGCCCGCAATGAACTCGGCCTGCGTTAATCTGTGGCGACGACAAACGCCAGC
>CAZKZS010000012.1:18878-33661 GCA_964557285.1 uncultured Anaerolineae bacterium | reverse complement strand
TGCGCGGCGGGAGTCTGCTTTTGTACCAAACTCATTCCTCACACACGCATTCCACTACACCCTATGGAACTGGTGTCTCCTCAAGACTGGTCATCACTGCAACCAGATTATCAATCAGTTCCATTGGCACTATATCAATTATATTACTCTCAGGATTTCCTGCCACATAATAGGCATTTCCCTGAGGCGTTTTATCTCCTATAGCAAACATAAATCTGTTTTGTCCGCTTATAACGCGACTAAGCTGAAAGCGTACCACATATTTTGGAAATGGCAAAAAGCCGAACTCCTCCATTGACCTCTCGCCGCGTTCGATTTGCTGCACCCCGATCATCTGTGAAATCAGTTGACTGGCAAATTCCGGGCCGGCTGGATTCACTTTCGGAAATTCCTCACTTAAAATCCGCCATTCGTTTTTTTCGTCCAGCGTTACCACCAGATCAAAATCCTGTTCTGGAATCCAGAGTTCGATTCCAGTGACTTCCTGCGGGCTGAACGGAAACAAATAATAATAGGACGGGGTAGAGGCGGTTGTTGGGGGCTGCGGACGCCCATTGGCAATCAGCAGCCCTACGACCACTATAACAAAAATCCCCGGAAGCATGTACTTTAACTTTAGACCCATTGCCGTCGCCTTGTAAACCAGACCAACAGACCAACCGCCAGCACCATCAGGGGCATAAAAACCGTAGTAAAGAGCGAAATACGCTGGCGCTGCTGCTGCGTTGCAGAAATGGGCAGCAGCCCCGGGTCAGTCTGCGCGTCAAAAATGGGAATTTCTTCGGTAGAAGTGATCCATTCCCCAATATTTGACCAGAACAGCGCGTTCCCCTGAAAATTCGAGACAAACTGATTTGTGACCCAATCCACATCCCCGACCAGCACCACCCGCGTATTTTCATCAGGGGTATCAAGCTGCATGGGGGTTCGCACCGCCACCCCCATCGGCAGGGGACCGGCTATGTCTTCATTTTCCTCATAGGAGGTCAGCGCCCCGCCCTGAAACGCTTGCAGGCTGCTTTCCCCATATGATTGTTCGGATGACAGCATCAAGGGTTCACGTAGATAACGGGACTGGCGCTCATTGGGCTGTTCGACGACCTCAATTGAACGCACCAGCGACAGCACAATCGGCAGGTTGTTTGAAAAATCCTGCATCATGGGATTGGAAGATGAGTAAAACGAAGGGATTGGGTTAAACTCGCTATCCAGCGACGACTCCAAATCCACTACCAGATCTTCCCGCAGGCGCACCCCAAATTCATCCCATAGATACTTTGTCAGAGGATCGTCATTCAGCAAAGTGTCATTTGCCCCCCCAAAGACAGGATCAATGTAAGGTGGATTCGCCAGGATAATCAGCCTGCCACCGCGTTCAACATAGGACTCAATGAGCTGCACTTCCTTTTCATCAAACGCAGATGAAGGCCCCACAATGACCAGCGCCGTTGCATCCTCCGGTATACTTTCTGCCGTCAGCAGATTAATTTCCGCCAGTTGAATCCGCAGCACGGAATCTAATACACGGGCAGCCCTTAAAATCCCTGTATCCGCCTGAGACACAATGCTTAGTTCGTTATGCCCCTGCGTGAAATAAAATTTTCCTGTTCCAGTGGACAGCATTTTAAGCAGCGTTGTTGAAATAGCACGTTCATCTGCCGCACCTATATACTGTACGGAAATAATATCCGGCTCACCTTCGTCTGTCACAAAGGTCGCAAAAATGGCATCCACTTTATTTTCTAACCCATCGTAGCCGTAGGTGCGGGCAACAAGTGGGTCTTCTGCCGGATCAACATACTGCAATTCAATTGAATCGCCGCCTTCCGCATCATACTGCCGCAGAACAATATCCGCCGACTCGCGCTCCCGCAGATATTCACGCGGATAAAAGGCCACCAGCCGCACCGTGAGTCCGCTGGCCTGCACACGTTCAATCGCCTGTAAAGACGCCTCATTGAGGCTGAATCTTGCCCCACTGGTAAAATCAATCGTAATATTCTGGCGGTCAATCTGCACGTAAATGACAATCACCAGAATCATAAACAGCACCAGTAAAATCAGGCTGGTCGTTCCGGCGGTAATGCGGCGGCCACTCAGCAAAGCGCGTACTTCTTCCGGCGCAAAAACAATCCATAGGCTTAAACCTGCCAGCCCAAGCGCCAGCAGCGCGAATACCCGTCCGGTGACTTGACCATCGTATAAAAAGACCAGCAGCGCCCCCAGAAGTGCCAGCGTACCAGCGACACTTGCCCCTCGGATGATTTTTTCGGGCATCAGCGCCACCTCCGCGATTCTAAAGTTTGAATCGTGGCGTAAAGCATCACTGCCATAATTCCCATGTAAAAAGCCACATCTTCCAGACGGATCACGCCGATGACAAATGACGTTGAATAGTGTGCCTGCAAACTAATCACCCGCAGGGCGCGTGCCAGTTCCGTGCTGATAATCGAACTGGGCAGCAGTCCGGCTAAATCGCCCAGCCACAGGATAAACAGAGTCGCCATGCTTAAAAATCCGGCGATAATCTGATTTTCGGTCAGCGCGGAAAAAAATAATCCGACCGCCAGCGTTGCTCCCCCAAATAACCAGATGCCTAAATAACCCGCAATCACCGGCCCGATGTCCATTTCAGAATGTAACGGCGCATCGCTGAAGGTCGTCAGCAGCAACACAATGATGGGATATACCAGCGTCAGCGCCAGAATCACCGTGTAATACACCCACGCGCCCAAAAATTTGCCCAGCACAATTTCGCTATCTCGCACGGGCAGGGTGAACATGAGTTCCAGCGTGCCTTCACGGGCTTCTTCCGCCAGCAGCCGCATGGTCAGTAGCGGCGCAAAAAACACCATAAAAAATGCGAATGCCGTTAGCGCAACTGTCCCACTTGGACGCTGAGCGTTTAACACACGCTGTTCTAAATCGCTGTTAAAACTCAGCGAAATCAGCAGCAAAATCGCAAAAGCTACCAGATAGGCAATCGGCGAGACAAAATATTGAGCCAGTTCGCGCTTAAAAATGACCCACACGCTACGCATGGCTGCCCACCTCAGTAATTTCGATAAAAATATCTTCCAGCGAACTCGCCAGAGGGCGCAGTTCCAGCAGGTCAAGTTTAGCGTTTGCCACTGCCTGCGCGATAGCAGGCCGAATTTCGCGGCTGCTTTTGGGGGTAACAATTACCCCATCCTGATACATGGTAACGGAATCAATTTCAAACAGTTTTTTTAAGGTATCTTGCAGCGTAGAAATTTTGCCGCGTGTCCGCACATAAATACGTCCGGTGAGTTGAAGCCGTTCCCGCAGTTCAACGGGCGACCCTTGCGCTAGAATTTTGCCCTGATGAATGATAATCACATCATCACAAAGCTGTTCGGCTTCGGAAAGAATATGGGTACTGAACAGCACCGTATGATTCTGCGCCAAATCCCGAATCAACTGTCGGACTTCGCGTACCTGCTGCGGGTCAAGGCCAATCGTTGGCTCATCCAAAATCAGCACGGGCGGGTTATGCACAATCGCCTGTGCCAGCCCCAAACGCTGACGCATCCCTTTAGAAATGCTCCGTACCAGACTGTTAGCGCGGTGTGCCAGCCCGACCTTTTCCAGCGCGGCCATCGCTGCCTGTTTTTTCTGCGGTAAACCACGCAGTTCGGCCATAAATTTAATATATCCAAGCACGGTCATGTCGGGATAAAGCGGCACGGTTTCCGGTAGATAGCCAATTTGCTGGCGGGCATCAATTGAGTCGGCGCTGACATCGTATCCAGCAATCACCGCCTTCCCCGATGTAGGCGGCATATACCCTGTCAGAATCCGCATGGTGGTGGTTTTACCCGCCCCATTGGGTCCCAGGAATCCGACAATTTGCCCTTCTCTGGCTTTAAAAGAGATGTGATCAAGCGCCAGAAAATTACCGTAGCGCTTGGTAAGCTGTTCAACTTCTATCAAAGATTTTATCTTTCCGCGTTCTCATTAAGAATACAGCAGGGTATTCATCCATACACGATGAATACCCTGCTATCCGTTGTTAGAAAATTGTCTGGTTAAACGGGAATCGACGTTCGGGTTTTGATTTTACGCTCGGAAAGAATTTCTTCCCCTTCTGCGGTCAAATCCGCCACGCTGCCGCCGCGCATAAACAGGGCTGCCAGCAGCGCGATCACACTAACCACCGCCCCAAGCAGCAGCAGTTCATCCACCACCTGCACGATTTTCAGCAGAGTCAGGGCGCTGGTATCCAGCACCCCCGCACTGGACTCCTCGACCAGTTTATTCACGCGGTTAATGGCAAATTTGGTCAGGGAAGAAAGCGCCAGGGTCATCCCTACCAGGCGCAGCGCCAGCACCATCGCCGACGCCGTTCCGCGTTCTTCCATATCCGCCGCGTTAATGACCGCCGTGCCAATCGGGGAAATGGTTAAGCCCAATCCCGCGCCAACCATTGCCATTTGTAACCCCATAATCACATAGGAGGTATCTACTTCCCACGTTAGGCTTGCCATCAGGAAACCCAGCGCCGCCAGCCCTGTCCCCGCGACGGTGGTCGCACGGTAGCCGTATTTGTCACTAATCCATGCCCCCGGCAGGGCAAAAATCGCCATTGGCACGGTTAGGCAGCTCAGCAGCACACCGGAAACAAAAGCGGCATCTTTAATCTCATCGGCGTCGCTGCCGCCGTCCCGAAAATTCACCAGCAGAGGCAGCGCCACCAGCCCAATGGTCAACCCGAATCCCACGCATACCTTCGCAACTGCTGCCGGAGAAACATTTTGCTTTTTGAATAGATGCAGATGAATCAACGGCGACCGGATGCGCGATTCGACCAGCAAAAACAGCAGAAAAGCCAGCGCCGACCCGACTAAAAGCGGGATAGTGTAAGCGCTGGAAGTCGCTTCGGCCACTTTCTGGAACTGTCCAGTGCTGGCTGCTGTGTCTGCGGTGCGGCTGTCTAAGCCGATATTCAGGGCAATCAGCGAGAGGGTAATCAGCAGCGTTCCCAGATAATCAAACCCTCCACGCTGGCGATTCTGCTCCACCCCGCGCAGGCTGACCATGACCAGCATCAACGTGATAAGACCGATAAAAACATTGATAACAAACAGCGTGCGCCAATCGGGAACCCCGAGTCCAAACCAGCTATCAAAGGAGTCGCCATAGTCCTTAAAGAACTTGACCATGACTCCGCCAAACAAATGCCCTAACATCCATCCGGCCGTATCAATTGCACCTACCAGCCCAATTGGACGCGCCCGATGATTTTTGGGAAAAATATCTCCGACCAGCGCAATCGTGACAGGCACGAGCGCCCCTGCCCCCAGCGCCTGAATCACCCGCCCTAAAATAATCATTTGCAGGGTGCGAATTTCAACGGATGGCGGTCGGTCATTGGGCGAAAAAGCGCGGAAAATCCGCCCGTAAATATCCACAGGCCAGGTATGCGCTGTTGCCACAAAAAACGACCCAAACATAAACACCAGCAGGGCAGTGATATACACCCAGCGCCGCCCGAACATATCCGAAAGCCGTCCGGTAAAAATCATGCTGATGGTGTAGGCCAGCAGATAGCCCGTAATCATCCAGGCTGCATCATCCAGACGGGTGTCAAGGGGGAGTTTTAAACTTACAACCACTTCCGGCAGAATCGCGGAGACAATTGTTAAGTCAATTGACCCCACGAATACCGGAATACATAACACTGCTAAAATTTTCCAGGGTGAACGTGTCATTCCTGCCCTTCCGGGATTTCTATCGTGTATTCTTCGTTGTAGTTGTACAGGCTAATTGTCCAGGTCGTCGGTTCTTCCGCGCCCTCCTGCAAAGGTTCTTGCAGCACGAGTTTTTCCAACAGGCCGTCATCCTTACGAACGTACAAATCGGTCTGAATGTTCCCCCGCGAAGTGCCGATAAACCCTACTGTGACAGATTTCACCAGTCCGGCATCCACCACACCGCGAATATGATACACAGGCAGGCCGTCCAATTCTTCTTCGCCTACATACTCCACCTGCTGCATGGAACGAATCGCGTTGGCGATGCCAGTTTCCCCTTTTAAGCTGGCGGGGGTGAAATTTTCAGAAAAGGTCATTTCCTGCCATTCCCCGCCTGTGATAAACGCCTGTTTAATAAACTGCTGGTTGCCAATCAAGATAATTTCAAGTTCTGTAACCACATCTTCAAGGGCAATTTCTACCGTGCCACCCAGTTTATCCGGCCCCACAAAGACTCCCTGAGCGCGGCGAAAGGCCAGACTTTCGTTCAGGCCAATTTCTTCCGCATCCAGGAGGATAGGCGTGCCGCTGACTTCCAGCACCATTTCAAAGGTATTGGCCTCATCAATTTTGGTGGCCGCGTTGCTAATGAGTGTCCGGGCATTCACAGGCGTTGCGGCTTCTTCTTCTTTTTCTTCATTCCCATTACACGCCGCCAGCGTCAGCAGCAAGATCAAGCTCAGGAATATCCACTTTTGGGTCATGCGAGTCGTTTCCTTCACAGGTATTGTTACGCAGAATCGATGCGAATGTTTCACAGTCTCATTATTCTTTAAGATTATCTGGCAGCGATTGTTCTATGTCCTGTGGAGATTGTCCAGATTCCAATCGGTCAACAATTTCATCAAATTCACTGCCCATATCCTCACCCGTTTCGGCTGCCATCTGCCGCAGGGCATGTCCCAGCGTCGTCGGGTCTGCATTTTCCAGACTCCGCAGCGTTTGTTCATCGCCCTGAAGCAGCGCATCCAGATGACCACCGGACAGACTGAGGGCAACGGAACTGATCAGGCGGGTTACATTGGATGAGCCAGTGAACGGACTGCGAACCTCTGTCGGGTCATAATCGGCATAGGTACGAAAATAAACTTCAAACACCTGTCCGGTATCGTTGCACAGAAATTCGTAAGTTGGCACACCACACCTCCACATTTCCTTATTGTACTGCCTTCCTGTAGTAACGGACGCAACCAATCGTTAAAATCTGCAAAAATCTATTTGAGGAAGCCAACATGTTCGCCATTGTCACCGACAGCACATCGGATATTCCTAAAGAACTGGCCGCTAAACACAAAATTCACATTATTCCTCAAAACATCATCTGGGGAAAAGAAAATTTATTAGATGGAGTCGAGATGGACTCGGAAACATTTTACCAGCGTCTGGCAACTGAAAGTACGACTCCACACACCGCTGCACCCGCGCCCGGTGATTTTGCCAGAGCTTATGAAGCCAGTCTGGAAAGTTTCCCTGCCAGTGAAGTGCTTTGCCTCACCCTCTCACAAAAATTAAGTGTCACTTATGCCAGCGCGGTGCAGGGAACTAAACTTGTGCCTTTTCGGGTCGCGGTGCTGGATACAGAAACGGCTTCCCTGGGATTGGGGATTCTGGCGCTGCTGGCGGCCGAACTGCGCGAGTCCGGCGCGAATGTCGATGATACGGTGGCTGAACTGAAACGTCATCTCCCCAATATTCGGGTTTATTTTGTGGTTTCCACCCTGGATTACCTGCATCGGGGCGGGCGGATTGGACGGGCAAAACATTTGATGGGCAGCGCCTTAAACATCAAGCCCATTTTAGCCCTTGATAATGGGGAAATCCGGCCTAAGGAAAGCGTTCGCACCCACAATAAAGCGCTCAACCGCCTGCTGGAAATCGTTTATGCCGAAGGCGCGAATCGAACCATCACCCGTATGGGAGTCATGCATGGGCAGGCATCCAAAGAAGCCCAGTTTTTAGTGGAACGGCTGCGTGAGCGTTTTCATCCCGTGCATCTGTACCAGTCCCATGTATGTGCCGCCGTTGGTGTTCACTGCGGGCCGGGGGTGGTCGGCATCAGTTACGATTTGACCGAAAATTAGATTTTTATTTCCGAAGGAATCACAAATGACTTCAAAATTGCACTACAACAAACGGCTCTGGCAAAAACACGTTCTAGCAGAAAACCGCCGCGATATTCCCGGCCTGCTGGCGACTCTGGTCGATGACCCGTTGTATGAAATCATGGCGACGGGATTGAAGTACAAAGGGAAAGAAGGAGTCGCATCGTTTTATCAGGGGTTGTTTGATGGGATGCCGGACGCCAACTTTCACCTGAAAACGGTGACGGTCGGCGAGGAGATGGTGGTTGAAGAATCGGTATTTGAAGGCACACATACCGGCCCCCTATTCAACCTGCCGCCCTCCGGCCAGTTTATCACCTTTCCCCTCATTATCCTGTTTCCGGTCATCGGCGATAAATTTGGCGGGGAACGGATGTATTTTGACATGAATACCCTGCTCAAACAGATGAACAAGGAAAATTAACCCATGCAGCCTTTGACTCCTGCCGATGTTCAGGCGGCCTTAGACGCCAAAAATACCGGAATCCAGATTCAATTTTTTGAACAGTCTACCGCCACTTCTGCCGAGGCTGCTGCTGCCGCCAATACCGACCTGGGCAGCATTGTTAAAAGTATTGTCTTTTTTGCGGATACACAACCCGTTGTGGTGCTGGCTTCCGGCGACCAGCGCGTAGATGACCGAAAAATCGCGGCGGCTTATAATGTTGGGCGGAAAAAAGTACGAATTGCCACTACCGAAGAATGTATCGCGGTGGTCGGGTATCCGCCGGGCAGCGTACCTCCGTTAGGACACCGCACCCCTAACCTGCCGATTCTGATCGACCAGATGCTCTCCCGATATGAACTGGTGTACGGTGCGGCGGGCGCTCCTAACGCGATTTTTCCTGTGCCATATTCACAACTGATCGAAATTACGGGCGGAAAAGTCATGGACATCGCCAAAGAGTTGGCCTGAAAGAAAGAAACCGGGGATTGTTTCCCGGTTTCTCCGTGAGGAGGTTTCTCAACCTGAACCAGTCAGATTTTGCAGGACAGAGGTCCTGGAACATCAAGGCTGCTTGTAAAAGTAACCGATAGCGGGCTGGAGCGATACCCCCATGAGAGGTATTTTGGGGTATCTTTTCAGACCAATTTTGGTTACTGCATGGAAAGAACAAATTCCCCGCCGCCCGTCCATTCTTCTTCAACAGCAAATGTAAAATCGTAGCTGGTCGCAAACACCAGATACGTGCCGTCCTGCGGCAGTTGAAAATTTTCAATGCGAGAATTGGTGCTGTCTTCATTGTCATCGTTGGTCGCAATCCGCGCGCCATCCGGCCCAAAGAGATACAGCAGGGTATCAAAATCTTCACTCTGCATGTCGATGGTTATGGTTTCCCCTTCTGTGCCTGAAAACTGCAAAAAATAGATGGGTTCTTCACTTCCCACCGTCAGTTGCAAATTTTCCCCGCGTTCCAGCGTGCTTGCTGAAAGGGTGATCGCTTCTGTATCCCCATTCGCAGGGGTAGTGATACCACTGATGCTCAGTTCATAACTCAGTGGCTGCCGCAGCGATTCAAAAACCCCGCGAATGGCTTCAAAGGTGGTTGCCAGCACAAGGTAATCCCCATCGGCGGGAATCTCAAACTCCTGGATGCTGGCCGAATATAACAACTCGCCACTGTCGTCATCGGTGGTCAGGACTTCTCCCGCAGACCCCAGCAGCACCAGATAGGGATCAAGTTCTTCGCTGGCCTGAGTCATCGAAATGGTCACAACGTCCCCAGCACTGGCATCAAAATTGTATAATCTGGCCGAAATATCTCCCTCAAATTCATCCGTAATGGTTTGACCATCGGAGAGATTGGTAAAAACAGGTTCTTCCTGTCCTGTGGCGATTCCCGCCAGCATCATCACAAGGAAAATACTCAGGAATTTGTAAAAGGTAGCCATGGCCTGCTCCTGCTGGTTTTTTCTTTCATTGTATTAATTTTTGGGCAGCAGCACATGCAGCGCTTCGCCCACGCTGCGAACGGATACCACTTCCAGCCCTTTGGGAACATCTTCGATTTTTCTCAGGCGGCGCGGCAGAATCACCCGTTTGAACCCCAGTTTAACCGCTTCATTTAAACGAGCGCCAATCTGACCCACCGCCCGCAGTTCGCCGCTTAAGCCAATTTCACCCACCACCGCGACATCAGCCGGAAGGGGTCTTTCTAATAGGCTGGATACAATTGCCAGCCCAATCGCAAGGTCAGCAGCAGGTTCGTCAATCGTCAGCCCGCCAACCACATTCACAAAGACATCCTGTTCATACAGCCGGAAATTGAGATGTTTGCTCAGCACGGCCAGAATCAGCAGCAGGCGATTCATATCCATGCCGTTGGCGGTACGGCGTGGATTGGGATAGCTGGTATGGGTACAAAGTGCCTGTACTTCGACCAGAAGCGGGCGTGTACCTTCCATCGTCACAACAATGGAACTGCCCGACGCGCTCACCACACGCTCCGCAAGAAAGGCTTCTGAAGGGTTTTTCACCTCCACCATGCCGCTGCCCAGCATTTCAAACACCCCGATTTCGCTGGTCGCGCCAAAGCGATTTTTTACGCTGCGAAGCAGGCGGTACACCTGAAACGGGTCGCCTTCCAGATACAGGACGGTATCGACCACATGCTCCAATACACGCGGCCCTGCAATCACCCCTTCTTTGGTCACATGCCCGATGAGAACAATCGAAATGCCGGTTGATTTGGCAACAGATTGCAAAATCAGGGCGCACTCGCGTACCTGACTCACACTGCCGGGGGTAGATTCTTTATCCGCCGTATACGTCGTCTGGATCGAATCAATAATTAAAAGCTGCGGCTGTACCCGTTCCACCTGTTTTAAAATCGCTTCTAAGGAAGTTTCCGTCAGCAAACAAAGCTCGTTGGGTTTGATGTTGAGCCTGTCGCCCCGCATTTTAATTTGTTTGGCGCTTTCTTCACCGGAGACATACAGCACCCGCCCCACATCCTCAGCAAATTCCGCCGCCACCTGAAGCAGCAGGGTACTTTTGCCAATGCCGGGGTCGCCGCCCACCAGAATCAGGCTGCCGGGGACTAAACCGCCGCCTAAGACCCGCGCAAATTCCTGATTACGAATGTTCCAGCGTTCTTCCTGAGTCAGTTCAATGTCATTGTAGCGGCGGGGTTCAGCCGTCGCTTGCCCTTTAACCGCCTGACGCGGGGAGGCAGCTAATTCCTCATTCACCACTTCCACAAAAGTGTTAAATTCGCCGCATTGTGGGCAGCGTCCCATGTATTTAGGGGAACGTTTGCCACATTCGCTGCATTCAAAATAAACCTGGGCTTTGCCTTTTTTTGCCATGACGCTCATTTCTACTGTGGGAGTCGTGGACTATGATACATGATATTGCCGGATAGAACATATATGCTATTTCTATCCGTATGTACCAGCGCTCCGGTTAAGTTTTTAAATGCGTTCAGAGGATTTAAAGGACGGTAGCCCACATAAACCGTCCCCCCCAGAGAAACCACATAAATGGTTTCACTTGCCGGATCGGTAATGACCAGACCGCGCGAAACCGGATTGTTATCCACCATCAAACTCGCCCCGCTTTTGAGCGCTCCATCGGGCAAATTGTAATAATCAAAATCGCGGGCAGCCCCCCCTACGTAACTGCGAGTCACTCCGTCCTCAAACAAAATGTAAACGCGGCCTTCTTCATCAATACCAAAATCAACGGCATTTTCCAGGTCAGGGCGTTCAAATCCGGCAAAATATTCTTCTGGCGCTTCGGAATATACGCCCTGATTCGGCACATAGCGCCAAATCTGGTCAGCGCCCGCGTCCAGCACATATAAATTTAATCCCCAGGTGGCAATAGCCGTTGGCCTGTTCCATGCCTGGGTCGTGACCAGCCGCAGCGCGTCCACTTCTGAAAACGGGTCGTTGTACCAGACCAGCAGGCCGGAACTATCCAGCACCACAGGCGCACTGTTCGCGCCCGCCAGCCCGCCCAGACTCATCCAGGTGATGTCTACCAGGCGGTCAATAATTTCACCACGAATACTTTGTCCGGTAAAAATAATCGGGTCGGTGCCAACTTCAGCAAGCTGCCTGCCGTCCGAACTCAGCACATCGCGGTACACTTCGTTATTTCTCACATCCAGTGTATAAAGTTGTATCCAGTTGCCGGAAACAGGACCTCGCAGCACCGCCCCGTCTTTAAAGACCCGAATTGGGGTGAGTTCACGCCGTTCTACGCGGTCAAAACGGTCAAGATTATTCTGAGCATCACTGGCAATGCGGAGCATATCCCCATCACCGGGTTTATTACGTTCGCAGGCCAGCGCTTCATCGCGCACGACCTCCCACTGCTGGCGGGCAAGCACAATTTTTTCTGGCTCAGCCCCTTCAGAAGGGGTTAACTGCTGCGCTGCGTCATAAATTGCCAGGACATCCGCGCGGCACACTTCAAACCTGGTTTGTCCGGTCTGGCTTAAGGCCAGCCCCACTACCACCACCACAATCACCAGGGGAATCAGCAGCGCCAGCATAATCAGCATATTTTCCACCAGAGGTTCTCGCACCTCCCCTTCGGCATCTTCGGGCGGGAACATCCGATCCCCAAGCGAAGTTACCGCGCTGGCCGTGCGGGTCAGGGCGCGGGCGGCCGTTTTTTTAATGCCACCTGTCGGCGGCTTTTTTTCCTCTGGCGGTTCTGGAATCACTTCCTCAGGTGGGGCGGGGGCAGAAAAAGCAACGGCGGGCGCTGCTGGACGGGAGTACAGCCGGGGGATCTCCGGTGTGGGCGCGTTTTCGGTGACAAACTGCATCAGCATCGCATGTCCCATCGAAGCCGTGACCATGCGCCGCAGGGGATCAAGCATCTCACCGATGCTCTTGCCCTCTAAAATGGTATTTTTTAAGGCATCCACTGAATTTTCTGACCATCCAAAATCGGAAAAAATCATCACCGAATCGGGGGTCAATTCATAGCGCGTCAGTTCAACACGCGGCTCCATCGTCGCCCCTAACGGGGGAACAAGATTCATGCTGTAATCAGATACTTCACCGGGAAAGGTTGAAAAATTTGTCCCCTGCCGATAGGCAACCAGCATCGGCCCGCAGCGCCCCACATAAATCTCACTTTCGCGCATGACCGCACAAACCATACTGGCGCGAAGCGGTTGTGCCAGCGTTTGCTGCTGCTCTAAGACAACTTTGTTAATTTGGGTGAGCGTTTCGCGTACACTGCTGGTAATGCCGCCTGTGGTTTTAAAGTAAATGTCGGCGGCCTGTTTGGTCAGATTTTCGTAAGTATAAGAAGGAGCTTTATATGTCCCTGTAGGAACGAGCAAAATAAACAGAGTTTCATCCTGCCGCCCCCGGGCTGCTTTTTTAGGGGCAAGCAGAGTCAGCGACCCTGGCGGCGGTGCGCCAATCGTTCGCCCGCCCACCACATACACATGAGAAACCAGCGCGTCTAAACTACTCATAAGCCCTCAATCAGGGTGGGCATCCGTTCGCAGCAAATCCGCAGCGCGATTTTTGAGCCTTCGCTGTCCTGCATTTCATGAATCACCGTTTTTTGCTCATCTAAGGCTACCAGAATGCGGGTGAACAATCGCCGCCGCACCGGACGCACCCGACTTTTATCCTTCAGACGAAACACAAGGGAGCAGGCAGTTTGTGTCGTAGGGTAAGCCAGGGTAAAAAGCGGCGTGTTGTTGTCATCAAACTGATAGTGATGGTCAACCACTGCCTGAAACACCCCGTCGAAAGGCGAACGATTACCTTCCACCTCAAAGTAAAAAGGGCCAACCCGACCATCTACATCGGCGGTTTTCATGGTTAAGCTGTCCAGATGAAGCTGGACGCGGTAGCGTTCCCCCCGCAGACAGGCCAAAATTTCCGCCATGACGCTCCCGTGATGTTTGATTTCAGAATGTCCTACATTCACCGAATAATTCACGGCTTCGGGCAGATACACCCCGCGAATAGTACCATCAAAATCTGTCCGGACTTTGCTGCCAAAGATATTAATCATAAAGGTTTTTTGAGGAATATCCGGTGTTCGCACGTAACTGGTGGCCGGAATAGGTTCTTCGGATGGCACATAAACGATATGAGAAAAATAGGTTTGCTGGTGTGGGCTTGCCAGCGAAAAAAGATAAATGATTTCACTGCTGTGGATTCCCCGATGCAGATAACGCCTTGCCAGAACCCCTCCGGTGGAATGTCCAATAATCACCAGCTTTTGTTGGTAGCGTTCCAGAAGCCACTCGACCACATCATTTAAAAAAGAAAGATTTTCTTTTTGCAGCGCACCCTCATCAATATCAGTCGCATAAATAGTATCCAGCCCATTCACAGACAAATAGGTTGCCAGCGTATCCCAGGTACGATGACTGGTCATGGGGCCATGCAGCAATAAAATGGGGACAGAAGCACGTTTGGTCGGACGTGAGCTGTAGCGAAAAAGCGATAAATCATCTTCGATTTTTATCCAGGGCGAACGGTCAAAGTCGAGCATAATAAGTATTCTACCTGAAGGCATCCGCGCAGACCAACCCAGCAGATGCTCATGAAAACAGAATAACCGAATCAGGAATTGAGGATTTCTTCCATCGCTGCCAGCACTTCATTTGGTCCAATGGGTTTCAGGAAAAAAAACTCAATGCCCATTTCGCTGGCGACTTCGCGGTACTCAGGGCGGGCAGTAACAATAATGATAGGCATTGCTGTAACTTCAGGCATTTGCCTTATTTTTTCTAATAATTCCATGCCATTCATTTTTGGCATGGCGATGTCCATAATGACCAGCGCTGGAGAATAGGCCTGGATAGCTTGCAGGGCTTCAATTCCGTGGGCAGCTTCAACGGTATGGTATCCGGCTCTTTCCAGGGCGTGTCGATAGATATTCCTTAATTCTGCATCATCATCTACGACCAGAATTAAA
>CAZKZS010000012.1:0-18868 GCA_964557285.1 uncultured Anaerolineae bacterium | reverse complement strand
TATCAATTTCCCTGGAAACCTACGGAAATCGTTGGTGCGGAGTGACCCGCACAGGCGTAACTACAGACGCCCCTATCCCGTTAGCGAAAGCGTTCGGGATTACTTTTCGTAGAATGTTCAGCGACCCATTCACATCAGCGTTGATGAGTCTGCCGTTCCCCGCCTGAAACAAGCCACGATGCACCCGCCCGCCTGCATAAGCCTCCTGTTTGCCAATGGGTTCGTTGTCCAAAAAGCTGCATTTGGAGGTGTAACTTTCCTCAGTGAGGATAACTTCCATTCCCACGAGTCTGGCCTTGTAGGTCAGCATCTGGATGAAGCGGGCATGAGGGATTTGCACAAAGTTCTGGTTGGTGCGCTTGCCCAGGCTAATGTCCTGTTTCCAACCCTCGTTTTTCCCAATGACCAGCGTCCCGATGTGGTGTTGCACTAGCAAATCAATAATTCGGCGGCTTGCCAGATGCAGGTAGGCATCTATCCGTCGATTGCGCTTATCGGTGAGGGTGTCCAGTTGGCGGGAGGTCTGGCGCTGATCCTTGAGCAGGCTTTGTAGCATTGCCCGTTGTTTGTTATAGAACTGGTTGATGGCTTTCAGCGGTCTGCCGTTGACCAGAAGCGGGACGAAGCCCGGCTGGTTGGAGGTTACAGTCGCTAAGTTCTCCAGTCCTATATCTATCGCGGCGACCTGCTGCGGGTCTACTTCTGCCTGTTGAATCGAGACGGTGTACACAATCTCGACCACATAATGCGTTTTGCGTGGCACAATTCGCACCTGGTCGAAACTGGTCTGCTGCGTCTGGACGCTAATGTCGAGTTGAGAAGGCTTAATCACCCCTTTCTGTTTGAACATCCTCTGGCTAATCGCTTGTACCGTATAGGTCCGCAGGTTGCGACCTCTGGTTGTGTTCTTGTACCCCGGCAGGCTCGGCCTGCCTCTGAACTTCTCAGGATGACTTTCCCATGCATTGTGGGCAGCAAAAAATGCCTGCCAGTTTTGGTCAACCTGTCTAAGAACCCCCTGCGATACCTTGCGCGGCAGGGCGCAGTAATCAGGATTGGTTTTCATCTGTCTGGCAAGTTCAGGGTAGGGAATGTAATGCTGATGAAAAATGTACTCCTGACGCAGGAGGTAATTCGCAGCATTGTACAAATTCTTGAATAGGAAACAGGCTTTATCTATCGCTCCCCAGCGGGGGTCGGCTTTACTGATAACATGCTGCTCGACCAACTGCATCGGCCTATGCGTTGTCATGCTTGGATGCTTCAGTTCCACGCCCCTATTCACTGAGTTTCATCCTTATATGTTACCCCCTGTTTCCGTAAAATGCTATATATTCAGTCACCCTTTGTAATATCCCTCATCCTTTTGTTAATTTATAGTTAGAAAAAAACGGCGACCTGCTAATGCAAATCGCCGTTGAACCGCTAAGGTGGAAAAATGCTAACTGGTGGGAGCAGCTTGTTCGGCATCCTGGGCAGGCTGTCCTATGGTATCGGTATTCATCGGCGTAAAGGAAAGTTCATCTGTCCCTTCAGGATGGTCAATCAGGACAATGCTCCCAATCGGATACACCCCCGCCAGAATCCCATCCGATAGATTATCCTCAACCATATTGGTAATGACCCGCCGCAGAGGACGCGCCCCATAATCCGGGTCAAATCCCTTGTTCGCCAGATAGGTTAAGGCTGCTTCCGTGACTTCCAGAGTCAGGGCATGTTCAATCAGCCGTTCACGCACCTTATCAATTTCCAGATTCACAATCTGATTGATTTCTTCGCGGGAGAGTGACCGGAACACGATGATGTCATCCACGCGATTCAGGAATTCTGGCTTGAACGTGCGTTTAAGCTGGTCAAGAACATTTTTCTTCATGTCCTCATAGCCGCGTTCCTGTTCGGCCGTTTCTCCGTCTTTGTCGCGGGGGATACCAAACCCAAGCCCCGAACCACTGCGAATAGTATCCGCACCAATATTGCTGGTTAGCACAATAATGGTATTGCGGAAATCGACCTGACGCCCGCGTGCATCACTGAGATGCCCTTCTTCCATGATTTGCAGCAGCATATTGAAGGTTTCGGGATGCGCTTTTTCAATTTCGTCAAACACCACAATGCTGTAGGGGCGGCGGCGCACGGCTTCCGTCAGCTGTCCGGCATCTTCATATCCCACATATCCGGGAGGAGCGCCAGTCAACCGCGCAACGGTATGCCGTTCCATAAATTCGCTCATATCGAGGTGGATAAGTGCATCTTCACTGCCAAAAAGGAATTCCGCCAGCGATTTGGTGAGTTCAGTTTTCCCGACACCGGTGGGGCCGAGGAAAATAAACGAGCCAATAGGACGACGGGGGTCTTTCAGACCCGCGCGGGCGCGGCGGACAGCCTTGCTGATAGCACGAATGGCCTCATCCTGTCCGATGATACGTTTATGGAGGGCATCCTCCATGTGCAGCAGTCGTTCAGATTCTTCCTGCGCGATAGAAGTCAGCGGAATCCCCGTCCACATGCCAATCACTTCAGCAATATCTTCGGCCACCAGCCGGGGTTTGTTGGTCAATGGATTCCAATGCATACGGAACTTTTCAATGACCTGTTCCAGTTCTTCCAGCGTCACTTCCAGCCGTTTACGCTCATCTTCGGGGGCATCTATAGGCAGTTCATCCAGCATATCCCGAACATCGAACATATCCCGTTCTGCACGACGGAAATACGTGCTTTCGGGACTCTTGTACATGCGTACCCGACTCGCCCCTTCATCAATGAGGTCAATGGCCTTATCGGGCAGGAAACGTTCTGGCACATACCGCGCCGATAGATTCGCGGCGGCGTCAATGGCTTCGTCGGTAATTTCGAGATTGTGATGATCCTCGTAAGGCTGACGAATCCCCTTCAAAATCTGAATCGTCTGCTCGATGGTCGGCTGGTCAACCATAACTTTCTGGAAACGACGTTCCAGCGCGGCGTCACTTTCAATATGCTTGCGGTATTCATCCAGCGTGGTCGCGCCAATACATTGTAATTCACCGCGTGCCAGCGCAGGTTTCAGGATGTTGGCCGCGTCAACGCTGCTGCCAGCAGACCCAGCACCCACCAGCATATGTACTTCGTCGATAAATAAAATACAGTCGGAGGACTTCAGTTCTTCAATCACCCGTTTGAGGCGTTCCTCAAACTGCCCCCGATACATCGTTCCCGCGACCAGACTGCCAACATCCAGTTGCAGCACGCGCTTATTGAGCAAAGGTGCAGGAACATCACGGTTAATAATACGCTGTGCTAACCCTTCTACGATGGCGGTTTTACCCACCCCGGGTTCGCCAATGAGCGCCGGATTATTTTTGGTGCGGCGGCTCAGAATCTGAATGACACGCTCGATTTCCATCTCGCGGCCAATCACCGGATCGAGTTTGCTGTCTTCTGCTAGCGCAGTTAAATCGGTTGCCAGTTGATCCACCAGAGGCGTGCTGCTTTTTTCCGCACGCGGCAGAGGACGACGTGGACTGCTGCTGCTCAGTTGGCGGTCATCATCTTCGGCGCTGGCGCGGATTGAGTTTGGCCCTGGATTTTCCTGGAGCATCCGACGTGTCTGGCGGCGAACATCTTCAGGATTCACATTCAGTCGCTTGAGGACTTCAATGGCTACGCCGTCCGTCTGGCGTACCAGCCCCAGCAGCAGATGTTCCGTGCCAATATAGTGATGCCCCATACGGCGGGCTTCATCAACGGCCAGTTCCAGGACTTTTTTGGTCGAAGGCGACAAGTCCATTCGCGCCGGCCCGGAACGCCGATTGGCATTGGTCATCTTTTCGACCGCTTCTTCAACCCGGCGCGGAACAAGTCCCAGTTCGCGCAGCACACGCCCAGCGACCCCGCCTTCCTCCCGAATCAACCCCAGCAGCAGGTGTTCGGTTCCGATGTAACTATGTTGCATCCGTTCGGCTTCTTCTTGAGCAAGGCTCAGGACTCGCCTCGCTCGTTGTGTGAAGCGCTCCATCTTATTTTGAGGCATATACAGGTCCTCCGTCACCCGTCAACGCCGGAACTGGTTTTCACCAGCCACAAGCTCCTATCCAGAAAGGTAGCACATCTTGCGTTATTTTTGTGTAAAAAAGAGCGCATGTACTGTCGATTATAGGACATTTTAAACCCGTTAATACTTTTATTCACGGGTTTTTCATAGATTCAAGCCTGTGTTTTTACGACTCATCATCCAGGGACATGTTGCCCCAATCGGAACTCATGTACTTGGGCGAGTCAACCCGTTTTAAACTAAGCCCCAGCCGCCGACGCTCCGGGTCAATTTTCACCACACGCAGAGTCAGTACATCCCCAACGGCAACCACATCACGCGGGTGTTCAACACGGTAATCGGCAAGCTCACTCACATGAATCAGGCCCTCAATGTCAGCATTATCTACCAGACTGGCAAACGCACCAAAACGGGTGAGTTTGGTAATTTTTCCCTGTACCAACTGGTCAACTTTGTAGGCTTTAAAGACCTCATCCCAGGGGTCGTTTTCCAGCACTTTGCTGCTCAGGCCAATGCGTTTGCGGTCCGGGTCGATGCTAATCACTTTGACTTCAATGTCCTGCCCCACTTGCAGCACTTCACGCGGGTGTGAAACATGCTTCCAGGACATTTCGGTGAGATGCAGCAGCCCGTCTGCACCGCCCAGATCAACAAAAGCGCCAAAATCGGTCAGGCTGATAACCTGTCCGTGACGCACTTCGCCAACCTTTAATTCCCGAATCAACTTTTCCTTGCGGTGTTCACGCCATTCGCGGGTCGCTGCCCGTTCCGACAGAATCAGCCGATTGCGCGAACGGTTGACCTCCACGACTTTCGTCATAATTTCCTGATTCAGCAGGTTGCCAAAACGCTCATCAGGATTTTCCGCATTGGGACGCTGGTCGCGTTCCGGGCTAATCTGGCTGGCTGGAACAAACCCGCGCAGGCAACCAAACCGAATAATCAAGCCACCCTTGTTATAGCCTGCTACCCGCCCCAGATACGTTTCTTTGTTTTCGGCGTACTGTTTGGCGTCGAGCCAGTCTTTTTCTTCGCGGGCGCGGTTGATAGACAAAATAGGATGTCCCGACTGACTGGATGAGCGCAGGACATAAACGAGAATAGCGTTGCCAGGCTTAAGTTCCTCTAGGGAGGCCCTATCCAGGCGGTCGAGTTCACGCGAAGTTACCAGGCCAACCATCCCATCACCCAGGTCAACTTTGACCTCAGTGGGGCTGGTTTCCAGGATTTTGCCTTCAATAAGTTGGCCGCGTTTAATACGTGCCGCCTCATCTTCAGGTTCTTCTTCACCTTCGCCTTCTTCAACTTCTACTTCGTCTTCAACATCTTCGGCTGCAGAAGGCACGTCAGAGTCGTCAAGCTCGCCAACACCCTCAACAGAAGGTGTCTGTTCCTGTAGGTGGACCTCAGAATCCTGCACAGGCAGTTCCGCGTTGACTTCTTCGGACTGCCCGTCCGTGGGAACTTCTAAGGCGTTGTCACTGGTGTTCGGATTCTGAAACTCCATGAATAACCGTATCTCCAAAACGTAGAACCGTCGAAATTTTTTCTTAATTATAGCGAAACCATACCGTAAAGCCAATTCACCGAATTAGACAAATCTTGGTATGGGTTACTATCTTAAAGCCCTCCGCTAATACTGTAAACGGGGTCTATTGGATTAAAGCCCGCATCTCGAATTTCAAAATGCAAATGAGAGCCGCTTGAACGGCCGGTGCTGCCCACGCCGCCGATGACTTCCTGAGCGCCAACCGACTGCCCACACTGGACATTAATAGAACTCAGGTGAGCATACAACGAATAACTGCCGCCATGATCGATAATCACGGCGTTGCCATAACCACCCTCCGTCCAGCCCGCAAAAGCGACTGTCCCAGCGCCCGATGCCAGGACAGGCGTTCCAGACGCAGCCGATAAATCAACTCCGGTATGGCCGCTACTGAATCCCTGCCAGAATTTATAGCTGCCACCAATCGGGTTATTCGCCGGAAAACCGCCGGCGCCGCCGCTATAGGTACAGCCCCACAGCGACCCTCCGGTGGGGCCGCCCCCGCCCACACTTCCATCAGATGCCCCACTGCCGCCCCCGCTGACCGTCGGCGCTGTCCAGATGTTACAGTCGCCGCCACTGCCTTCCGGCACGACAATTTTCATACCTTCAACCAGCACTGTTTCCGGCGATAGGCCAAAAAGTTTATTATAAGGGCTGTCGATAATCGCGTAGGGGGAGACTTTGGTTTGTTCGGCCACCTGCTGGATGGTGATCGGCTCAGTCACTTTAAAAAAGACCCCATCCACAGGCAAAATATTGAGTACATTGCCCGGCCTTAACGGGCTGACCCGATTACGCGGATTCGACCAGACCACCGTACACATATCCAGATTAAAGGTTTCCCCGATGCGCGAGAGGGTATCCCCTGGCTGCACCGTATAAGTAATCACTTCAAGCCGCCCGGTTTGACCGGTAATGGTAAATGGGGCAACTTCCCGGTTAACGGAAATGCCTTCCGCTACCTGCAACGGCGGCTGGGACAGCGCTACCGCTACTTCATCCACTGCCGCTGTCGGCAAAATGGAAGACTCCTCCGCCACCATTTCAGTTTCCGGTGAAACCACCGTTGGAGAGGCGACAATGGGCGCAGTCCGAGTAACGCGAATTTCTGTAGGAACAGGGGTAGGCCGAATAGAAGTCGGATTTTCCGCAATATTTACCGGAGTGGTTTTTCTGCTTTCAGAAGGCGAGTCATCGGAACCGAAGAAAAAAATCATGACCGTGACCCCAAGAGTCACCAGTAAAATAATGCCCATCCCGATCCGAAGTGGCAAACGCCCACCACGCCCCTGTGACCTTTCCCCCAGAACCGCCGGACGGGGCGCGGTTTTAGAAGGGGCAGTGTCATTTTGAAGGTCAAGGGGCGGTTCTTCGGCAGCCAGTATTTCAAACAGGCGTTCCGAGCGTTCGATGTCTTGCTGGTTATTTTTTTCTATCATAGCATCCTCTATTCTAACATCGGCACGCAAGCGCCTTACAATCCACCGTTGACGTTGTAAACTGGATTCACCGGAATAAAACTTGCATCCCGAATTTCAAAGTGCAGATGCGGGCCGGTAGAGTTTCCGGTGCTGCCGACCTCCCCAATCTGCTGCATAGAACTGAGCGACTGCCCACATTCCACGTAAATGGAGCTTAAATGGGCATACAGCGAATAACTGCCGCCATGATCAATAATCACCGCGTTGCCGTAGCCGCCATCATTCCAGCCCGCATAAATCACAGTTCCCGAACCAGAAGCATACACTGGAGTCCCACTGCGGGCGGATAAATCGACCCCGCTATGACCGGAAGTAAATGCCTGATAAAACGTGTAACGGGCGCCGCCAAGTGGGTTGTTGGTCGGAAAGCCGGGGTTATCCACCGGAGCGCTGCAACTCCGCAAGGCACGTCCGCCGCGTGAGGAGGTTGTTCCACTGGAAGCAACAGCCACAGGTGGAGTCCAGATGTTGCAGCTTCCGCCATTCCCCCCCGGCACAATCAGTTTCATCCCTATCGGCAGCACCGTTTCCGGCAGCAAGCCGGAAATCACCTCATTATAGGGGCTGTCAATAATATCATAGGGGTTGACCTGAGTTTCATTGGCAACCGCCTGAATCGTCATCGGTTTTTCAACTTTGTAAAATACCCCATCCACAGGCAAAATCGTCAGCACCACATCCGGGTAAAGCGGGCTGATGAGGTGGCGCGGATTCGACCAGACCAGCGTACACATGCTTAACCCAAATTTCCCTGCGATTTTGGTCATGGTATCGCCGGAAACAACCGTATAGGTGATAACCTCATTCCGGCTGGCTGTGCCGCTAATCGTATAAGGGTCAATCTGCCGCCCAATGCCTTCTGCTACCGTTAAAGGAGGCTGCGAAAGGGCAACCGCCACTTCATCAACCGCCGCCGTTGGCAGGGGGGTGGCCGTTGCCGGAACAGGAGAGGGGGTAAGCGTAGGAATCATTTCAGGAATAGCCGTTTCCGTTGGCAGGGCTTCCATGTTGGCGGGTTGTGTTGATGAACCAATTTTCACCTCAACCGGAGACTCCTTTTTTTCTCCGTCATCGGAAGTGGCAAAAACCAGTACCGTCACTACAAGGGTGATGGCAAGGCTCAAAATTAATCCCCCAACAATCACATAACGCACCCAACCGCCGCGCTGTACGACTGCATGGGGCGTGGTATCATTGAGGGTATCTATCGGTGGGAGAAAATCCGGTTTCCTCATATCCTGCTCCGCACTAAACGTTACAATCCTACCATTTTGAGGTAGACGCCCGACCTACGATTTCTGAACGTTTCATCCCGTGTTAAACTCTGGGAACAGCTGGCCGAAAGAGTCTTATGGATATTTTATTCATTGCCCAATCCCCTCCCTATCCTCCCCGTATTGATGAGCGCGGGCTGGTTTATTATCTGGCACGCGAATATGAGCGTCGTCATCATGTGGTTGACCTGGTATGCTTTTACGACGAGCCGGAACAAATTGCCGACGTGCCACGTTACGCTCATTTTTTCCGTGAGGTGAAACTGGTAGCAGCACCCGCCCCAACTTCCAGCCAGTTGCAGCAGCGCCTACGCAAAAAGAACGCTCGTTTTCCAAAAAACAGCAAAGAAGCCTGGTCGCCCGATATGTGGCACACCATCGAAACGCTGCTGCACACCCGTCCCTACCTGATGATTTATCTATTTGGAGGGCTGAGCGTGTATGAATATCACACGCTGGTAAAGGATTTTCCAAACCTGTGTGTACCGTTTGCTGCCCAATCTCACCGTCTGCCTGCCCGAATCGCGGGGGCAAAGTCCCGTGCGGAGCGAAAACAGCTTCAACAGCTTTTGAATGTGGTCAAACCCTACGAAAGCTGGATGTACGAGCCTTTTGGCTGCGTGGTCGTGCATACCGAAGCTGACGCCAAACACCTGACCAAAGCCAACGGCAGTTTGAATGTACAGGTGATTCCAATGGGGGTAGATGTGGATTATTTTGTTCCCACCCGTTATCCCCCCTCCCAACCGGCGCTGCTGTTTATCGGCGATTTTGCCTGTAAAGACCAGCGTGATGCCGCCCTTCAGTTGTGCAAGCACATTTATCCCCATGTCAAACGCAGCAGCCCTACCCTGGAACTTTATATCGTGGGAGATAATCCGCCGCCAGAACTGCGGGCTTATGCCAGCGAACACATTCACATTACCGGACATGTACTGGATGTACGTCCATTTTTTGAACTTGCCAGCGTATATGTAAGTCCGGTGATGCGGCAGACAGGCATCAACAAATATCTCTTACAGGCGCTTGTTATGCGGACTCCTGTCGTTGCAACGCCGCAAAGCTGCGAAGGGTTAAATTTGCGGCATGAACAGCACGGACTGATAGGGGAAACCGTAGAAGAACTAACACGCAGCGTTCAGCGTCTGTTACAAAGCCAGCAGCTCTATCAACGTTTACAGGATGAAGGTCGTAAGTTAATTCACCAGCAGTATACCTGGCAGCACATCGCTGACCACTTTGAGGATTTGCACAACAGCCTCCGTTAAGCCAATTGGTTCTATTGGCCTTGATATGGTTCTACCCTTTTGCTACGCTAGCAACATGGTACTCATATCTGACACCCTATCCACAGACATCCCGCTAGATCGGGACTCGGAAGAACCCATCTATCAGCAGTTGATTCGGCACTTCCAGTACCAGATTTCAAGTGGGCGGTTACAACCGGGTACACGCCTGCCTCCCAGCCGCGACCTTGCCCGTGACCTGGGCATTGGCCGCATCAGCGTCGTGAGCGCATACAACGAGCTTCAGTCCAAAGGGCTGATTTCTGCACATCCGGGACGAGGAACTTTTGTTTCCGGGGGGGAACAGACACGAAAAACCACGCCGAAAAACCATCATCAGAACCCGCCTGTTCCGCACCAGAATATGCGGGAAATTCTGCGGCTGGCGCAAAAACCGGGGGTGATTGCCTTTAATTCGGGGGCGCCGCCAGATGAATTTTTGCCTGTTGAGGCGTTTCGTTCCGCGCTGGATACGGTGCTGCACCGCGACGGGGCTGCCGCTATCACCTATGAAGACCCCGAAGGATACATGCCTTTACGGGCGGCGGTTCGAGATTTTATCTCATCACAGGGCATTGATACCCGTGCGGAAAATATTCTGATTACAGGTGGGGCGCAGCAGGCGTTGGACGTGGTATTACAGGCCATGCTTGCCCCCGGCGATGCGGTGATTACCACCACCCCGACGTATCTGGGTTTTCTGGATATTGCTCATGTCCGGCGCATGACTCCGGTAGGGATTCCCATGAACGACGATGGAATCTGTCTGGATACGCTGGAAGATTTATTGATTGATTACCATCCCAAACTGCTGTATATCAACCCGACGTTTCATAACCCGACGGGTGCTACCATGTCCATCCATCGGCGGCGGCAGCTGATACGGCTGGCACAACAGTACGATTTAATGATTCTGGAAGATGGGGTCTATCAGGAACTTCACTTTAACGAACCTGCTCCCCCGCCCCTGAAAGCACTCGACGAAACCGGACTCGTTTTACATGCCAGCAGTTTTAGCAAAATTCTGCTGCCCGGCACCCGGATTGGCTACATTGTGGCGGAAGGCTATGCCCGTGACCGCATTTTGCGGGTCAAACAGGCGGCGGATATATGCAGCCCCGCGCTGATTCAACGGGCAGTCCATCTGTATATGAAACGGGGCAATCTGCCGGGACATTTAGACCGCATCCGGCATATCCTACGCGAACGGCGCGACGCGGCGGTAGAAGCCGCTACCGAATTTCTTTCGGATGATTGGACGTGGAAAGTTCCGAAGGGCGGGCTGTATATGTGGCTTGAACTGCCCGTTTCTGGCCCGACGGCGGCCGAACTCTATATGAATGCCATTGATTACGGCGTCGCTTATGCGATGGGAACCCTGTTCCATACCAATGGCGAAGGTGCAAGGCATATTCGTATCAATTTTGGGGCATACCCGCCGGAGAAAACGCGAGAAGGCTTCCGGCGGTTAAGCGCCGCATGGGAAGATTTTCAGCTTAACAACATTCAACGCAGACCAATTTTATAAGTACCTACCACGATGAGGAGAATTTCGCACGATGACAAACGGAACAAATGGGAATAAGCAGGCACAAACTGGCACCGAAGCGGTGAAGCGCGGTCTGGCACAAATGCTGAAAGGCGGCGTCATTATGGATGTCGTCACACCGGAGCAGGCGCAGATTGCGGAAGCGGCGGGCGCGGTTGCGGTGATGGCGCTGGAACGTGTTCCGGCGGATATTCGGGTCACAGGCGGGGTTGCCCGCATGAGCGATCCGGCCATGATTGACAGCATCATGAAAGCCGTCACGATTCCGGTCATGGCAAAATGCCGGATTGGTCATTTTGTAGAGGCACAGGTATTAGAAGCCATTGGCGTAGATTACATTGACGAAAGTGAAGTCCTGACCCCCGCCGACGAAGAATTTCACATCAACAAACATCCTTTTAAAGTTCCGTTTGTCTGCGGCTGCCGTAATCTGGGCGAAGCCCTCCGCCGTATCGGGGAAGGCGCGGCCATGATTCGCACCAAAGGCGAAGCCGGAACGGGGGATGTGGTGGAAGCGGTGCGTCATGCGCGTGCGGTACTGGGGGAAATTCGCCGCCTTCAGTCCATGCCTGAAGAAGAAATGATGACCTATGCCAAAAATATTGGCGCTCCGTATCATCTGGTGGTCGAAGTTGCCCGCACGGGTCAGCTTCCAGTCGTGAACTTTGCTGCTGGAGGAATCGCCACGCCCGCCGATGCTGCCCTGCTCATGCAGATTGGGGTCGATGGGGTGTTTGTCGGAAGCGGCATTTTTAAGAGTGGCAATCCCGAAAAACGTGCCAAAGCGATTGTTGAAGCCACCACCCACTACAACGATCCGCAGATTATCGCTGAGGTCAGCCGCGAACTGGGCGAACCAATGGTTGGTATCAATGTCAGCGTGATGGCGGATACAGAACGTATCGCCGGACGCGGCTGGTAGTTCTGATCAATTACAGGGATTGGGAAAGTAGGGACACGGCACTTCCGTGTCCCTACAGAATCACATAAGGCAATTCCAAAATGAAAGTTGGCGTACTCGCGCTGCAAGGCGCTTTTATTGAACACCAGAAAAAACTGGAGCAGCTTGGGGTGGAGGTGGTACAGGTGCGGCTGCCGGAACACCTTGAAGGTTTGGATGGGTTAATTATTCCCGGTGGGGAAAGCACCACCATCGGCAAACTGGCAAACGAGTTTCATCTGATAGAGCCGCTACGTCAGTTTGCCTGTCAAAAACCGGTCTGGGGAACGTGCGCGGGTTTGATTTTTCTGGCAAAAAACATCGGCCAGAATCAGCCTATTCTGAATGTCATGGATATTGAAGTTGACCGGAATGCTTTTGGGCGTCAGATTGACAGCTTTGAAACGCTGCTGCCTGTAGCGGGTATGGAGGAACCGTTTCATGCGGTTTTTATTCGTGCGCCCGTTGTGCGGCAGGCCGATGAAAAGGCGGGCGTTCAGATTCTTGCCCGCCTGGAGGATGGTCGTATTGTGGCGGTGCGGCAGGGCAAATGGCTGGCAACGGCCTTTCACCCTGAACTCACCGACGACCCCCGCTTTCATGAACTGTTTCTCCGTATTCTGGAAGAAGAAAAATCTCCCCACGAATATCAACACCCATAAAGTAGGGACACGGCAGTGCCGTGTCCCTACAAACTTACTGCGCGGCGATTCTCAAATCAAATACGGCGGGCTGACGGGTCACGGGGGCGATACCCGAAACCGCCAGCACTACCTGTTCACTGCCGCCAACCGCCAGCGTGATATTTTCTGGCAGGGGAGCGCCCGGTTCAATCAAACGGGTGACGGTGGTTTCCTCCCCGTAGACGATGGCTTGCAGCAGATATTCCTGCGGCACGACATTGGTAATCCGCACCCAACCCTCGCTCGTCCAAGCCTCGTTTTCCTGTTCAAAATCGTCAAAAAAGCCGATTTCAGGAATGGATACATCGTCCAGCAGCCAGCCTTCAAAATCGGTCGCCTGGTCGGTCACATAATCAAATCGAATCAGCACTTCATGACCGACAAATGGCGTTAAATCAATCGACTGCTCGATCCACTCAATCGGTGCGGTGCGGGTGCGTTCAGGGTGTGTTCCCAACGTTAACGGCACATCCACTTCTTCCCCTTCCCGCAGCACGGTCAGCATCACTTTATCTCCGGGCTGGTACTGGTCAAGCAGGCTGAAAAAATCAGTGTAAGAAAAACGCTGACCTTCAATAGCCACCAGACGGTCATTCACCTGAAGTCCTGCCTGTTCCGCCGGCGTATCAGGACTTACAGCCGTGATAGTCAAAAAGTCATCGGTGGTGACGCCGATATACGGCGCGGGGCCGGTGCTGCCTCCACCGCTGGTCACAGAATACCCCGTAGCAAAAGCACGGTCATACGGGTCTTCTTCGGTCATTTGCGGTGTCGTGACCACCTGCCAGGTAACTCCACCATCCGTTGACACGCTGATATAGCCAAAATCCCACAAATCTTCGATGTGATACCAGGTGGAAAAGTTGAAGGTTGCGCTGCTGACCTCTGTTAAATCAAAGCGACCTGTCAGACGGGCATCCCCCTGATTGCCACGCTGCGACCAGTAAAAATAGCTGCCAGAATGGGGATTCGTCGGCAGGATTCGCACCGCCGCCTGACCTGTAAAATCCAGCGTGAGGGTTTCTACCCCTTCAGTATTGACCAGATAATACTGTGTGCCATACTGATTCACAGAGGAGGCCGTTAAGTCGACGGGCAGCGATTCAATTTCAAGGGAAGGCTGCACCTGATTGGGAGAAAATTCCAACAGGGTATGGGCGTAGCGGCCATCCCCTACGGAGGGGTCGTTCAGGTAATTGGCAATCACCCAGTCGGCAAAAATATCGTTAAAGGTGACGGGTTCTCCCGTTAGGGAGTCAACCGCGCCGTAGGCTTCCAGCGCCAGTTCGTACCCGATGATGTCATCGGCGGGTTCATTGGCAACGTAATACAGCCATTCTTCACCGTACTGCTGCACCACATATGTCAAAAACAGGGATGAGCCGCCGTAATAGGGCAGGGTAGACGCTTCTGGCCCCGGCCAGTAATTCAACTGGTTGCCTGTACTGCTTTGCAGATAGATAGTCTGAAAACCTGTGCTGAAATATTCAGGGACGGCTAAAAAGCTGCCGACTTCCGCCACACCTTCAATGTACCAGGTGGCTTCGCTGTCATCCCGTCCGGCCTGTACCAGATGTTGAAATTCGTGCGCCCATGTCGAAAGGTAGCTGTAAAAATCCGACATCGACACAGCCATAATCAGGCTGTTAACTTCATTAGAACTTTCAAAGATTTCGTCGGGATAGCTGTCTGTATCGTTATATAGCCCTGCAATGCCCGGTCCGGCGTTAAAAACGTTGAACACATAAATGTGGGGGTCGCCATCAATATCTTTTTCTTCCCCAAACAGGCGGCGTGTGGTCGGAATAATTTGTTCCTGAATCACCTCAGCGATGGTTTCGGCGTCCTCCTGGTCATATTCCATGCCTTCTTCAACCCATAGATAAACATCCTCCCCTGCCGCCGCCAGCACAAAATTGGACTGACGCACTTCTGTGCCTAGAGAACCACCAATATAAAACGATTCAACATCACCGACTTCATAGGTGGGGCGGGTTTCAATATCAATGGTACTGGGGTCAACTCCGGCAAGGCGAACGGATAAATCAATCGGGTCGCGGGCGGGAATCGGACTGTTGGCGATGGTTTCTACATTGTTCGTTCCAATGCCGGGTTCAGTCGCGTAGGAAATTCCGGCTATCAGCAGCACTAAAAACACAAGGATTCGTTTCATTCTCTACTCCCTCACATTGATTTTCTGATGAACGTTCTCAAACGCCCGATAGTTCCCTCATTTGCGTGGGCGCGGTGGGGGTGTCCATCCAAAGGGCGTTTCATCCAGCTTATCCATTTCCGGCTGGCGTACAAGCGCCGCCGGACGCACCAGTAGGGGGCCGCGTGCCTGTCCGCGTGCCAGCCGCCGCAGTTCACTGGCGTAAAGGATGCGTCTTTCATACTTTGGCACATCCAGGGCGGCGGCGGCAATTCCCCGCGCCGCGATATGGACCGGAAGCGGCATCATCCGGCCTAAAAACCAGCTTAACGGCGGCAAAGCGCCCATCGTGGAAAGGGTGGTTAAAAGCGGCCTGTTCCAGAAAGAGGACTCAAACAACAGGGGCATCCTCACAATGACCCAATCCAGCCCACTGTTTTTGAGATATTCTTCGGCGTCGCGTTTGCTGCGGATATATTCCGTAGGAAGTTGCAGTCCGGTAGCGCTTAACAGCACAAAATGAGTCACCCCGTCACTGACGGCCATGCCGATGACATGCCGCGCCGACACCAGATTAATTTGCTGGTACGTCAGCCCGCGCGAGGGGTCGGAACGCACACTCCCCACCAGATGCACTACCGCATGATGACCGCGTGCCAGTCCCTTGAGGCTGGCGCGATTCCAGATGTCGCCTTCCACCACGCGCACCCGATTCGCAATGGCAGCTACTTTTTCTTCCTGATCGGGACGCACAATCACCGTCACGCTGGCGCCCCCTTCCAGCAGCGCCGCCACGACTCGAAACCCCAGGAATCCCGTCGCGCCCGTAACCAGAATACGCGGGGGGTCTACAGTTCTAAATTCCACGTCGCAATATGGGGAACAATCGTATGGGCGGTAAGGTCAAGATGAATTGGGGTCAGGCTGACGTACCCGTTGTGAACTGCCCACAGGTCCGTATCTACTTCGTTGACATCGCCAACGGGTTCTTCACCTCCAATCCAGTAATACGGCTGGCCGCGCGGGTCAAGACGTTCATCCAGCCGGTCCCGGTATTCACGCACACCCTGACGGGTTGCCTTCCAGCCTTTGGCCTGCCCGCGTGGAATATTCACGTTCAAAATGGTCATACGTGGGAAGGGATTTTTAACAAATTCAGCCACCACCCGATGGGCAACTTCCGCCGCAGGCAAATAATCGGCATCCGGCGAACGGTCATCCAGCGAAAATGCCACCGCAGGCAGGCCAAAAATCGCCGATTCCAGCGCAACGGATACCGTACCACTATAAGTTACATCCTGCGCCATATTCGGCCCGCGATTAATACCGGAAACCACCATATCCACAGGAGATTTGATGTACCCCAGCAGCGCCACCGCCACACAATCCGACGGTGAGCCATTGACGGAATACGCATCTACCCCCGTAAGATAATCTTTGAGATGACGAATCCGTAAAGGGCGTTCCAGGGTTTTTTTGTGTCCGGTTGCGCTCTGGTTTTCATCGGGCGCAACGACCGTAACCTTACCGAAGGGAAGCATCGCCTGGGCAAGTGCTAGCAGCCCCGGCGCTTGAATCCCATCATCGTTAGAAACGAGAATATGCATAACGGTTTATTCCTTTTGAGCAAAAAGCGCTTCGTCTTTCAGGCTGGTTTTCATCAGCTTCAGGGGGTCAAGCACCATAATCAGACGTTCGCGGACATCCATGACGCCGACAATATGTTCGGCGCGTTCGGTTAGGGGTGTCTGATAAATAGCGTTTGGATTCAAATTCACCACGTCATCTACATCATCCACCACAATGCCATAGATTCCGGTTTCATCGTAACGCAAAAAGATAATGGGCGTGGTTAATTTTAAGGCATGGTCGGGCATATGAAAACGCACTCTTAAATCAATCACGGGCGCCATGCTGCCCCGAATGTTGACGATACCCAGTACCGAGTCGGGCATATCCGGCACAGGGGAAATCGCCACCATGTTCACCACCTCAAACACAGTCAGCACGTCCACCGCGTACCACTGCGTCCCTACCCGAAAGGTCAGATAGGCAATTTCTGTTTTTCCACTATTCAATAAGGGCGTCATCTTTTGTTTTCCCCTTTGTGAGCTTAACCAGCAAAGGAGCAATTTCATCCAGCGAAACCACATATTCGCTCCCGCCGCGTTCAATGGCTGCTTTGGGCATCCCAAAAACCACGCTGGACGCCTCATCCTGAACCAGGGTGCGCCCCCCCTTCTGACGCAGTTTCAGCAGCCCGCCCGCCCCGTCCTCTCCCATGCCCGTCAGCACGACGCCGATGGCGTTGGGGCCGTAAACATCTGCCGCAGAGGATAAAAGTACATCACCGGACGGCACATGTAAACGGCCTTCTGTATCTTTGCTGAGAACAAACCGCCCATCAAACGCAAATTCCAGTTGAAATCCCGATGGAGCGATATAAATGTGTCCCGTTTGCGGGCGCTCTCCAGCTTCCGCCATTTTTAACGTCAGCAGCGTGATACTACCCAGCCATTGAATCATATTTCCCACAAATTCAACATCAATGTGCTGCACGATGACAATCGGCAGGGGAAAATCGGCGGGCAAATGCCGGATAATAGTTTCCAGCGCGTGCGGCCCGCCTGTGGAGGAGACAATCAGCACAATTTCCAGCCGCCGCCCTGTCCCCGGATATTTATCAATTAAATCCGTCACGCGCAAATCGGTATGCCAGCGCCGCACCACGTTCACATGCGCCATTGCTCGCAGGGTTTTCAGAAATTGACGGGTCACGGCTTCATCCCGGTCATTCGGCGGTTTGTAACACACGTCCAGCGCTCCGGCGGCGGTGGCTCTGGAAACCAGCTGAGCATCATCTAAAAAGGTCTGGCTGCCCATCAGCACCACACGAGTCGGGTTTTCGCGCATGATAATTTCTGTGGTCTGGAACACATCCACCACCGGCAGCGTCACATCCATCACGATCAAATGGGGGCGCAGCGAAAGATTCAAACGGATGGCTTCCAACCCATTGGAGGCTTCGCCAATCACTGTCATGTCCATTGTGCTGCTAATCATTTCTACCACCACGCGGCGGGAAAGGATGCTGTCATCCACGACCAGCACACGAACAATTTCGCCGGGGTCAGGTAAGGGTGCGGTCATTTTTTAGATTTTTTAGGGGCTTCCCATGGAACGTATTGATTGATAACTTCTAATAAATGTGCCTGCTCAAAACCGCTTTTGACGATATACGCATCTGCTCCGACTTTCAGCCCACGCTCACGGTGTTCTTTACTTTCCAGAGAGGTGACAAGAATCACCGGAATCTGCCCGTAGACCTGACTCTGGCGAATCCATTCCACCAGGTCAAAGCCGTTAATACGCGGCATTTCAATATCTGTCACTACCAGGTCAAAAGGTTCGGTTTCCAGGAGCGCAAGCGCTTCTACCCCGTCATTGGCCGTCATTACCTGATAACCCGCCCCCATGAGAATATTCCGTTCCAGCGTGCGAGTCGTAATCGAATCGTCCACAACCAGAATACGCGGCGGTGGGACTTCTTTTTCTTCTTCCGGCTTTCGCTCAATCACCATCGGTTTACGGCTGATACGCCCGCCCATGGCCGATTTAATCATATCGGTGATGTTCAGAATCACAATCGGCTGGCCTGTGCCTAACAGAGTCGCCCCCGCCACGTTCCGCACCCGATGAAGCTGTTTGCCCAGTGGTTTAACCACCATCTCCTGTTCAGAAATAAAATCATCCACCAGAAATGCCATGCGCCGTTCGCCCCCTGCCACCACCAGCGCGGGCAGACGATCCTGACGCAGTTCATCACGCGGGCGTTCCAGCACATCAGCCATATGCAATACCATCATTGGCTCATCATCATAGTCGAACATCAAATTGCCTTCGACTTTATAGATTTTCGGC
>CAZKZS010000011.1:3198-35005 GCA_964557285.1 uncultured Anaerolineae bacterium | reverse complement strand
AATTGGATGAACAGGCACTTGCAGACTATTTCACCTATCAATCTATCCCCGACCCCCTAACTATTTTTAAACATATAAAAAAACTGCCGCCGGCTCATTTTTTGACCTGTGATACCCAGGGCAATTTTCAAATTCAACGGTACTGGCGCTGGTCGCTGGCACAAAATCAGGTTACGACGCTGGCTTATGAGGAGGCGGTCATGCGTGTGCGTGACCTGCTGCAAGAATCGGTACGGCTGCGAATGATTGCCGATGTGCCATTGGGTGCATTATTAAGCGGCGGAGTCGATTCAAGCGCGGTAGTCGCTATGATGACCGGAAAGGTGAAAACTTTTTCCATCGGCTTCAGCACCGCCGCCTATGACGAACGGCCTTTTGCCAGAGAAGTCGCGGAATTTTGCGGGACTGACCATGAAGAACTGCTGGTCGAGCCGGAAAATATCCGTGAGGTGCTGCCTAAACTGGCGTGGCAGTATGATGAACCTCTGGGAGATGTTTCTACGCTGCCCACTTATTACGTGTGCAAAATGGCGCGGCAGAAGGTGACGGTGGCGTTGGCGGGGGATGGTGGCGATGAAGCCTTTGCAGGCTATTCCCGTTACGACAAATTGATCCGCCTGACGGAGCAGTTTCAACAGTTTCCGCTTTTGTGGCGTCAGCAGACGGTTGGCAGGTTGACCGATATACTCCCGACAGGGATTCTAACACGCCCTACCCTGCGCCTGATAGCGACTTCTTTAGAACAGCGCTACCAGCGTATGAACACGCTTTTTGAGGAACACGATCTGCGCCGTCTGCTGCCGCAGAACAAAATTCATGCCCCGCGTCCCCTGTATGCCGAACGATTTTATGAATTTGCTACGCTGCCCCTGCTCAGCCGCCTGCAACTGGCCGATTTTGAACTGTATCTGACCAGTACCGTGCTGGCGAAAGTGGACCGCGCCAGCATGTTCAATTCTTTAGAAGTCCGTGCGCCCCTGCTCGACCAGGATTTGCTGGATTTTGTCGGTACACTGCCACCGGAATGGCGCAGGGGCAAACGAATTTTTAAGGATGCCATCAGAGGGCTTGTGCCGGATACCGTTTTAAACCGCCCTAAAATGGGATTTGGCGTGCCGCTAGAACACTGGTTTAGCGGTAGTTTTGGCGATTTTTTGCGGGATGTTTTGCTAGATAAACAAACGCAGCAGCGCGGCATTCTCAATACAGATGAGGTCGAAAAACTGATTCATCGGCAGGCAAAACCCTATGCCGAACTGACTCATCATCTGTGGCTGCTGCTAATGTTTGAATTGTGGTGCAGGGAATATTTATAGAGCGTTCTCCAGTTTTTGTGCCAGTTCGGGCGGGCTGCTGGTTTCAATGATCAGATTCTTCGCTTGATGGAAGTTCATAAAATCGCGCATGGCGGCAGCCATATCAGCCACCAATTCCTCATCCGGTTGAACTCCAGGTTCAAGGTACAGCGCCCGCAGAATTAACGTTCCGGTTTTGCGTTCGAGTTTCGGGTCAAACCGCCCCACCAGACGATTTTTATGCAAAATTGCCAGGCAAAAATAACCCCATTCTCGAATCGGGGCGGGTTTATAGGCTTCCAGAATCTGACGGAAATTCCAGAACTGCATATCCCGTCCTTTGGCCCACCACAAGCTGTCAAAGGGACTTAAAAAAGTCGTATGTTCTGCACGGATTTTGCCATCGGCAATTTTTTGAAGGGTTTCCATGTTCTGCTGGTGAACCACCAGCGTGTGTTTCCGACCATCGGAAAGAAGCCCCTCAATTTCAACAAAAACTCCTTTTTTAATAAATTCCTGAATATAAGGGCGGGCGGCGGCACGTTTCATGTAGGTGTAATCAGCAGTTTGCGCGGCCTGACAAACGCCCTGTGCCTTGAGCGAAATTTCCAGCAGATGCCGATGCATATCTTCTTCGGTTGGCACAGACCTGTCGACCCATTCTGGCAGCACCCGATCTTTTAAATCGTAAACCCGTTGAAACTTCTGACGGTGGCTAATCATTAAATCGCCCCGGTTATAAAGATGTTCCAGCGCCCGTTTTGCAGGCTTCCATTCCCACCAGCTACCGCCGCGTTTGCCATCGTGTTCAAAATCTGCCGAACGCGCTCCGCCGTTTTCCTGAATATGTGCCAAAATTTTTTCCATCAGCGAAGGGGTTTCGGCTTGTTGTAAAAAATCCGCGTTCCATTTTGAGCCGCCGTTCTGGTAATAGTGCATCTTGGGCAGGCGGTAGCGGTATTCTGAGAGGGGAAGGATACAGGCTTCATGCCACCAGTATTCAAACAGGCGGCGGTGCGCTGGGTCGTACATCAGACGGTCAAAATCCAACGTATCATATGTGCCAAAACGACTCCACAGGGTTAAATACTGGCTGCGCTGTACCATTTGTAGGGTATCAATCTGAACAGCGCCGACCTGCTCCACCATCTGGTAAATATTTTCTAGCGTAGGTTCGTGGCGGGCGTGCAGCCCCTGCGTATACAGGGCGAGGGTTTGGAGGGTTTCAAGCGCATAGGGAAACATATAGAACTTCCACTCCTCTTTTTATCCCTGATTATACGAACACAAGTTCTATTTTTCAACGATAAAAAAAGCTGGACAGATGTCCAGCCCGGAGGAATTGGAAGTTACTACTGCTTGATTTTTTCGTGATTTTTTCTACGGTCACTAACGACCTGTGCCACCAGCAGGCCAACGCAGCCGATGATAATGAGCGCTACACCAACCGGCGGATAAATCCCCATGAGGGCTGCTGCAATGAGCAAAAAATAAAAAACAACCGTCAAACCCAGTAAAAAGAATCCTGCTCGCTCCATGATGATCTTCCTTTTTGGCAAGACATCTTAAGAATGCCACAAAAATAAGCGTTTGCTTATCCCAATTTTTAGGAGCATTTGTGCCGCCCTATACAAGGGTAAGTTGGCTCTGATATAATGCCCTTCGCCAGAACAAGATTTTTAAGGATTTTGGACACTATGCCCCTATCCAAAGATGAAAAAAGCGCCATATTTGAACAATATGGCATCCATGAGGGTGATACTGGTTCGGCGCCCGTTCAGATTGCGCTGTTGACGAATCGGATTACGCAGCTTACAGAGCATCTGAAGGAACACAAACACGATGAACATAGCCGTCGTGGGCTGCTCAAAATGGTTGGTAAGCGGCGCAGACTGCTGAAGTATCTCAGTACCAAGAGTCCTGACCAGTATCGTGATCTCATTGGCAAACTGGGTTTGCGTCGTTAGGCAGCAGGCTACACCTCTGTCGGTGTAGCTGCTGCTGTTTATTTTTCCCCTATACGCAAGCCGGAATCGCTTGGGGTTATCCAGGATGCGCGAGCTTCCAGGAGCGACAACCAGGCGTTTTGTTTTATAATAAGGTTTTAGACTGCAATATATGAAAGGCGGCAACACAAAAAGATGACCGTAACAACCTATACAGGCCGCGTTGGTCAACAGGAAATCACCTTTGAGGTGGGTCAGTACGCGCACCTGGCTGGCGGCGCGTTGATGATTCGAGCAGGCGACAGCCAGCTGCTGGTCACAGCGACCATGAACCGCACGGCACGGGAGGGCATTGATTTTTTCCCCCTGAGTGTCGATTTTGAAGAACGCATGTATGCGGTAGGGCGGATTCCGGGGTCGTTTTTCCGGCGCGAAGGCCGTCCGGGGGAACGAGCAATTTTAATTGCCCGTGTCACTGACCGTCCCTTGCGTCCTCTTTTCCCCAAAGATTTACGGAATGAGGTGCAGGTCATCGTCACGCCGATGGCACATGACCAGGAAAATGACCTCGATATGCTGAGCATTAACGGGGCGAGTGCCGCGCTGATGATTTCGGATGTTCCATGGGATGGCCCGGTGGGGGCGGTGCGAATTGGCCTGATTGATGGTGAACTGGTAGTGAATCCCACCATCAGCCAGATGAGCAGCAGCCGCCTTGACTTGCGGGTGGCAGCCACCAGCGACGCCATTATCATGGTGGAGTGCGGCGCTCACGAAGTTGAGGAAGAAATGATCCTTCGGGCGCTTGAGCTGGCCGCGGAATCCGTACAGGAAATTATTGCCCTTCAGCGTCGGATGGCTCAGGAAATCGGCAAACCCAAAGCGGAATATAAACCTGCTGTTGTTCATGAGGAATTACAGGCGCAGGTGGCCGCACGGGTACGCGGGGATATTGCTACCATCATGCGCTCCAAATTTGACAAGGACAACCGCAACGAAGCGCTGGATGAGCTGCGCGATAACGTGGTGGCTGAATACGAAAGCCTCGAAGATGTGGCGGTGGATATGAAGGAAGTGCGTGAAGCCATTTCCAACACCGTAAAATCCCAGACTCGCCAGCAAATTATCGAAGAAGGCATCCGGCCAGATGGTCGCACCTACACCCAGATTCGTCCGCTTTCCGCCGCCGTAGACCTGCTGCCGCGTGTGCATGGGTCGGGGCTGTTCCAGCGCGGCGAGACTCAGGTCATGAGTATTTGTACGCTGGGGACTCCCGGGGATGCACAGGAAATTGATGACCTGTATCCGTCCACTTCTAAGCGCTACATGCACCACTATAACTTTCCTCCGTTCAGCACGGGCGAAACCACCTTTTTACGCGGTCCCAAACGGCGTGAAATTGGACATGGGGCGCTGGCAGAAACCGCTTTACGCTCCGTCATTCCCGATGAAAAAGACTTCCCCTATACGATTCGGGTGGTCAGCGAAGTGCTGGCTTCTAATGGCAGCACCAGCATGGCAAGTGTTTGCGCCAGTACCCTATCTTTGATGGCCGCCGGTGTGCCGATTCGCCGTCCGGTTGCGGGAATTGCCATGGGATTGATTAAAGAAGGCGATAAGATTGCCGTCCTGACCGATATTCAGGGCATGGAAGACCATATCGGTGACATGGATTTTAAGGTGGCTGGAACATCCAACGGGATTACAGCCCTGCAAATGGACATCAAAATTAAGGGCGTGTCTGGCGAGATTATGCGGCAGGCGCTGGCACAGGCGCGGGATGCCCGTATGCAAATTCTGGATGTGATTGCCCGCACGATTCCCGAACCCCGCAAAGAACTCAGCCCCTATGCACCGCGTATGATTATCCTCCAGGTCCCACTGGACAAAATTGGCGCGGTGATTGGCCCAGGTGGAAAGACCATTCGCAGTATTCAGGAAGAAACCAAAACCAAAATCGAAATCAGCGAAGACGGCACCACCTATGTTATGGGGGCAACCGGTCTGGGTTCAGACATCGACAGGGCAAGAAATATCATTCTTGGCCTGACGGAAGAAATTCAGGTTGGCCGGATTTATACGGGCAAAGTGCAGCGCATCGAACCCTACGGCGCATTTGTGAACATTCTGCCCGGACAGGATGGGATGCTGCATATCAGCCAGCTTTCCAACAAACGGGTCAACAAAGTGGAAGATGAGGTTTCGTTAGGCGACGAAATCACGGTTATGGTGACAGGCGTCGAAAATGACGGGAAGATTCGTCTGAGCCGCCAGGCCGTGATGGAAGGCTGGACATTGGAAGAAGCTCAATCCCGCGACAAGGGCGCGAATAAGCAGCGTTCCGGTGGTGGGGGTGAGCGTCGTGGCGGTGGCGAACGGCATGGCGGCGGTGAACGTCGCGGTGAACGACATGGCGGCGAACGTCGCGGCGGTGGTGAACGCTATGGGGATCGTGAACGACACGAAAAACGTGATGACAATTAAATAACCTCCAGCACTGGAAAATAAAGGTACGGCAGAAAACGTACCTTTTTTGTTTTAAAGGGCGTAGAATCGGGGGAATACTGATTGCGGGAGTCCTGTCATGCGAACCTATACCCCACGCGCTTTTATTTTTTTGCTTCCCTTGCTGGCGGTTGGTATTTCTCTGGTCGCGCTGTATTTTGCAACCGTGCGGTCTGATTCCTCCAAAATTGTCATTGAGGGCAGCGATATTCAGACCACTGAAGAAGCGCTGGTGCTGCTAGAACAGGCGAATCTGGTGCTGGAACGTGCCAATGATGCGGTGGGGTCTGCTGAACTGATTCTTAGTTTTCTGGAAGGGGGGTCGATTCTGGCGGGGGTGATTCTGGTCGGGGCGGGGATTCTGGGGGTATCCAGTATTCAGGATTTGCGGCACGACACCGAAGCGATTAAACAGGAAATGGCCGCCCGTATTCAGGAAGAAACCCGCGAACTGATTACCCGATTGGAACGGGCGGAACGTGAACTGCTCATGCGGGAAGAACAGCTTGCCAAACTGGAAACTCAGTTAGAACAGTCGATTGCCAGCAATCAGACCCGCATTGACGAGCAAATTCAGACGGCCAGCAAAATGGCACGCCGTTCCTTTGAAGCCCTGTCGCAGCATGTAATGGCCCAGCGGCTTGCCCGCGAAAATAATATAGAAGCGGCCGTTAAAGCCTGCCGTGATGCCCATGACCTCGACCCGGATAATGTATCCAATAACTATTTGCTGGGGATGCTGTTGCTCAAAAAAAATAATCTGGATGAAGCAATTGAAAGTCTGACTCTGGCCTTCACAAAAGCACGGGCAGGCGGCGAAGATGCCAGTATCCCGGCTCAGGCCGCGTTGGGGCTGGCGCTGCGTTATAAAGGCGACCAGACCACTGACCCAATGGAGCGTAACCGATTATATAACCAGGCCGAACATTACCTGCTAGAAGCGACTCGCAGCGATCCGCAGCTTTTAACCGATGACCGTGAATCGTATTTTGGCGTGCTTGGCAGCCTTTACCGCCGTCAGGGGCGCACCCTGGATGCCATTCAGGTGTATCATCGTGCTGCCGGAGTGACCCCGCGCCGTTCATATCCACAAATTAACCTGGCAATGCTTTATCTACACGCCAATGACCTGAATAATGCTGAAAAATATCGCCAGTCGGCTGAAGCCAAAGCCCGCCGCCGCCTGGAAGATACACCGGAAGATTACTGGGCGTGGCATGATGTCGCGCTATCTCAGCTTTTAGGTGGCAATGTTGATGAGGCGATGCGGTACTTTAATGAAGGTACTGAACTGTCACCAGATATTAGTTCCCTGGAAAGTGTCCTATCCCGCCTTATCTATATTAAACAAATTGCGCCCGATTTAGACGGGATTGACCGGGTGATTCAGCATTTCCGGGACGCCATCCGGCAAAAAGCCTAACGCTTGGATTCCCATTCCTGAATGGTTTCCTGCAAAAACTGGCGCACTTCGGAGTCAGTAACATCACTCACTGCCTCATAATGCCGCCCGTCCACTTCAATACTGACACCACCGCCTAAACCGGAATGGACATGAATACTGCGACCAAACAGGGCAGGGTTCGACAAAAGTTTCGCTTGTAAATAGGTTTCAATTTCATCGGCAATACCTCCTGTTTCAGGGGAAGGGACAGCCGGACGCACAGGTTCAGGGGCAGCAGGTTTAGGGACGGGCGGTGGGGCATACACCGGAAGGCTGGCAATCTGGTTTAAGTCCTGCACCAATTTTTTGAATCGATTCCGCAGCGCCGTATCCTGGATTTCATTTAAACTGGCAAAAAGCTGGTCTTTCATGCCAATAATCAGGCGGCCATCACTCACATCCCGCCAGACCCGCATCATTTCTATAGCGTCGCCCGGCAGTTCGTTGCTCCCAGGGACATACGTCAGTTCATCCGATAGCACTGGCTCTTTGACGGGCATAACCGCTTCATAAGACATTTCGGCAGCCTGTACCGGAGCAGGTGGGGATTCCTCTACGGCTGGGATTTCAAAATCATCCAGCAGCATATCCAGATTGGGGGAAGGAAGGTCGGAAGTCAGGGCATCCAGGTCCGGCATAACCATTGAAGGCGCTGGCGCAGTATTAGCGGAATCCGGGGGTTTGTCCTGAGTCAAATACCGATAGGCTTGAGTAAAAAAAGAAGGCAGGGGGTCTAAGCCTTCACGCTGACGGCGGCGGCGTTCGCCCGCACGCTGTAAAATGAGATAGGTGAGAAATACCCACACGACCCCCGCGCCAATGGTGATAAAAATCAGCCCCTGTACCTGATTAAAAAAATCCCCGAACCCGTTTCCGCCTTCCATATCCTTACCTCTGGCATTGGGGGCAGAAATGGGTGCTGCGCTGCCCCACGACTATTCTTTCAATTGTACCCTGTCCACAGGTCATGCAGGGGCGGCCTGTCTGACCGTAAGCCAGCAGCACCTCCTGCATTGTGCCTTTTTCGCCGTTGGGCTGCACATACCAGCCGATGCTAGCGCCGCAACGCTCGATTCCTTTATTTAACACCCAACGAATCGCTTCATGCAAACGGGAAATTTCCTCATCCTTCAGGCTGTCGCTGCGGCGGAGGGGATGGAGTTGGGCGCGGTGCAGGGCTTCATCGGCGTAAATGTTGCCAACGCCGGCGATAAATTCCTGATTCAGCAGCAGGGGTTTGAGATTGGTTTTACGCCGTTGCAATCGTTCCTTCAGGATATCTACCGTGAAGGTCTGTTCAAGCGGCTCTGGCCCCAGATGCCCAACCACCGCATTTAAATCATTGGTCAAAATGACCCGCCCAAATTTACGGGAATCGGAAAAACGCAACTGGTGGGCGTTGTCGAGTTGGAAATTAAAATGCACCCACTTGTCGGATTCATTTTGAGTTTCATCCGGCGCAATGTACAGTCGTCCGGTCATTTTCAGATGAATCAGCAACCAGTCTGCGTCCAGTTTTATCACTACGTACTTGGCACGCCGCCCAACGGATTCTACCTTCTGCCCCGCGATTCGATTTTGAAAATCTTCGGGCAGCATAGGTTCGAGCGCTCGCGGCCAATCCAGATGCACATTTTGAATCACACGTCCTACAAGTTGAGGACGGATTTCACGGGCAACGGTTTCTACTTCAGGGAGTTCGGGCATTTTCTAACGCGCCTTTAATGTATCTACAATGAGCGTGACGATGTTTTCGTAGGCATCATACACTGCTGCTGGAATTTGAACCTGCCAGACCGCCGCGCGGGTTTCTGTCACGGGAACGACAATATCCATCTGATGGGTTTTGCTGTCGCGGGTGTGGACTAAATAAATGCAGCCGTCAGCATCACGCTGTTTGACCTCTGCCTCCACAAAACCAGATTGCTGACTAAGCTGCGGCAGTTCTTCGGCAGCTATCTGGCGCAGGCTTTCGCAGGTATCTTCCGCCTGTTCCAATGGACGCAATTCTACCAGTTCCAGCCGTGGGACATCGGGCAGCACGGATTCAATCTGAAGGCTGTCCGTTTCCACAATGGAGACTGTTTCAGAAAGGGTATTGTCGCTGTTAAAGGTGACTTCCCCTAAATCCGTTTCCAGATCGCGCCATCCGGTCACAAAATCAGGAAATTCCTGTTCCAGGGTTTCCCGTTTTTCCCGCCACGAAGGACTACCTTTATCCGCCAAAAACCATGATTCCGGAACAGTCACTTCAAAGCCAATGGCTTCTTCTTCTGATCCCACGGCAAAACGAAGCTGCTTGTTTTCTTCTACCAGCGCCAGCCACTTGAGTAAGTTGTCACTGCTGACCTGGTTCAATTCCTGCCGCGCCAGCAGACCGCACGATACCGCCAGCAGAATCACAATCAAAAAAATGAGCCAGCGTCGCCAGCGTTTTTGCTGTTTGCTGCGTTTTTCCATCTGCTGAAGCACAGGTGCTGCCATCACGGGCGGCGACATGCCTGTTTTTTGATAATTCAGGTCGGTCTGCATTCGCAACGCTGTCGGATGGTCTGGCTGTAACAAAAGGGCTTGCGCTACACAATGCCGATATTCCTGAATATCCGGCGTCACATGGGCCAGCCACAGCCAGAGTTCAGCGTGAGCCGTTTCATGAGCAAGCGCATACCGTAAATAGGGCAGCGCCTCGTAGCGGCGTCCCTGGCGGGCATATTCAATTCCTGCCTGGGTGTATGGGCCTATCATATCCTGGCATTATAGCACTAATTTCCTATTCCACTGCCCCCGCCAATTTTATACAGTGTAGTTGACCGTCTGTGCTACAATGAAACCACAGACTATTTTCGGAGACAACCATGAGCCTGCCACCTCGTGAGCCACCTGATCTACGTAACCCTGCGAACCGACGCGGGTCAGAACCCCCGCAAAATAATCCGTATGGGCAGCCTCAACCGCCCAACTGGAGCAATCAGCAGCAGCCACCAGGTAGCTGGCCTCCACAGCAGCCCCCGCAAAATAATCCGTATGGGCAGCAGCCTCCTAATTGGCCGCCGCAGCAACAGCCGCCCCAGTACCCCCAGTATCCGCAGCAGCCGCCCCCTGCTACCGGGCCGCTTCGTGGCACAAGCCCGTTGGGGCCAACCCAGCCGCCGCACTTAGGCGGGCAATACTATCCGGGTGGGATTCCACCAGCGCAGACCCCTCCACTGAGCAACCGGGGAGGATTTTTTCAGGATGCCCTGCACGAACGCCGAATTGAATATCTTGCCTGGGGCAGCGTGGTAATTATCATGGGCTTTTCTATCATCCTGCTGGCGCTGGACAGCAAAGCTGCCGAAAATATTCTACTCATGGGTGCGCCGCTGCTCAGTGGCATGATTTTGATGGCAAGCGGCTTCATTCAACGGCTGTTTTTTGGGTATAACGTCAGCCTGGGAACGTGGACCATGGCCGTTCTGGGCATTTCCTTCGGCTGCACCCGCGCGATTGCTGAAATCACCAACAACACGGAAGCCATCAACCAGTTGATTTATTTTACTGGGCTGCTGGTGATTATTTCTGGTTTAATCATCATTTTGCAGGTGTTCCGCCCCACTCGTAATTAAAAAACAGCGCCGCACAGAAGCGGCGCTTTCCCTCATTTATGAAGGTAGTTTGCCCTCTATTTTTAAGGCATCAAGAATCGCCAACCCCGGTTCGCGGGTAAGTTCACTTTCCGCGCTGTTCTGGATTCCGGCAGGGCTGCCCAGGTCGGGCATCAGACGGATAGCGTTTAACAAATCGGATTTGGCCTGGTCTGCCTGACCCGCCTGCCAGTGAGCAATCGCCCGGTTATAGTAGGCGGCTGGCTGGCTGGCCTGCCCTCTTTCCAATGCCATGGTCGCGTCTTTCACCGCATCTTCATATCGTTCCATATAAAAATTAATCAGAGAACGAGTAATGTAAGCCCCACCCTTACGGGGATTCTTTTTAATCTCATGGTTAATTTCCGCCAGCACTTCATCGTAGCGCCCTAAACGCCCCAACACCAGCCGCCGTCCGGAATCAATATCGGCATCACCGGGGGCAAGAGAAAGGGCTTTGTTATAGGCTTCCAGCGCTTCTTCTAAATGTCCGGCACGGCTGGCAATCACACCCAATTGATAGTAATAATGGGCTTCATTGGGGCGCAGTGCCAGCGATTTTTCAACCGCCTGTTTTGCTTCCTCAAACCGTTCCAGTGCCAGCAGAGTCATGCCATAACTACTCCAGACACGCGGCGAGTCCGGCTCCATTTCCAGCCCTTTCTGGTCATCGACCAGCGCTTCTTCGTTCCGTTTGAGGCCAGAGAGTGCCAGACTGCGATTGCGGTAGTATTTGGGGACATCAGGATTAAGCTCAATCGCTTTGTTGAGGTCATCCAGCGCTTTTTGATGCTGCCGAACTGCATTATAAGCTGCCGCCCGCCCATTATAGGCTTCTGCATGGGTACTATCGGTCTGAATAGCAGCGCTGTACTGTTCCACTGCCCCGTCATAATCTTCCAGATGGTAGGCTTCATTTCCACGCTGGAAAGGCGGTACTGCATCTAACGGTTCAGCTTCGGCAGGCAGCATCGCCGCTAATTCCTGCACAGCTTCCCCATAACGCCGTTTGAGTTTAATTTCCACGGCATCTTCCGGCGCTTGAACGCCCATATCGGCCAGCACCGCCAACACTTTTTTTCCGGCGGCCTGCTGGATACGTTCTACGAAAGTAGAGTCACGCTGTGATTTTTTGGTCACAATGACTACGATATGCTGGCTGTTTTCCAGCGCCGCACGGGTGACTTTTTCCTGGTCATCCCCCGGCGCAGCATCATAAACGGTCACCCAGGGGCGCACACCCGCTTTTAATAAATCCGCATAAATGCGCTTGGCAAGCGTTTCATCTTCATCCAAATAATTGATAAATGGTCTGTCCATCGTGCAACCTATCGCGTATGAGAGCGTAAAAATGATATATGATGGGCTGGCAAAGGTAAACCTGCTAAATGACAGGCCAAGAGAGTGAGAGAGTTACTTTGGCTAGCCAGAAATTGAGATAGAATCAAGATAAAAGACAACGGGAGAACCCCATGAATATCAATGAAAAAGAACAAAGCGGCGTCGTTGTTTTTACGCTGGAGGGGCGGATTGATACACAGGGCGCGGTTGACCTTGATCTGGCGCTGCAATCCTCCGCCAGCGAAGGCCACAACAACATGGTTCTGGATATGTCTGAAGTCAAATACATCAACAGTTCGGCACTGCGAACCCTGGCTGACATCGTAACTCAGAATCGGGACAACGGCGGCGACTTAAAACTTGCAGCCTTAAGCCAGAAGGTCAAACGAGTGTTTGAAATTATCGGTTTTGATAACTTTTTTGAAATTTACGAAAATGTTGATCTGGCCGTAGCTGCTTTTAACGCCGGATAAATTTGCGGGGAGAGGGCATTACAGCGTAAACTTGGCTTCATGCCTGACACCATACCCTACCATCCCCTCAGCCCGCCCGACGACCCAACGCTGTTTTTCGGGCGCGAAGACGTTATCGCATTTTTGCGGCAGCATCTTGTCGGTGCAAATAATACTGAAGTTCTGGTTATTCTTGGTCGTGCCGGAATAGGCAAAACGTCGGTATTGCAGCATATCCCTTATATTGTAGATGAGCGTTATCAGCCTGTTTATATGGAGGCCGATACGCTGGATAACCTCTATGTGTATTTGACCGGTCTTGCCAGCCGAATCGTGCAGCGTATGGAGTTAATCGGGGCAAGCACATACCGCGTCCCTGAGCTGCCCCCCGCCGATACACCTTCTCAGGACCTGCTCAAGTGGTTCGCGCTGGATTTTATGGATGTGGTGCTGGCAGCGATTTCGCGCAGCCGTTTTTTGCTGCTGCTGCTGGATGATTTTCATCGGATTTTTGATGCAGTCCACAGCCAACTGCTGCCAGCCAATTTTATTGATTATCTGGGGGAGTTGCTCAAACAGCATGACCGCTTAAGTATTGTGGCAGGGCTTCATATCGACTACGAAGACCAGGCGATGCGTTATGCGGCTACGGCCAATATGCTGAACCACTTTCGTCTGCACCATCTGGATGAGCAGGCGGCGCGGCAGGTGATTGTTGAACCTGTGAGTCTCAAATATACGTTTACCGAAGAAGCCATCGAACGTATTTTGAAATTGTGCGGTGGGTATCCGTTTTTGCTTCATTCTGTGTGCCGCCTGCTCTACCGCCATTACAAAAACAATCCCCAAATCTCGCAGATGGGGGTGAATGTGGTGGACCTGGTGTATACGGCGGCTTTAGAGGAAACAGGTGAAATTCTGCGCGATTACTGGCAGCGCTGCACCCCTACCCAGCAAATGATTCTGACGGCGCTGCTGGAATTTTATCAGGAAAACCCGCAGGAAGCGGTTTCTTTTGACCGTCTTAAAGCCCATTCCCCACAGATAAATGGCACCCAGCTTGCCGCCACGCTCCGCAGTCTGGAATACGATTTGCTGGTTAACACCACTGCCGCCGGAGATTACCAGTTTGCTACCCAACTGGAAGCGGACTGGCTGGCGGCGAATACCAGTTTAAAAGACAAACAGGAAGAAAAAAGCCGCCGCAAAGCACGGCTTATTGGGCTGCTGGCGGTGGCGGCGGTAGTCGTGATGATTCTGGTGCTGCTGCTGTCCGGTGTGTTTGAGTCCTCCGAAAAGGCCGCCACACCGGATAGTGATGCCCCGCCCACGTCTACTCTGCCGATAGGCATTGATAATGAAACACCGGACTAACCCCGGCTGCCCATGCGAATGAATTTAATCAGGTGTGTGCCGTTATGATCCACACGGTAGAACAGCGCGGCGCTGTCATACTGCTGTAGGGCATTTATCCATTCTACTTCCTGTAAATTGAGATAAAGAACCTGCTGTGTTCCCGACGGGGCATATTCAAAAGTGCGCTGCCACAGCCGGTTGTCGGTGAAATTTTCCCCTGCCGTTGCCGTTTGAATCGCGGCTGCCCCGTTTTCCGTTCCCAGATACAACCGTCCGCCCACAAAACCAAAATAAAGTGCTGAATCCGGCTCAACTTCCAGCGAAAAAGATGTTGGAGAAAGACGGGTGATGGGCAGACCGGACTGCTCAAGCCGATTAATGATTGTCCCCGATGTAAAAATGGCGTTGGCGCTGTCCTCCGGCGCAAGCACAAAACCACCCTCCAGGGCAAAATCTGGCTCAAGAGTGGCGGTCAAAAAACCTGCATATTCCCCGTCAAACAGTGGCAGGAACTCACGTTCATAATCAACGCCTACCAGGGTACGGAAAAGCGTATCCGGTAGGTCAGGGTCAAGGCCGCCTAAAAATTCCAATACCGCATCGGAAAACATCGTCAAAGGCCGTAAGGTGAGGGACAGGTCTGTGCCTGACATCACCGCAATCGCATCGGGGGGAACAGCCGCTAATGCAGACTGACTTAACGCAGCCGGGATGTCTGTCGCCTCACCAAACAGGACGATTTCCAGACTCATTGGCTCATCCGTGTAAATTCCATACCCACCCACAGAAAAATATCCCCGGAAAGTGGGGTCGCCGGAAAGCGTTTCCTGAAAACGTCTGAATTGGGCATGACTACTTAAGGGGTGCAGTTTATTAAAAGCCCGCAGGCCGCGAGTGGTAAGCAGCGTAAGATAGCCGGACTGCCGATAAATTGCCCTGCCATAGTTCAAATCCAGTTCTGTCAAGAGGTTGGAATCCGGCGTAGACAATCCCAGCCATTCTCCCTGGGTAATAATATTTTCCACAAACTCGTCGGCGGCAGCTTCATCTTGCACCTGAAACACCAGCGCCATTTGGGGGATAAAGTCCAGCACCCCCGGATTTTCAGCATCGGGAGAGAAGAAAAAACCGACCCCGACACGTTCTCCGACCCATGACCCAACCTGGAAAAAATCGCCCGGAAGCTCAAAGTACAGAAAAGTATCCTTAGGGAGCAGATCGGCAGGTGAGGAAACCGCCTGCTGTGCCGGACTGCTCGCCTGTAAAGGAGTGACCATGCTCAACAGGACCACGATGAGTATCCACTTAGCCATGAAAAAGAAACTCCTACTGCTGTTGAAGGCGAAATTCGCCGAAAAAATTAAGGAAAATATAGAGCGTTCCCGCGTCATCTGCCACTATTTCATCGCGTGTTCCGTCTGGAAACACAACCCGATAAGCACCAAGCGGCTGTAAGCCCGTCACAAGCACATTTGGGGCATCTGCCTGAAATGAGGCCTGCGAGATATTGTCGGGGTCATCGTCAAACATCACCTGCCAGTCGCCCCATGCTACCCCGCGCACACCTTCCCCCTGAACAAACTGCCAGTCGGGAGGAGACTCCGCGCCGCTTTCGTCAGCAATCACCAGCGTGATAAAAAAGTGGGAACGGCGGGCTTCAATCGGGCCGAACTGAATAGTGTACTGTCCATAAATTTCATCCGAATCAAATGAAATTTCCTGACCGGCTGCCGAGTATCCTGAACTTACTTCATAGGCATTTTGTGGGGCGATTCCGGCCAGAGACAGGGTAGAATTTCCCTGTGTTACCTGAAGCCAGTTTCCTGCCTCAACAGGTTCGGTATGCGTATGGAAAATGACGGAGGGAATAAAAGGCCCTTCCATCGGAATCACCCGGTCATGAATGACCAGCGTGCCGGGACGCAGATAGACTACTTCGCGTAAGACTTCGCGTACTTTGGGCTGATTATCGGCAGAAATAAAATCAGGGCTGTTGTAAGCGGTGGTCAGGTTAGCCCGAAGGTAGGTCATACCGCCTTCCTGCGCGACCCGCAAAATTTCTCCAGTTTCATAAGCGGTAGCATTATCCTGGCGGAAGTAGGGATTAATCGCGCTGGCTGGATTGGGAAAAAGGGTGCGCTGACCGCAGTCATTCAGCCAGACTTCGCGCTCCTCATTTGGACGAATTGCCTCAAAAGTTTCCGCTAAGTCACAAATGAGCAGGGTATTCGCGGCAAGGGTGCGCCCGTAATAGTTGGCATTCGCGTCGGTAAATTCGCCTGTGTAAACGCCGCCCCGTACCAGTAATTCTTCCCCTGCCCGCCAGAGAGTCAGATTACCCTGGTCAAAAAATTGATGAGTCGCAAAGTGATCTCCGGCATTAAAGGTGATCACTACCGCATTGTTATCCAGCGTTCCCGCTTCGGTTATCCAGCCGGAACGCATAAAAAAATGGCCCGACCGGAGGGTAAACCATGAATTCCAGGGGGGGGGAAAACCTGCCGCTTCCTCATCCCGCCACAAAAATTCCTCAACTGCCATCCGTCCGGTCAGTCGGGGCGAGGACTCACCTTCCTGCCCTGGCTGCGCCAGAAACCAGTTCATCCAACTGGCCTGTTCTGTGCCGCTATACACCGTACTCAGCAGCATATCCTGAGCGCGTCCGTAATAGGCATCCTCACTAGACCGAAGCGTGTCTCCAAAAGCGACCGGATATTCCCAGAAGCCGCTGCCTGCCATTTGAGGATAGGACAGGAACATATTGTAGGGCATCCGGTCATACCACCAGCGTGTATTGTCAAAATAATTTTCCCCAAAAGCCATCCAGAATGCCGCCGCCGTCTGAACGTTCCCCCAGTTCGCTAAAAATCCATACGACGGCCCTTCTGCCCATGCTCCGCCGTGTAAATCTTCCAGTGCCGGGACAATCCAGCCGGAAAACAGGGTACGGGCATAGTCCACCAGTTCTACCGCCCGTTCGGTATCACCTAACAAAGCGATTCCGGCAGCAGTCAGTGCCCATACGACTCTTGCGCCGTAATGGTCATAGGCGGAAAAACGATATGTTCCTTCCTCGGTCTGAAGATACACCTGTCCCTCATCACGGGCGGGGTCATTTAAGATGTCCACCGCCCGCAGCAGCACATCAAGCAGCGCGTTTTTATCATCTGGTCGGAGGGTGTCATACAGCCAGTCGTATCCAATCGCCACGCCCGTGACCCATTCGACAAAATTTTCGTCCCATGGAACATCCGAATGCATGGCAGGATGCGATTCAAGTCCCGCCACCATTAAAAAAAGAGGTATTTTGGCGCGGTCCGCGTACCGGATTTCGCCCGTTACCTGATAGGCAATTGCCAGGGAGCGCATCGTCTGGGCAGGATAGGCTTCAAATTCATTTTCCGGCTGACGGCTGTCCACATAGGACTTCAGTGCCTGCCATGCCTGGCTTTCCTCCATACGTGGCTTCAAAATCTGGTCAAGATAGGTACGGTTCAGGAGCAGGCGCGGGCGGGCAGTGACCGGAGTATTGACAGGCAGGTTGGGGTCGCCAATTTGCGCCCGCACAGGGACAAAACTGCTCAGGATGCCCACTAGCAGAAAAACCAGAACCACTCCTCGCATAAATTATCCGTTTTTTGCCCGTTCCAGCACCGCCATACGTGCCATGTACTGCTTGCCTGCATATTCAACAAAATCTTCAATTTTTAAGTCAAATGGAATGTCGGGCAGGAAGGCTTCCAGCAGTTCGATAAAAATGCCCTGTGCCAGCACCAGCAGCGTATTGATGCGGGTTTCCATGACTTGCCAGAAACGGGGTTCTTCTTTGAGAAGCCGTGACAGCAGATGAATCCCAAACGCGATATGACGTGCTTCATCTCGCTGCACCAGTTCCAGACCGCGTATCAGCCCCGGCATGAGATTCCGTTTTTTGAGGGCGGTAAAAATCCCGTAATATCCGGTTTCAGCCAGCACCCCCTCAATCACCATATGATAGGTGCAAACGGCTTCTACCTGTGCTGCTTTGGAGGGGTCGGTCAGCAGCCGCCCAAGCGCGGCAGCAAGTTCGGTTTCAAACAGCATCCGGTAATTGGGACCCGCCAGTTTTTCTATATCTGGCTCAAGCTCCAGCACTTCATGGAGAATCCGGTCAAAAAATTCCACATGCTTGCTTTCCTCAAAAAGCTGCGTGGTGATGAACATTTCTTCTTCCAGGCTGCCGCCATTATGCCGCAGCGCGACCAGCAGAGGGGCAAGGTCGTGGGTGACAAAGGCTTCTCCACCCAAAAATAATCCCAGAGCGCGAATCACTAAATCTTTTTCGCGTTCGGTCATGGCCTGCCAGTCAGCCTTATCCTGAGTTAAATCCAGTTCGGCCGGGTCCCACATTAGCTTTTTGGCTTTGTGATAATCCTTCAGAGGCAGTAAATCCTGATTCAAACGCATTGTTTTTCTCCTAAAAATCTAATTTGATACCAGTTCATCAAACGGCTGCGGGCTGTCCAGTCCAAAATCAGCCGGAGTTACCTGTTCCGAAAAATCATAAAATACGTGATACGGCCCAAAGTCGCGGGTCTGATAAAAAATGCCTTTTTCCGCCAGTTGTTCGGCTATCCAGACATCCAGTTCGGGGAAATTCTGGGTAATCCAGACGACCTTTTCCGCCCGTTTGACCATTTCTACATAGGGTGGATAGCGGTTGTTACGGGGGCGTGTGCCGTGTTCATCGTAGGGCAGGCTGGTATCAAAAATCACGTTTTCTTTGGACAGGAACATCAGCCGATACGACACCCAGTAACTTGCATAGCCATACTTATATCCCTGTTCGTCTAAAAAAACGAGCAGTTCCGCATCATGGCGGGCATCGGCTTGCAGACCGGATAACAATTGGGGTTCGATTCCGGTTTTGCTTTTGGCGGCGGTGATCATCGTCCCCAGATGAAACGTGACCAGCAGCGCCAGCAAACTGGCTGCTATTGCCCAGTTGAAGCGGGTGAGTCCTATCGCTACCCCTATCATGGCGGGTATCCAGATGGGCAACAGATACCGTCCGGTCGCATCCTGAAAGGAGGAGAGCATAAAAATGACTCCCATCACCAAAAAGGACAGTCCAATCCAGCGTGAAGGCGGCTGCGATTCTTTTTTGGAATATCGCCATTGAACCATATTATTTGTAACGAGAAGTAAATATACCAGCGCGGCCAGCAGCGATAATAAACTGACATGATAGGCGGCCTCCCAGGGGAAGCGGAATCCATACAGCCCTGGCAGCCCAATAAATAGAAAGGCAACCAATTTCGCAGGTGGGCTTAATGGTTCTACCCCGGGGGGAAGCTGGTCAGACAACAAAAATTCCAGCGCGGCCCAGTCATGCCGAAAGTTATACAGCCACCACAGCCCGCTTCCGATAAAAAATCCTGCTGCGGCAAGGAAATAAAGTCGCCATTTTTTTGATGAAAAATAGCGGAGTCCCAGCAGTCCAACAACGACAAGCGGGGTAATAATCGCCCCATTCACCCACCAGCCTACCCCCAGCACAACTCCAAGCGACCACCAGCGCCATGCTGATTCGGAGCGTTCAACCGTCACATGCCAGCCAAGCAGCAGTGCCAGATTGCCTAATATGAGAATTTCATTGTATCCGCCGAGAGTCAGGGTGGTATAGGTGACACCAAGCATGGGCGGGATAGCCACCAGCAGGGCAGTGATAAAGGCAACGGAACGGCGGTAAGTGATAGTGTAAGCCAGTAAATAACTCGTCCAGATAACTACTAGATACAAAAAAAGCTGGACGTAGCGAATTGACCGCACCGTGTCGCCTAAAATTTCAAATCCGACGGCCACCAGCACAGCATCCAGACTGCCCATATAGTCCTGTCCGTAATAAAAAGTGGGAATAGGCTTGCCCTGGCTGATGTGACGTGCCATCAGCCCGACGATGGCTTCATCTGAACTAAAGGCTACTTTATCGGTTTGAATCAACCAGATGCGGCTGCTGAGCGCCAGCAGCAGGATGAGAATAAGCGGCCTATTCGTCTTCACTGATAGGGTCGGCAGCCTGCGTTTCGTCTGGCGGCAGAGGGTCAAGCTGCATCCAGGTACGCCCCAATTTAAACAACGTCCCGGGTGTAATCTCTACCCTTTCTTCGACCGTCTGTTCTCCAACAAATGTCCCGTTGCGGCTGCCCAAATCCTCTAACCAGAAGGATTCGCCATCAAAAAGGATGCGAGCATGAAGCCGCGACACCTGACTGTCGTAGTTCAAGGAAATATCGCAGTTTTCGCGCCGCCCAAAGGTGATTTCTTTTTCGTATTCCTCAGCATCAAGGGGAAAATGGATGACTTCGCCATCGCGTGGGCCACTCATCATAGTAATAGAAATACGAGCCGGTTTAACCATACCTGTCCTTTAGTGAGACTGTTTTTCCAGCAGCAGGCGCAGTTCCGTAAGTTTGTCCCGGGATGGTTGATGGGTTGGGTCAACTTCCAGAGCGTGTATAAATATCAAAACTGCCTCGTGGTAACGTTGAAGCTGCACCAGTGCCAGCCCACGATTATACCAGAAGGTCGGGTTGTCTGGCGCAAATGTCGCGGCCTGTTCGTAGCAGGATAACGCCGTTTGCGGCTGCTTCAAAAGGGTATGAATCTGGCCTTTTTCGTTCCATGCCCAGGCATCGTTAGGCGTTAGGTCAAGCGCCTGCTGCAAGGCGTTTAAGGCTTCCTGATAACTTCCTAATCGTCCTAAGAGATGCCCTCTTTTTGCCCAAGCCACCTCATTTTTGGCATCCATTTCATGAATCACTTGATTCGCTATTTTGAGCGCTTCTTCAAGCTGCCCCAGGGCTATCAGCGAATCAATTTGATTCGTCCAATGCCAGACTCCTTGTGGTTCGAGAGCAGCCGCCCGTTGAAAACTGGTCAGGGCTTCTTCATGCCTGCCCATTGTGGTCAGCAGCAGCCCGCGTCCATTCCATGCCCAGGCATAGGTCGGATTCAACTGCACAGCATGGTCATAAGCAGTAAGGCTTTCCTGAAGCCGTCCCAGATGACGCAGCACATGACCGCGTTTTGCCCATCCTTCCACATGCTGGAAATCTAGCTTCAACACATGGTCAAGGGCTTCAAGGGCATCTTCATACCGTTCCACTGCCATCAGTGTTTCCGCCAGATTGTGCCAGACCCAGACATCCTCACCCATCGTTTCAATGGCACGTAAAAAAGAGTCGTGGGCTTCTTCATACCGTTCCAGCTTCATTAAAGCCAGCCCGCGCCCATTCCATGCCCATCCGTAATCCGGTGCGAGTTCAACGGCACGGCTGTACGAAGCCAGCGCTTCCTCAAATTGATTCAGCCGACGCAAAATCTGCCCCTGTTTTGCCCACGCCCGGAAATGACGGGCATCGGCTTTCAGCGCCCGTTCTAAGAGGGGTAGTGCTTCCTGAATCTTCTGCAAGCCAATCAGGGTATCGGCCTGGTTGTACCAGTATAACGCGTTGTTGGGGTCATGCTGGGCTGCCCGTGCAAATGATTCAATCGCCTCTGGAAGCCGATTCAATTTTTTGAAAATCATGCCCTGTTCGTTCCATGCCCAACTGTAGTGTGGGTCAATTTTCAGGGCTTTTTCCACATATACCAGCGCGATACCCGACTGGTCTTGCAGCCGATAAATATTCCCTAACCGCGCCCAGGCGCGGGCGTGCTGTGGGTCCACCTGAGTCGCTTTTTCCAGTACGGGAATCGCTTCCGAATAGCGATTTTGTAAAGCCAGCAAATTCCCCTGGTTATACCAATGCCAGACATCTCCCGGCGCGAGTTCTGCGGCATGACGGTAATTCATCACTGCTTCTTCAAATCGCTGCATCCGTTCCAGCACAATGCCACGCCCATTAATTGCCCATGCGTATTTGGGATTCAGAAAAATGGCGTAGTTATAGGCTTGCAGGGCTTCATCATATCGGTCAAGGTAGCGGTAAACCTGCGCCAGTTTTGCCCATGAATACGCATGGTCGGGGCGAACGCGAGCAGCCTGAGCCGCTACTGGCAGCGCCTGAGCATAGCGCCCCAACTCGACCAGCATTTCTGACTGGTTATACCAATGCCAGACTTCTTCCGGCTGCAAGCGGCTGGCCTGCTGAAAGGCTTCTAAGGCTTCTTCAAACCGACGCAGCGACTTCAGGCACAGCCCTTTTCCACTCCACGCCCACGCATATGAACTGCTGAGTTCCAGCGCACGGTTATAGGCATTCAGTGCTTCCGGGTGACGGTTCAGGGTGCGTAAAATCTGACCCCGTTTTGCCCAGATAAGCTCCTGACGGGGATCAACGGACTGCGCGTTATCCAGCATGACCAGCGCTTCCTGATGCCGTCCGAGGATGGCAAGCACATTCGCCTGCTCATACCACACAAAAAAATCGTGTGGCATGAATCCGGCAGCCGTTTCATAGGCGGCAAGGGCGCTTTCGCGTTTGTTCTGCTTTTCCAGAATTTGGCCGCGCACCCGCCATGCCAATCCCAATTTGGAGTCCAGTTCCAGCGCCTTAGTTATATGGTGAAGCGCATCAACGTACCGTTCCAGCAGGCGCAGGGTGCGAGCTTTTAACGCCCAGAGCTTTGCATTTTTAGGTTCAAGGGAAAGCGCACGTTCATAAGCGTGCAGGGCTTCGCTGGCATACCCAATTTCGGTCAGGCTGTAGGCTTTGTTCAGCAAATCCTCAACCTCCACTTTTGCCCCTTCCACAAGCGGGGGTTGTCCAGTGATGTCATAGTAAAGTTGGGTCAGCTTTTCCACCAGCACATCCCAATTGGCGGGGCGGCGATTCGGGTCTTTCGCCAGACAGTCCAGCACCAGCCGCCGCACTTCCTGCGGGGCAGCCGCGCCTTTGGGAAAACGAGCCGGAGCAGTTTGATGTGCTTTGGTCCATTCCTGCCGTGATTTGGCACGGAACACGGGCTGATAGGTCAGCATTTCGTACAAAATACAGCCAAATGCGTAAATGTCACTCCGTATATCGACTTCATGGCTGCTGGCCTGTTCCGGCGACATGTAAGCGGCTGTGCCAATCATCGCACCTGTGCGGGTTAGATGGGGGTCGGGCAGTTCAAGTTCATGGGTTTCGTCCGGCTGTATCGAACGCACCAGCCCAAAATCGGTGACTTTTGCCAGGCCATCGTGCCGCACCAGAATATTGGCGGGTTTTAAATCCCGATGTACCAGACCCGGCATCTGACGAACGGCGTGCTGCATCCCCAGACAAATATGCAGGGCAAAACGCAGCGCCGTTTCCAGGTCAATACGGCGGTGTTCAATCCATGCCCGTAAATCCGCGCCCAATCCCTCCGGTCCGGTGATATTTTCCAGGAGAATATAGGGACGGCTGCCAAATTTTTGTACCCGCAGTGCCTGCACAATATACGGATTTTTTTCCAGCCGAATCCAGGTCAGGGCTTCCTGAGTAAAACGGGCAATCGCCCGGTCATTGTTCAAAAAACGGTTCTGGAAGGTTTTCAGGGCAATGGGGGTATGCTGTACAGTGTCATAACAAATATAAACAATGCCCATGCCACCTTTAAAAATGTGTTTGACTTCATAGCGGCTGCCGATGGTATCCCCCACCTGATAATCACTGTCATCCCGCACCAGTTGAATCTGGCTGGCGGGGGCAAGCAAATCTTCGATGGCTCTGTCTCGCGCTTCCAGATGATCCAGGTCGTCTGTATGAGCATCGGCGGTGTCCTGCCAGCGTGACTCCAGTTCGTCCGCCAGGCTTCCGGCGCGTGTTTCCATATCCAGATGGGTGTCTATACTGCGTTCATGGGCAGCCGCAGGAAGCACTCTTGGCGGCGCTTCAGTTTTGAACAGCTCAAGCCACTGCTGCACCAGTGACCGTTCCAGAACGGGTAAATGCGCGTGTGTCAGGGCCCACAGCGCCGCCGCCAGATTTTCCCGTGTGGGGAAATGCTGGGCGGTTTCGGCAACCCAGCACAGATAGTTTTCTACTGGAGCGCGAACATCTTCATACGCGGATAAACGCTGGAAAGCCAGCAATGTTTTTTGAATATAAGGCAGATGAAGGGTTTGCTCGGAAAAGGAGAGGACCGCACATAGGTCAGCAAGTTCAGCGTAATCATCAGGGTCATTCCGGCGCAGCGCCAGCCGCCCCAACCGTTGAACCCGGGAATCTGCGTCCGTAGCAAATAAATCGGTGCGGTCAAGCTGACGCCGACGCCGAAGCAGCGCTTTTTCATGATCTGCTGTCATTGGCGGGCGAACCCGCCCCAATTGGGGTGGAATAGCCATGGCCCTTTTCCATTCCGATTCTACCCTCATAAAACCACAACTAAAACGTCCTGAACAAGCCCCAAAATTTAGGTTATACTTGCGGGGCAAACGGCCAGAAGGTGACTGTAGCTTGACGGATTTACCTATTCAAATAGAACCTATTACCCAATTTTTGGTAGATTTACTCAATATTCCCAGTCCAACGGGTTACTCCATTGAAGCCATCGACTATGTAAAAAACGCTTTTGCAGCGCTGGAAGTTTCCGGCCTTGAACTCACCCTCACCCCTAAAGGAGCGCTTGTGGGTCACTGGCACGGGGAAAAACATGACGAACCGCGTGGTGTTACGGCGCATGTGGATACGCTGGGTCTGATGGTGAAAGAAATTAAAAGCAGCGGCCGCCTCAAAACCACCCAGTTAGGCATGTTCATGTGGAACGCGGTTGAATTTGAGGGGGTCACAGTTCGTACCTTTGAAAACCACCGCTACCGGGGAACGCTTCTGCCTTCTAACCCCAGCACCCATGTGAATCGCAGTTTGTTTGAAGCCAAACGCACCGACGACCTGATGGAAGTCCGGCTGGATGTCAAAACCACCAGCGCAGAAGAAACCCGCGCCCTGGGCATCGAAGTGGGTGATTTTGTGTTCCTTGACCCACGTGTAGAAGTCACTGATACGGGCTTTATCCGTTCGCGTCATCTGGATAATAAATCGGGAATCGCGTGTATTTATGGGGCGCTGCTGGCTTTAAAAGCTGTGGGGCAAAATCCCCTTCAGGACACAACCCTCCTGATAGCCAACTATGAAGAAGTCGGACACGGCGGTGCAAGCGGCCTGCCAGAAAATCTGGTAGAACTGCTGACAGTGGATATGGCTGCAATGGGAGAAGGGCAAACGTCGGATGAATTTTCCACGACGATTTGTGTGAAAGACAGCAGCGGCCCCTACCACTTTTTGATGAATAACAAACTGCGTCACCTGGCCGAAAAATATCAGATTCCGGCAAAAATGGATATTTACCCATATTATGGGTCAGATGGAAGTGCCTATTGGCGAGCAGGAGGACAGGCACGGGTCGGCCTGATTGGGCCGGGGGTGGAAGCCTCTCACGCCTATGAACGTACCCATCAGGACAGCCTAATGCATACCGCACATCTTATCGCGCGGTATTTGTTAGAAGTATGAGCAGAAAGGAAATGTAATGACCAAAAAAAGACGCCAACAAATCCGGCAAAAATCGCGTGCCAAAACCAGACAGCAGATGATAATCATCGGGGTACTGGTGCTGGTAGGTGTCATCGCTGCCATTGGTGCTACTACCTATCTGGGGCGGCAGGTATCCCTGCCAGAAGGGGTCGCGGAAGCCTATACGGGGCTTGAACAGGGATTCACCGCCGAAGGCTATCCGCAGTTAGGGCTTGCCACTGCGCCTATCGTGGTGGAGGATTTTTCCAGTTTTGCCTGTCCTCACTGTGAAACCCTGCATGAAAATCAGATTAAAAGTTTGCTGGACTCGGTAGAGGCCGGTCACGTTCGCATTATCTTTAAACCTGTTATCAGCATTGGCGGAGACTATGCGGAAGATGGAGCGCGGGCGGCCGTATGTGCGGGTGAACAGGGCAAATTCTGGGAAATGAACGATATTGTGTTCCACTGGCGCTCCCGTTACAGCATTAATGATTTCCGGCTGGAAAAAGCAGCCGAAGAAATTGGCATTGATGCCGATGAATTAAAATCCTGCTACGACAGCGACAGCAGCGAAGATTTGCTGCGCCGTTCCCAGGGAGAATTTAACAGTCGGAATTTAAGCGGCACGCCTACCGTGTATGTGGACGGGCAGCTTTTGAACAACCCCGGTGAAGTCGTTTCAGTAGTGCAGGACAAAATTGAGCAGCTTGGACTGGGCGGCTGATGCTGGTTACGGGGGTGCATCACATTCAAATGACCGCGCCGCCAGGCCGTGAACCGGATGCACGGGCGTTTTATATTGGGCTGTTGGGGCTGGAAGAAATCCCCAAGCCCAAATCCTTACAGGAACGCGGCGGTGTCTGGTTTCGGACAGGTGGCTGCGACCTGCATATCAGCGCCAGAGAAAACGATACCCCGGCCGGCACAAATCGGCATGTTGCGTTTCGGGTCAAAAATGCGGAAGCCATGCGTCGCAAATTACAGGAGGCAGGCGTGAAAATGGAAGAAGCGCCAGACGTTCCAGGATGGAAACGCTTTTTTGCCTACGACCCCTTTGGTAACAAGCTGGAATTTCTGGAAATCCTATGAAGCCTCCCCCTTCAATTATTCTGGATGCCCATCTGGATATTGCCCTGAATAAAATTGCGGTGGGGCGTGATTTCCGTAAGGCAAGCTGGGAAAAACAGCGCCTTGAAAATAAATTCCCCGGCCATCCCTATGACCACATTGGAGTAGCGACGGTGGGGATGCCCGACTTACTTTTAGGGCGGGTGGGGATCATTTTCAGCACTATTTGGGTCAGCCCACCCGGTCAGCCTGCCTGTGAAGCGGTGTATTATTACGACGCACAGGACGCCTACCGACAGGGAATGCGGCAGATGGATTATTATCACCGTCTGGCCGACGAAGATTCCCGCATCCGGCTGATTTTCACCCAAAAAGATATTGATGCCGTGCTGGAAACCTGGCAGGAAGGCAAAACCCTGCAAGATCATATCCTGGGATTTGTGATTCTCATGGAAGGGGCAGACCCGATTCTTGAGCCAAAACAGCTTGAGGAATGGTATGCTCGTGGCTTACGCATTGTGGGGCCGGCCTGGTACAAAACCCGTTATGCTTTTGGCACGGACGAGCCCGGACGCCTCACCCGCCTGGGTCATGAACTGCTGGATGTGATGGCTGATTTTCACATGCTGCTTGACCTTTCCCATCTGGCGGAACAGGCTTTTTTTGAAGCGCTGGATACCTATCCGGCAGCCGTGATTGCCAGCCACAGCAACCCGCGCCATTTTGTGGAAGGCCACCGCCATCTGTCGGATGATATGATTCGGCGGCTGGTGGAGCGTGATGGGGTGATGGGCATTGTCCCCTTTAACCAGTTCATGAAAAACGGCTGGAAATCAGGCCGTGACCCCAAATCGGCTGTCACCGTCAAAACCATGCTGGATATGATTGACCATGTATGCCAGATCGCCGGAAATGCCCATCATGTTGGCATTGGGACGGATTGGGATGGTTTTTTTGGCTGGGAAAGTATCCCTGTTCCCCTGGATTCACACATTGACCTGTGGCAGATTCGCGGCTGGCTGGCGCAGCGCGGGTATCCTCAGGAGGATATTGAGCGTATTTGTTGCGGTAATTTTTTGCGGAAGCTGCGAGAAAGCCTGCCCGCCTCATGAACTCGAATCAGCAGTACATTAACCAGCAACTTGTCCAACTGGGGATTCTCATCAGCACGCTGGGTATTGTCCTGTGTTTGATAGGGCTTTACCCCGGTATCACCGGATTAGAACCCCGGTCTGGGATTGGGGTGCTGCAAATTATGATTATTATTCTGGGAATGACGCTCATTATCATCGGGGCGATGTTGTTTGTGAAAATCGGGTTTTATCCGGCTGCCTCAACCAATCTCGCCCAGCGAATCGCCATCCGGCTATCGCTCACCGGACTGCTGTTTGCGCTGGCGGCGGGCATGGCCGATTTATTGGGCTATGGCTCGAATCCTCCCGAAGGCCCCAATAATATTCCCGTGCTGGGCAGCTATCAGGTAATGGGCATGGTCACCGGATTTGTGATCGCATCACTGGGGGTGCTGCTGTTTGCGCTGCGTGGCCCCCGTCTGGAGTAATCTCACTAAAGGTTAAGTGACGCGAGTTGCTGATAAAAATGCTGAACGTCCATCGCTTTGGGCAGGCCAGCTACCTGCCCATCCCCTAGCTCAATAATCATCCAGTCGCCGCTTTTACGTTTGGCAATATCCATGCTAAAAAAGCGACTTTGTACTTCTCCAGCAACCTTCTGAAGCTGCTCAATTGGCGGTGTGAGATTGGCATATGTGCCTTCATCCCAGTAGGGACTGTAACCAATAGGCTGCCCATCCAGCCAAAAAATGCGATATTCCAGCATCAAAGGCATCTGGCTTTGGGGATGGACGCCAATGGACTCCAGTTCCACAAATTCACGAAACACAATGCCTTCGTTTAAATCCTCTCCCTGAAGTTCAAGAAAACGGCGGATGACCTTTTCTGCATTTTCGCGGTTGGCTGCGCTGGGGATGTAACAGGCTTCATGCCAGTGGTGCTTTTGTGATTTTACAAAATCCTTGATGAGAAGGGGCATCGATTCAAACTGCCGTAAAATGTCGTAGACCGCCAGAATAGGGAGTTCACCTCCTAATTTGAGCCATGTCGTCAGGGGAGTATACGGTTCGATAATGGCATAAGATTCGGGCAGGTAGTGGCAGTGTTTGTACTGGTCGGGAGTGTTAATCAGCCGCCAGCCTTTTGCCAGCAGCGCATTATAAAATCGGGTATACTGCTCTGGTTTGAGCATCCACCCGCGATAGAGTGCCAGGGTTTCAGTCTCTAATTGGGGAACGGCGCGTAATGCCTGCTCAATCTGTTCTTCGTACACCAGCGACTCAAAACTGATGAGCGAGTACGTCAACCCTACTTTCTGGGCAGCTTCCACTTCCCGCACATACTGTTCATCTGGCTGCGTGACATTAAAGGGGTCATTGCAAAACAGAAGTCTCATAAACTTCTATCATCTTGATATTAAGATTCCGCGCAAGACCCTGAAAGTTCTAATTTCCTAACCACATCGGGCAGTTCGGCCAGCGATACGATGACTGCATCGGGCAAAATAATAGGTTTTTCGGGCAGTCGCTTGATTTTTTCACGCAGGGCTGGCAGACAGGCAGGACGCTCAAACGGGTCGATAGGCTGAAGTTCTTCAAGCGGCAGGCGCAGCACGGTTTGTGCGCCGTAGAGATGCGGATACAAACAATCGTGGTCATATCTGTCCCCAATGTGAATCCGCAATCCTTCATAGTTCAGGTAGTTTGCGTAAAATTCACGCTGATGTTTAAGATGCCCCGTCCGGTCGGGAGTCAAAAATTCATCAAAATAGGGATATAAACCAAGCGCTTGCAGCACCGGAAACTGATATTTACTCAATCCCATCGTGGACACAATCAGCGTGCGGTGATTTTCACAGGTTAACTGCTGTAAAACCTCCGGCGCGTTATCCAGTACGCTGATATAAGGCGGGATAGCATGTTGGATGACCAGTTTTTCGGCATTGGTTTCCAGCGTGACCTCATATCGGCTGGCAACCACACGGAAAATATCTTCCCAATCCATCGTTAAAGGGATACTTTCAAGGGGCTTATCAAGGCGGGCATCGTGTTCGGCGAGAATCGCTTCAAAAAACCCGTCCTCGCGCCCTGTTTTGTGTCGGAGTTCGGCCACCACTGCCGGAAAAATGATGTCCTCAAAGGCGTTGACCAGCAGTGTGCCGTCAACATCAAAAAAAAGAAGGGTATTGAGTGTCATTTTGGGTTAACTCGACTATCATAGAAAAACACGTCTTTAGGATTGAACAGGCTGCATGATCCGTCAACTGACAATTTTCCTGCTTTTATTAGGTGCTTTTTCCCCTGTCCATGCTCAGGACGACCGCGATAATCCCTTGATTCCGACCCCCCTACCGCGCGTCTATAAGCAGGAAGAAATTCACAAACTCATGACTCTGATTGAGGAAACTTACGGGATTGGGTTTGCGTATCCCGCAGAATGGATAGCGAGCGATGCCAATGAAATCATCTGGCTGACCGATGGGCTACATGAAATTTTCAATGCACTGAATATAGCATCTTACTACCTCTACCTTTACGGCGACGCACCGGAGGATATAACCCCACCCACGTTTTTCCGCCAGCACTATGATTCGGCTCATCTTGTCCTTGACCGTGCCACCCGAATTGAGGGTGGTTTTTGGGGAAATACCCTGCCCCTCTATGAAAACAGCCAGGTCGTAGGATACATGATTCAGCTGACTTTTCAGGGGATGGATGGGCCATTTGTGCTGATTCATGAACTGGGGCATGTGCTGGATGGGCTGCTGCTGGATGACCCACATACGCAGTTTGTGGAAGAACTTGGCGGCGAGTGGACAACTCAGAACTGGATTCCGGGGGAAGGGTACTCTGGGAATGAACTTCTGTTCCCGCGTGCGTTGGGCGGCCCCAATGAAGATTTTGCCGATACCTTTGCCGCTATGCTGCTGGGTTATCTCACTGAAGAAAATGTTGCGGTGCGCTACGAATTTATGCATGAACATCTGCCCAAATGGTTGGCGGCGATTCGTGAACAGGAGGCCAGCTAAATCCCTTTTTTCGTGTTATAGTGAGTTAAATAAGAAAGATTTACTCGATGAAAAAATTTATTCCTGACTTGCACGGCTGGGCGCTGGACCCGGAAGGAAAGCCGATTCCGATAGGGATGGCAATAGGGCGTTCCAGAGGATACACCTGTCCCCTGTGCGGCGGGAATATGCGGGTGCGAACACGTTACAACAAACATTATTTTTATCATGAAAGTGCAGATGACTGTCGCCCTGAACAGGTCACGGATGCAGTAGGTGGAATATGGCTCATGGGCATTTTAAATGATCTGCTTGCAGAGCATAAAACCTGTTCGGTTTTGTGGGAAGTGGAAGGACAAAAATATACAACGGATTTACTTCATGGGGTGACTACCGCCGTTGAACATCTGAGAACCCAGTACGGTACGCCCGATATAGCCCTTTTGCAGGGCGAAAATCATCTTCATGCGGTGATGTTCTGGCGTAATCTGGAAGACGAACTTTTTTCTGCCTTCAGCTATGAGGGTATTCCCGTCATCATCATTCATTCTGAGCCGTTTTACAGTGGGCTTGTTAACCCACATTTTGTTTTTAAAGCAGTAGATATTTGGGGTGGCTGGTGGCTGGGTCAATTTTCTAAGAATCTGGTGCTTGACCCCCGGATACTGCGTGACCTGCTACGCCAGATGGTCGCCCATCCACCGTTTCATTTTTGTGGGGCGCTGGAAACGGTGGATGCGGTTTCATGTGTGCTGCCCTATCAATCCCATCAGTTATGGCTGCCCTACGCAGTTTTTGAACGCATTATTGGCGGTACACGGAATGTCATCGGGGATATTACCATTGTTAAACAAACGTGGCAGGAAAAAGATCATACGGAAATCGACATTTTTCATGTGACCCGCCACAAACGGGATGGGTCAAAAGAATGTGCGGTAGGAATACGACGAAATTTTCCGCGTGTGTTCCAGGCACAGCGCAGCACCATTTCGGTGCAGGCGGTCAAAGCCCACAAATCTGCTCAGGAAATCGCCTGCGAACTGGCTTCTCAATAAAAAAGCCGACTCCATAAAGTCGGCTTATGGCTCAGCGTGTGACCCCAGTAGGACTCGAACCTACAACCAATTGATTAAGAGAAATCCACTTGTCTACTGAGTATTATTCCCCTAAGTGGCGTAAATTTTTCATGGAGTGCTGCCAATTCATCCTGGCTAAAAACTGCATAATAC
>CAZKZS010000011.1:0-3188 GCA_964557285.1 uncultured Anaerolineae bacterium | reverse complement strand
TATTGGCATGGCCTAAAAGCCTCGAAAGCGTGACTAAATCGCCCCCATTCGTTAGATACTGAATTGCAAAATTGTGGCGAAAAGCGTGAGGGTTGACTCGTCCGGTGACGCCAGCGCGTTTTTTCAGACGTTTTAGAATCTGATGGACACCGGACATCGTGAGTCGCTCACCAGTTTTGATATTGGTAAAAATGAAGCTGGAATCAGACCGTCGCACATCTAACCAGGCTTCCAGCAGCCGCGCCGTGTAGTGAGTGAAAACCACGCGCCGAATCGTATTGCCTTTTTCCCGCACAATTGCATATTTTTTCTCAGGAAAGGTTTTTGTGACCTCCAGAGAGAGCAGCCCGCCGAGTCTCACACCTGAATCTGCAAACATGCACAGCAAAGCCCTATCGCGCCGTCCATATTCATTGTCATAGGTGGCGTTAAATAGTCTGACAAAATCTCCAGCGCTGATAGATTTGGGTTCTGGCGTGTATTTCTGGCGCTTGATTCGTCGCATGGGATTTTCGATGCTGTATTCATCGGCTGCCCATGCAAAAAAGGCATGTAGAGCGCGAATATGGCTGGAAATACTGGCGGGCGATAGGCCGCCCGCCTGTTCTGGCTTTTGTGGCGCGTCAACATAGCGCTGCTGACGTGCCTGCAAATCGACGATGTATTGCCGGAGCATTTTGGTGGTGATGCGTTCCAGTTCCGTGTCTGGAAAAGCATCAAGGAGTGGTTTCAGCAGCGAATCGTACCATTTGAGGGTTGCTGGCTTTAGACCGTTGGCCTGACTCGCTAATTTGAAGTCTTGCCGTGCGTCGTGAAGATTCATTTTATGCGCCCGCCGCGACCAGGGTTTCAAAAGCCAGGCCCGGAATGAAACTAAGCTGAGTCACTGTGGTGTATGCTGGCACTTCAAAGATGACTTCACGGGCTAAATCAGGGTGCTTTTCTTTCCAGGCTTCTATCCATTCCTCAAACAATTCACGGGTGTTTTCGATAGCCTGCTTTTTACCGCAGCCATGATTGCGCCCGCCGCAAATGCAGTCACAGGACGGTTGTTTAGCCTTATAGCACTTCGCATCACAGCGCCCTTGACATTTCCCATCTTTGCCATAAACAGCAATGAGAGTCGCCATGTCTAAGCCCTGCCTGCTTTCTTTAACCGCTTGACCAGTCGTGGTGTGTTTTTCTGACGCTTCAGCTTGCGCTCTAATTCCCGGTCACCGGGGAAAGTTGCTACTACGCGCAGCCCCAGCCCGCGCTGCACCGCCGCCCGTGTAATGGCTGCACCTGCGCCCATGTGATGCTCTTTTAAGCGCATCTGGAATCGGTCATCCTCACAATAGCCTAGATAGTATTGTGCGGAATGTCGGTCATTCCCTAAGGGTTGGGAAAATTCAAGAATGTATATCATGCTGGTTACTCTCCAAGCTCCCTTTGCAATTGTTCAATTGCCAGGGTGATAAAGTCGCTGGTCTGTTCCAGTTTCAAATTGAGGTAGTCGATAAGCCAAACGTAATCATCGGGCGAGTACGTGGACTCGTCGCGCAGCGCTAAGTTACTGACTATTTCCTGAAGCTGCTTTTGGGCAGCGTGTAAAAGTCCGTGAAGGGTCATCATAAGCCCGCCTCATAGTAAGCGATTCCAGGGATTCCAGTGTTTCCAAACATTCCAATCTGTTTTTCATCCACCGATGTCTCGCTCTCTGAAATTAGATTGGAGACATTGGAATCGTTGGAATCATTGGAAATTTTGGCGCGTCCTTTATCGGTTATCTGGTAGGGAGCGCCTTTCGCTTCGGTGTGAATAAAACCAAGTTTCAGCAGTCGGCTAAGGGTGTGGTAGAGGGTAGATTGAGCAATATCGACTATGCTCATAATCTCATTCGGGGTTGCCCCGTCGCTGAACACATCCATTGCTAGAACTTGAAGCACATCATATTGGATGCGTGTTACGGGGTCGGTTTCCGTTTGGATGATTTTTTCCGCGGCAACCATAACCGCCGATTCAAGGTGTGTCCCATCGGGGAATGGCACGATAAAAGGGCGCAATTTGGCATAACGCGGCTTTTCGACGCCGGCCTCTTTCAGCTTGGTGTTCTCAATGCGAATTAGGTCATCTTCATTGGTGACGCGGATAACGCTGTCGCAAGCAGCCGCCAGCGCGGAGCTACCACGCTCTGAGTTGCCATTTTTCCCGGCATGATGAACGACGATGACGGTGCAATCATAACGTAGCCGAATGGTGTCGCAGGCAAGCACAAACCTACCCATATCCCGGGCCGAGTTTTCATCCCCGCCCACGATTGACCGGGCAAGGGTATCAACCACCACCACTTTCGGTTTTAAGGGGTCAATTTGCTGTAGAAAATCTTCCAAGTCATTATCTTCTAACAGCAGTACCGCTCCCAAGCACATGAATAGCCGCCCATAACCGCGCTGATAATGCCTAATCCAAGCCTCAATGCGTCCAGCGTAGCCCGACTCGCCTTCGCCAGCCATGTAAACGACTGGCATGTGTTGAGCAAGAGTCAAAGCATAGTCAAGGGATAAAAATGACTTGCCCGTACCTGAACGCCCATAAACAAGGGTTAAAGATTTTTCGGGAATTTCCCCCTCTACAAGCCAACGCATCGGAGGTAATTTTTTCATATCGCCAGCCGGAATGATGCGCCAGCGCCGTGCTGGATGCTCATTAACCAATTGGGTAACGTCCAGGGGCTTGAGGGCAAGCAAAGCCTTACCGATGGCTTCTGCGTGCAACATACAAAAATCCGCAAAATCCCCCCCGATGCTAAGGGCTAAATCCAGCGCTTTGACACGATAGCCCGCGTTTTCAAGCTGGCTTTTCATAGTGGCGGCAGATCTGCGTCCTGTGGGGTCACAATCTAAAACGATGCGAAATTCAGGAGCATCACTGCCAGGGGGGATAGTTTCTTTAAGCTCCGCCAGTAACTCGGATGAGATTCCCGTCTCGCCAGCAGTGACGCAGGCAACTGCCAGCCCGTGAAATTGCCCCGCGACCGTACTAATTTCACCATTGCAAATGTAAAGAGGTTGCCCTTCTCCCAGCCGCTTTAGTGTAATAGCGTTTAGCCCATACCAGCATTTTTTGTATCCTGGCGGGTTGATATAGTACGGTTTTTTCCCATCCAGAAACCGCCATCGGTCTCCGTTCCGGGTTTTTAATTGCAA
>CAZKZS010000010.1:33554-35248 GCA_964557285.1 uncultured Anaerolineae bacterium | reverse complement strand
CGGGCAATCTGCTGGTGACGGGGGTGGCTCAGGGAACGACTCAGGTGACGGTCACAGTGGAGGACGGGGACGGCTTGCAAACAGCAGTATCCTTTGAGGTGCTGGTGAATATTGCCCCCACCGAAACCCCGATTCCGAACGACCCGCCTGTGATTGAGCCGATTGAGCCGCAGCGTATTGAAGTCGGGGAGAGTGTAACGCTTCCCGTAAGCGCCAGCGACCCCGAAGGCACACAAGTCTTTTTTGCGGAGGTCGAATCCGCAGCCGAAACGATAGCCACCGTCGAAAGTGACGGCGCGGGTAACTTGATTGTGACGGGTATCGCGCCAGGGCAGACGGAAGTGATTCTTACCGTTGAGGATGGTGACGGGGAACAGACCGAACTGCGGTTTGTGGTGGAGGTTTTTGAACCGACTCCCACCCCCAACGACCCGCCTGTGATTGAACCTATCGCTGACCAGACGCTTGTGCTGGGTAATGAACCCATTGTGATGCCGGTTGTTGCCAGTGACCCCGAAGGTACGAATCCGTTTATTACGGCGGCGGAATCGGCGGCGGAAACGATTGCAACGGTAGAAAGCGACGGCGCGGGCAATCTGATTCTCACGGCGGCGGCAACAGGTGAAACGCTAATCACAGTAACGGTTGAAGATGGTGACGGGGAACAGGCACAGGCCAGCTTTACCGTGACGGTAGTCGAAGCGACGGAAATCCCGAATCTGCCACCCACCCTTTCTCCTATTCCCGACCAGACGCTTGTGCTGGGTAACGATCCTGTGAGTGTACCCGTGCAGGCCAGCGACCCCGAAGGTTTTAACGTTTTCCTGGCGGAAGTAACTTCGGCGGCGGAAACCATAGCAACGGCGGAATCGGATGGGGCGGGCAACGTGCTGCTCACTCCGGTATCCGCCGGCCAGACTGAAGTGACTGTTGTGGCAGATGATGGCAGCGGGTTGCAGGCGTCCGTTAGCTTTATGGTGACGGTGGTTGAACCGACAGCCGTTCCCAACGACCCGCCGATTGTTGACCCGATTGGCGATCAGGTGGTCGGCGTGGGTGAAACCATTACGGTGATTGTGAACGCGGTTGACCCCGAAGGTTTCCAGCCTTTCCTTGCCGAAATTGTGTCCTCCGCCGATACGATTGCCACAGCAGAACCGGATGGCGCGGGCAACGTACTGGTGACAGGCGTCGCGCCGGGACAGGCCGCTATTACCCTGACAGTGGATGATGGTAATGGGCAGCAGACGCAGACGACGTTCCAGGTGCTGGTGACTGCGCCGCCTACCGAAACCGCTGCCCCGAATGAACCGCCTGTTTTTACGGCTGTGCCGGATCAGGTGGTGGATGCGGGCGGATTTGTGACCGTTCCGGTGATGGTTTCCGACCCTGAAGGCATAGCGGTAGTGCTGAGCGCGGTTTCCAGTGATGAAAGTGTGGCTCAGGTACAGGTCAGCGAAGGCGCGGTGACGGTAGCGGGCGGTGCGCCGGGAACAGCCATCATTACCGTCACGGGGGATGATACCCAGGGCAACGTGTCCTCTGTCATTTTCTCCGTCACCGTGACGGAAGGTGCTGTTCCTACCGATGAAGAAATTCCGCAGAGTCCGCTGGCGGAAGTGCCGGAACTACCCAATTTAACGGATGAACTGCTGGCGAATGTGCAGGCACTTTATACCGCAGGCAGTCCGAAT
>CAZKZS010000010.1:0-33544 GCA_964557285.1 uncultured Anaerolineae bacterium | reverse complement strand
GGGCGATACCCCGACTCTGCTGGATGACGCGGGCAGCGGAAACTATGACCTCAGTGGGGCTTCCGATTTGCAGGCGACGCTGGACGTGTACCTGAACCAGCCTCTGGAAGATGGGAACGTGCTGAATCGCGGGGATTCGGCTTCTAATGAAACGTGGAAAACGGCTGATTTAATCAATCCGGCCAACAATCCCGAAGGCTGCACCGAGTCAAATCCGGTAGCCTGTGCAATTACCGCGTATCAGCCCAGTGTGGTCGTGGTGATGGTGGGGCGGAACGATGTGCTGGAAAGTACCCCAATTGCGACCTTTGAAACGAATCTGCAACTGATTGTGCAGACCATTCTTTCCAAAGGTGCGATTCCGGTGCTGGTCACGATTCCGGGATCGCCCGTACAGGTTGACCCCTACAATCAGGCGATTGCGACCCTGGCCGAAAACAACAATCTGCCGTTGTGGAATCTGTGGCGCAGTATTCCCGCCGAACAGGTCAACCCGGATTTGACGCTAACTTCGCCGGCTGAAGGCCAGGAAACGCTGCTCACGCTGGACAATCTGGCGACCTATGGCACGGTTAAACGGAATGAAATGCTGCTGCGGCTGCTGAAGCTGCTGCGGGAATCCGTGCCGCTGCAATAAAATGCTATTACCTACCGCCCTACGATACTCCCCTCTCCCCATTTGTGGGAGAGGGGCGGACAGGAAGATGAATGTAGGGGCGGGGACAAGGGCGGTACGCCCGATACCCGCCCCCTACGGAAAGGGCAGGTATCGCTCACGGTGTTCGCTTGTTCCCGCCCTTTTTTGGGAGTACACCGCATGAAAATAATTTTTGTGTTCATCTTCTTGATGAGCATGAGGTCGGTTTTTGCACAGGGGGAAATTCCCGAATCGGAAATTCAAATCAGTTTGCAGGTGGTGGCCGATGGGCTGACTCTGCCCGTTGCCATGGCCGCGCCGGAAGATGGCACAGGTCGTTTATTCATCGCACAGCAGACGGGGGAAATTCGGGTCTGGTTTCGGGGAAAGCTGCTGCCCCGCCCTTTGCTGGATGTGAGTGACCGGATGGTGAATGTTCAACACCGCTACGACGAACGCGGCCTGTTGGGAATAACCCTGCATCCCGATTTTGTAGACAATGGGCGTTTTTATGTGTATTACAGCGCCCCGACTCGTCCCCATGCCCCGCCGGAAACCGACCACACCGGACATATTTCCGAATTTCGTATCAGTTCGCAGAATCCAAACGTGGCTGACCCCGACTCGGAACGGATTCTGCTGCAAGTGGATGAACCCTTTGGTAATCACAACGGCGGGCAATTGGCGTTTGGGCCGGATGGCCTTCTGTACATCGGGCTGGGCGACGGCGGCGATCACGGCGACCCGTTGGGCAACGCACAAAATCCCGACTCGCTGCTGGGCAAAATTATCCGCTTGGATGTGGAAAACGGCGGCGACCCCGAAATTTATGCGTATGGCCTGCGGAATCCCTTCCGATTTTCGTTTGATGAGGAAAGCGGGCTGCTGATTGCCGGAGATGTGGGCGAAAGCCGATGGGAGGAGATTAATTTAATTTACCAGGGCATCAATTACGGCTGGAATATCCGTGAAGGTTATGAGTGTTTTAATCCTGATAATTTTAGCCAGCCGCTTAGAGGCTGCCCCACTAAAAACGGAGAAACGCGGCTGATTGGCCCCGTTATGGCTTATGACCACAATACCGGACTTTCTGTAATTGGCGGGTATGTGTACCGGGGGTATCAGATTCCTGAACTGCGTGGCATGTACCTGTTTGCGGATTGGAGTCCGTACCAGTCGATTATCACCAGTTCATCCGAAATTTTTGCCGCCCCTATTGAGGGAGATTCAGCCTGGGAGATGGAAGAATTGCAGCTTGTGGATGAAACTGGCCGCCCGATTCTGCGGAATTTTATGATACACTCATGGGGAGAGGATGCCAAAGGGGAACTCTACCTGCTGACTCAGGCCGGCGCCGAAGGGCTGTTTAAAGACGGTGTTTTATATAAAGTTGTGCGGGCAAAGGTTTCCTCATAAACTACACCGTAATCGAGGTGTTGTTGATTGGGTAGGAAGAATCTGTACCAGGGGGTTAATGCTCATCTGATGAGCCGCCTCCAATGTGAACCGGATCATCGTGCTTTTTACACGGTATTTTTGGTCAAGTTGATGCTCACGCTCAACAAATTTTTGCCAGACCATTACCGTGCAAAGCTGGATGATGGTGTGTGTTCTTCCCCCGGGCTATCGCATAACGGACGCTTTTATCCAACTAACACCAAATCCCGTTTTGATGAGGTGCTAACGGCTGAACCGGATTTGTATGTGCCTGTGATGGAAGCCGAAGAAACACCCCTGGCCGTCCTCATCGGCGAAATCAACCGCTTTCGTACCGTGACCCGCATTGAATTACTCTCTCCCCGTGAAAAAACACTTGAAGAAAAACGAACGAACTATCGGGAAAAGCGGCTGCAAGTTCTCCGTTCAGGAATCGCGCTGGTGGAAATTGACCTGCTGCACGAAACCCGCCCAATTCTGTATTCTCTGCCGCGTTACCCTGCTGACGCCGGTGCAATGGCGTATTACATTGCCGTGACTGACCCCCGTACCAGCGACAAAACCGCGATTTACCGCTTTGGCGTCAACCAGCCGATTCCGGTGATTAATATTCCTATGCTGTACGGCGCGATGCTGCCTTATGATATAGATAGGGTGTATCAGGAAACGTTTGAGGAAGGGCGGTTTGGGGAGGAGGTCGAGTATCGACACGACCCCCCGCACATGAACACCTATTCCCCGCCCGACCAGCAAAAAATCCGTGAGGTGATGGCAAAATGCAGCTAACGGAGTCCGCAGATGGCAAAAAAAAATCTGTATCACGGTGTTAATGCTCATTTGATGAGTTTTTACCAGAATGAGCGCGGGTATAAAAGTTTTCATGCGGCTTTTGTGAGCAAACTGACCTTTTATTTGAATAGATTTTTGCCGGAGCAGTATCGGGCTGTGCCGGAGGATACGCTGCAAATTTTGCGGACTCTGGGGAACGGGCGGCTGGCCTTAAAAACGCTATCTCCCGATGTTGCTGTGCGAGAAACCGATTCAGGTAAAAAATCGATTCATCCATCGGGGGCAGCCATGCCGGATTTATACGTGCCGCTGCCTGCCGTTCAGGAGAATAAAGAGCCGCTTTCTGTAGTCATCTACGAGCAGCGCAGGGAAAAACCGGTCACGGTGATAGAAGTGCTGTCGCCAGGGAATAAAATAGGGACGGAAAAACGCGCTGAGTATCAGGAGAAACGGTATCTGATTACGCGGGCAGGGGTGGCACTTGTGGAATTGATTTGCTGCATGAAACGCCGTCCGTGATTGAAGGACTGCCCCCCTATCCTGATGACCTGAGCGCAACGCCGTATTATATTGCGGTCACTGACCCCCGCACCCACGACCAGACCGCGATTTACCGTTTTGGTATTGACCAGCCGATGCCTACCCTTCACATTCCGCTTTTATCCGATGAATTTATCCCGTGTGATTTTAATCAGGTCTATCAGGAAACGTTTGAAGATGGGCGGTTTGGGGAGGAGGTCGAGTATCAGCACGACCCCCCGCACATGAACACCTATTCCCCGCCCGACCAGCAAAAAATCCGTGAGGTGATGGCACGGGCTAATTGAGGCTAATACTCACGGAAACTTCGGCGTTGGTTTCGGTGAGGGTCAGTGACTCGATGGTGTAGTCAAGTTCCGTGCCTGCCGTGAAGGACGCGCTGAGTTTTTCGGCCAGCGTGGTGCTGAGTTCAGTCGTCAGGCTGTCCAGCCGCGCCGCCGGAATCGTCCGCCCCTGAAATGTCGCTGCTAAAATTTCCACCTGCACCTGTCCGTCCTGTGCATAAATTTCAAGCGTCACCATCAGCGTTCCGGTCTGGCCGTTCTGCTGTGCGTTATAAAATGTGACCACCGCGCCGCCTGCGACCAAATCCGCGCTGACGCTGTTCGGGTCATAACCTGCGCTGGCGACGACCTCATCCAGAACGGCATTTACGGCCGTTTCACTAAAGCGGGCGAACATGGTAATGGTCTGCGTAGATTCATCATAAGAGATGCCGCCATATTCCATAAATGTGACAATTAACTGCTGCTGTTCCGGGCTGAACTGCGCTAAATCCTCAAAATCAAAACCGGGAACGTGGGTCGGCAGGGCGGTGGTGGTGCTGTAAACTCCGGGTGCATATTCCTGTGCCTGTGTCGCTAAAAATTCTCCCGTCGCGGCAATGGCATCGTTGGACTGGCCGGAAATGCTGATTAAGGCAGTGCTGGCAGCCTGCGGGACTCCGCCATAACTGTTGACGGCGGAAGTGGCAGCAGCGTTAAACGTTGCCATCGCGCCCGCGTTATCAATGGTCGGGCGGCCAACACTGGTCACGGCAAGCGGTGTGCGGCGTCCCGGTTGGGCGCTGGCCGGAATCGTCATCAGCATCAGGAGTATTCCGGCCAGCAGCACCAAACTGAATCCGATGAATAGTCCTGTTTTCATAGGGAAATCTCCATTTTTTAAGTAAGTCGTCATTCAGATGAATTTATAACACGGTGGGGACGATTCCCGTCCGAACAAGGGCAGGCATCGCTCACCACGTTCGCTTGTTCCTGCCCCTACACCCACCCCCTAATTGCTCCACAGGCGAATCGTACCATCTTCGCTGGCAGAGGCCAGTACCGCCCCGTCTGGTCGCCATTCCAGAGAATGAATCGGGGCGTGGTGGGCGTTAATCACCCGCAGCACGGTTGCTGCCTGCATGTCCCACAACCGAATCGTACCGTCATCGCTGGAGGCGGCCAGTTTTGTGCCTGCCGGATTCCATGCTACCGCCAGTACCGCCGTTGAATTGAGGGTAGCGATTTTTTCCCAGGTGGTGGTGTCCCAAACACGCATCACACCATCATGCCAACTGCTGCTAATCAACTGTTTGCCATCTGGCCGCCACGTCAGCGACCATACGTAATAACGATGCCCCTCTAAGGGATGGGTAAGCTGTCCGGTCGCTGCATCCCACACCAGCACCTTGCCGTCATCAGTGGAAGCGGCGATTTGCGACCCATCAGGACTCCAGACCACACTCTGCACATCCGATTCCGCGCCCGTTAAGGTGTGGTAAATGTCGCCTGTATATCCGTTCCAGACCTGCACGGTAAAATCGCGGCTGGCACTGGCAATGGTTTTGCCATCAGGACTCCAGGCTATATCCCATACGCGGCGGCTGTGACCTGTAAAAACGGTACGAATTTTGCCCGTTGGCCGCATCCAGACGCGCACGGTGTTATCCCAGCCCGCACTGGCAATCATTTCGCCATCAGGACTCCAGACAATCGTATTGATTCCGCGTGTATGGCCGATGAACGTAGCGATAATCATACCCGTATCGGCGTGCCAGATGCGAACCAATCCGTCGCTGCTGGCGGACGCGATTTCATGCCCATCAGGACTCCAGGCCAGCGTATCCACGCTGCCAACATGCCCCTGAAGGGTGGCTAAGGCCGCGCCTGTGGTCATATCCCAGGTGCGAATCAGATGGTCGGCGCTGCGAACGGCAAGGATGTCTCCCTGCCATTCCACCTGAAGCATATCGGCTGTTCCGCCTAAGGTCATGACGGGAGTCTGGTTTTCCCAGATTTTAAGTTCACTGCCTTCAAAATTTTTTCCACTCACGCTGGCAAGTCGGCTGCCCTGTGTGGCTAAGCCATTGATAGGGGCAGCCAGAATCGTACTTTTTTCCGTATTCCAGAAGGTCAGCATCCCCTCTGAACTGCCGCTAACCAGCGTATTTTCCAGCCAGGCCAGCGCCGTAACCGCGCCCGTTTGCTGAAGTTGTGTGCCGTCCGAAAGGGTAATGCTGCCGTTTTTGCTGCCCATTGCCAGCCGTTCACCGTCCCAGACCAGCGCGGTAAACTCACCAGCGAAAGTCTGGATAAGCTGGCCGTCCGTGTTCCAGAGTTCAACCCCCGTATTTTCAAGCGCCACCGCCAGCGTCGTGCCGTTCCAGGCCAGCGCTGTCATGGGGCTGCCTGCCTGCTTCAGGGTACGGACGCGGGTCATTTCCAGAGAATCGTTGACTCTCCATAGAGTCAGTGTACCGTCCTGCTGCGCGGCTGCAATCCAGTGGTCATAGGCCGCCACCAGCCGTACCTGAGGTAATTCCACAAAACCAAGCTGGACAAATTCCGGCGTATACAGCCACAACCCACGACTCCCGCCCACAACAATTCCCTGCGGTGTCCAGGCAAATGAGTCGGCTGTGCCTTTGCCCAGTTCCATCAGCAGGCGGTACGGTTCAATATCGGTCATTTGCCCCATCTGGGCCAGAGAAAGCAGGATGATAAGCAGGGTACACAGGTATCTCATACTGTTTATTGTGCCACAGGTGCGGCGGATTTTCTCCAATGCTTGCACCACAGAAGGCTCATAAAAATTTGACAATTGCCTTCCGTACATGATACAGTGAGCGCGGAAGGGAGTAGTTATGAACACTCAATCCACAGGAATGAAAGCTTTTACGATTGTCTGGGCGGGGCAGCTGGTTTCGCTCATCGGCACAGGCATGACTCAGTTTGCGCTGGGCATCTGGGCATGGGAAGAAACAGGAAAAGCCACCGCCTTAACGCTGGTCATCTTCTTTTTTCTCGTGCCGAATGTGCTTTTCAGCCCATTTGCCGGAGCGCTAGTAGACCGTTCTAACCGCAAACTGGTGATGATGATCAGTGATTTAGCGGCGGGTCTGTCGTCAATTGTGATTTTCCTGCTGCTGGCGGCGGGGGAACTGGAAATCTGGCATCTTTACGTGACGGCGGCCTGGACGGGTTTATTTGAGTCATTCCAGTGGCCTGCGTATTCCGCCGCGATTTCGACCATGCTGCCCAAAGAACAGTATGGGCGAGCCTATGGCATGATGACGCTGGCGGAATCAGGGTCGCGGATTCTTGCGCCGATTTTTGCGGGTGCGCTGCTGAGTGTGGCGGCGATTGAAAATATTCTGCTGATTGATGTCATGTCTTTTACGGCAGCAATTCTAGCGCTGCTGGTGGTGCATATCCCACAGCCGGAAGTTTCTGCCGAAGGGCAGGCCGGACAGGGGAGTCTTTTGAGCGAAGCGGTCTACGGCTTCCGTTATATCAAAGCGCGTCCCAGTCTATTGGGCTTACAACTGGTGTTTACCGGTCTGAATTTTGTGGCCGCTTTTTCCCTACCCTTGATGACGCCTTTGATTCTTGCCCGCACGGGCAAAGATGAGCTTATTCTGGCAACGGTGCAGTCGATTGGCGCGGTGGGCGGCGTGTTGGGTGGGATGGTGCTGAGTGTATGGGGCGGCCCCCAACGCCGGATTCATGGAGTCCTGGGTGGGATGATTCTGGTCAGCCTGCTGGGGCAGATTCCGTTAGGAATTTCACGCACGATTTTTCTGTGGGCGTTTGGCGCATTTATGGAAGCCTTCATTTTGCCCTTCCTGAACGGCTCAAATCAGGCCATCTGGCAGGCCAAAGTGCCGCCGGATTTACAGGGGCGGGTGTTTTCGGTGCGGCGGTTTATCGCACAGTTTTCGTTCCCTGTAGGGCTGGCGCTGGCGGGGCCACTGGCCGACCAGATTTTTGAACCTGCCATGCGTCCCAATGGAAATTTAGCGGAGATGTTCGGCTGGCTGGTGGGGACAGGCGCAGGCGCGGGCATGGGGCTGATGTTTGTGATTTTTGGAGTGTTAGGGGTAGGTGTGGGGATAGTCGGGTATGCGTTCCCTCATATTCGTAATGTCGAAACTATCATGCCCGACCATCAGGCTCGTGCAGCTGATGATCACGCGCTTGCAGGGGAGGCCGTTGCTGCTACGTGAATTGAGTTAGCCAGTCAAAGGCCCGATCCTCATCCATAAACACCCGCATGATTTCAAAACGTGGCATCCGGCGGGCGGAAAGTTCCATCAATCCCAGGGTGTGGGCCGGGGTGAGGATGGCGGTGGCACGCGGCAGGGGATGGGGGTTCTGGCTGGCAAATTGAATCATAGCATCCAGACCACGCGGGTGCGGCGAAGTCATGGGGCGGAAGTCGTACACGGTTAGCAGGGGCTGGTTGTCGCCACGATGCGCTTCGTATAAATCAAGCAGCACACTTTTCCACTCGCTGAGGGTGTCGGCAGAGAAATCAGCGAAGCGGAACACATATCCGTAATCAAACTGCTGAACTTCTAAACCTTGCATGTTATAAATCTCGTTATCAGTTCTATTAAGAAAAGTATATAGCTCCATTGTAGCAGATTTTGGGAATCTGCAACAAATTCTTCACGAATTTTTGAGGTCTGTGAGATATAAATGAGAGCAGGAGAAAATCATTATTTCTGAGCGCTTCTGGAATTTTATATTTGTAGCGGCGATTTTTGCGGGGGTGATGCTCATTCTGCTGCTGCCGCGTGACATTTCGGCGGTGCTGCTGCTGAGTCTGGTCGGGGTGGCGGTCATCTATTTTAGCTGGATGTACCTGCCTTTGGGACGGGGGCTAATCCTAAAACCAGAAGGAGTCTCGCCGCCTGTCGTAAAACTGCCTGAACGGGGCAAGCCCATTTTGTGGGCAGCCGAATTGATATTGATTACCCTTGTCACCCTGAATGTGACGGAGGTGTTTTGGGATGATAACCCCGACCAGACCCTGCCGGGGCGGGAAGTCGAATGGCAGGTGAATACGGGGTATTACGCGGCACAGGCGCTGCGGGAACACGGCTATATTCCCCTGTGGAATCCCTGGCTGGAATATGGGCATCCCCTGATTGATAATGCCCAGTCGTTTGTGTTGAATCCGCTTGCCAGTGTGCCGAGTCTATTGTGGGGCGGGGTGCGGGGAATCAAGTTGGGGGTTGGGCTTCATGCGCTGCTGGCGGCATGGGGCGGCTGGTTTTTGGGGCGGGTGCTGAATCTGGGTTCGGTGGGGCGGGTTCTGCTGGCGCTGCTGCTGCTGGGCAAGGGCAATATGCTGGCGATGTTTGGCGCGGGTTATTACCAACTGGCGCTGGCACAGGCCTACTTCCCCTGGATTGTCGCCGGAACGCTTGCCATGCTGCGGGACGAAGGCCGACGCTGGCCGATAGGATTAACGGCGGTGGCGCTGACTCTGCAATTCTGGGGCGGGACGGTCTGGTATTCGCTGCCAATGGTGCTGACGATTGGTCTGATGGCGGTTGCATATTCCACCGTCCCCCCTGCATTTTCAGAGGCGGGGACAAGGACATTTATGCCCGATTCCCGCCTTTTTTGGGGCAGGTATCGCTCACTACGTTCGCTTGTCCCTGCCCCTACTGTCCACCCGTCAACTAATATACTGGGGAGGGGTATATTTAACTGGCGCGGCCTGCAAAATCTCCTGCTCACCGGACTGTTTACCGTCGGCTTAAGCGCTATCACCCTGATTCCGCTGTGGGTGCAGCGTGAATATCTGGGAGCGCACCCGGACGATACCACAGGCGGCACAGTCGTTGACCTGGGCAAGGTCATCGAGCAGTTTTACAATGGAGATATTGAACTTTACAAGCAAAAAGAAGCACCGGGAGAGCCACATTTTTACTACAGCTTTATTTCCCCCTTATGGTTCATCCTGATTTTATTTGTGCTGCTGCCCCCGATTCCCAAAATTTTGCATCGGCAAAGCCAATCCCATACGTGGCGGTTGTGGCTGATAGGAATCCTTCTCATTGCAATCATGACGCTCTGGGGGGCGGGTGGCAATCCGGTTATCGTGTGGCTGTATCAACATGTACCGTTACTTGGACAGTGGCGATTTGTAGGGCGGGCGCTGGGGGTAGCCTCTTTCTGGATTGGGGTGCTGGTCGCCATGCGCGTGGATGGCCTGTGGCGGGTTATCTGGCAATTCCACTGGTATAAACTTCCGGTGCGACTCGTGCTGGTGAGTGCGGCACAGGTGATCCTTAGCGGGCTGCTGGTGCTGGCAGGCTGGATGGCTGCCCGTGAAGTCCTCCATTCATGGGAAGATTTTGCCGGAACGGTCAGCCGGAACAACTGGCGGATTGAACGCGAGTGTTTAACCTGGCTGCGGGAGCAGAAACCGGAGGATTATCTTGCGGTGTATCAGTACGGTTATGACTCCATTATCGCGTATGAAGAAAATCATATTGTGATGGCAGATATTGAGGCGGATTTTGAGCCGCTTCCGATTGAATTTACGCTCAGTCATCGGAATGTTACACAAACCCGCCCCGAATATGCGATTGCATGGACGGATGACATCCGGCGGGTTGTGGCCGATTGGGGATACAAACCCGTTACCGGAAGCCCGCGTCTGGTGGATAAATATCACTGCCTGTACCGCCGGAATGGGGCGCTGGATTTTGCCTACACCGTGCGGCTGTCTACCCTGCAAACCTACTTTGGCCCCCTGAAACCCTCTCACACCTTTCCTGTTGCTGTAACCGAACACCTTCCTGACCGTATCCGGCTGGAAGCGCAGGCAAGCGCGGCGGGGTCGCGGGTGGTGGTGGTGCAGCAGTTAGCACACCCCGGCTGGCAGGTCAAAGTGGACGGCAAAATCGCCTATCTGGAATCGGTAGGTGGGTTAATCGGGGTGCTGCTGCCGCGTGACAGTCAGAATCACACGGTTGAATTTGCCTACCGCCCGCCGCTTGTCTATCGCGGCGGGGTGCTGACTCTGCTGACCTGTATCGTGTTAAGCCTGTATCTGCTGCGGGCAGACCGGCTTTTAAAAATCCTTTGGCATAAAAAAGGGGAGCAACTTCTCGACCAGACGGGGCAGGACACGGTTGACGAGGACGGCCAGCCGGACGAAAGGTGAGCCTGTAATCAGTTCGGGTTTGCGAGATAGCGCCGCGTGCAGGGCTTCTTCAACCACATACTCGGCGGTACGGTAGCCGACCAGACGCGGCAGTTTTTTAGCGCGTTCTTCCGTGACCATCTCGCTCAGGGTGAACCCGGGTTTTAAATCCAGCACATGCACCTGTTCGAGTCCCCGGTACAGTGCCTGGCTAAAAGCAGAAAGTCCGGCTTTGGTGGTGCTATAAACGGGTGCGACAGGTAAATTCAGCGCTCCCATTGGGGAGGACACGTTAATAATCAGGCCGTTTTGCATATGTGGCAAGGCCGCATGAGTCAGCAGCACCGCGCCGACCAGATTCACCATCAACATCTGCTCGATATGGGCGGCTGAATTGTGGGCAAAACTGGACACATGATCTCCCATACCCGCGTTGTTAATCAGCACATCGATTTTGCCGTATTTTTCCAGGGTTTGGGTGATTAGGCGGGCGCGGTCATCAGCACGGGCGACATCTCCCACCACGATGAGATGAGAGGCTGGATTGTAAAGTGTGGGGACAAACGCCTGCATCCGGTCCTGGCGGCGGGCAAACAGCACCACTTTTGCGCCCCGCCGCGCGAGTGCCTTCGCAAATGCCGCCCCGATTCCACTGGATGCACCGGTAATCACACAAATTTTATCGTAATACGAACTCAACAAGGGCTTTTCCTTTCACAGCATAAGCGTTTCATCTTACCTCACTCCCACCCACTTTCAGGAAATTTGGGTTGCCTCCGTAGGGACACGGCAGTGCCGTGTCCCTACCAAAATCTGAAAATATGTTCACAAAGATTAGAAAAGCTGGAAAGAAGATAAATGTGGCATTAAAATGGGATGAGAAATCGTAGAGGAAGTACATTATGGAACAGCGTCTTGCCCTGAGTCTGGTGTTATATCTTGGTTTAAGTGTGTATTCAGTATTTTATCTGCGGGCCAGCCTGTTTGAATATTATGCTGCTCGTTTGAAACTTTCTCCCATTGAAGCCTATGATACGCTTCAAAATTTGGGCCATACTTTTGCGGTGTTTGTGCTGTGGTTTTATTTTGACCTGCTGGGCAGCCCGTCCGAAATGATGATGAGCGAACGCCTGCGCCGTATATCTACCGAACACAGCCAGATCGGAATGGGCTTTTTTGCGCTTGGGCAGGGCGCGGCATTAGTGATGATTCTAGCGTCGGTGGTGCAGCGGCCGAGTCTATCCGGTTATCTGATTGCTGGATACTGCCTGCTGATTTTGCTGGCGGTGGTCGGACAGAGTGTCTTTTTCCACCGCCGGTTGATGAGTGCCACGCTCCGCATTAAAAAATAAGCGGTTTTGCTCTCTGTCACTTGAAGAAGCCCCTACGGGCTTTTTTCATTTGCGGTATAGTAGGGACGATTCCCGCCCTTTTTGGGCAGGTATCGCTCACTCCATTCGCTTGTCCCTGCCCCTATAGAGGCAGATATAAAATCAAAAGGTAAAAACTATCCATGAATAATATGCCTACATTAGGAGACGAGGGAAGCATGAACCGTTTTACTCCACCCCCGCCGCGCCAACGGGGACTTTCTACCCCGTTCTGGGTGCTGATTGCGGTAGTGGTTGGGTTTATGCTGCCTGTGTGTGCCTGTGCCGTGCTGATGGTGGGGTCACTGACCGCGCTCATGCGGTTTGCGAATGAATTTGAAGAACAGGCGTATGAGGATACCAGCGACGAAGCAGGTGTGGGTATCATCGAACTGGAAGGGCCCATTTATCAGGGGGAGGGCATTTCTGCCGCCTCTGAAACCGTCATCCGGGATATTGACTGGATGGAGGACAACGACAATGTAAAAGCCATCGTGGTACTGGCAAACAGCCCCGGCGGGGATGCCAATGCAAGTGATGTTATTTGGAAGCGGCTGGCCGAAGTTGATAAACCCGTCCTGGTGGCAGTAGATGGGATGTGTGCGTCCGGCTGTTATTATATTGCCATGGGCGCGACTCAGAACGAAATTTATGCCACGCCTAATAGTCTGATTGGCAGCATCGGGGTTATCAGCACCTTTTTTAATATTGAAGAACTGGCGGAAGACATTGGCATCGAAGTGAATATTGTAGCGACGGGCGAAAACAAGGATTTCGGCAGCATGTTCCGGGATATGACGCCGGAAGAAGAAGCCTACTGGCGCGAACAGATTGCCGTCATTTTTGATAATTTTATCAATCGGGTAGTGGTGGGGCGGCAGATGACCGAAGGCACAGTCCGCGAACTGGCGAATGGGCGTGTGTGGTCGGCCAGCATCGCGCTGGATTTGGGACTGATTGACGGCCTCCTCTACCCCGAAGAAGTGATGGAACGGGCGGCGGATTTAGGCGGCCTCAACCCCAACAATTTCCGCAAAATTGAGTCGCCCTATGAGCCGACCTTTCTGGATTTGCTGTTCAGCGAGTCACCGGGATTCAGCGCCGCCGTTGAACTGCCCGACGCGACTGATTTGAACAATATGCTTCAGCAGGGGCCAATTCAGTATCGGTACTACGGGCCGTATAGTGGAATTGAGTAGGGGCAGGAACAAGCGACCACAGGGAGCGATGCCTGCCCTTTCCGTAGGGGGCGGGAATCGGGCGTACCGCCCCTACAAAAGATGCTGCTGAAACCAGTGAAGCATGGCCTGGAACATGGCGGAGGTAAATTCGTGTTTGACCCCCGGATAAACGATGGTCTGAAAGACATCGCCTGCCCCGTAACGCTCATAAATCGGTTTGACAAAATTTTCAATCGCCCGCACGCCATCAATCGGAGAAAGCGGGTCGCTGTCTCCGATGAGAATCAACTGCGGACGCGGGGCAGCCAAAGCGACCAGATGCTCCATATCAATTCCCGACTTTAACATGCCGGGCAGATAATAATACACGCCATGCCCGCCATACCTGCCCTGACGGTCATAGGACTGGTAGCGGGTCATCTGGGCGATGGGAATCACCACGCGGATACGCTCATCCAGCGCGGCCAGCCAGGTTGACCGCGACCCGCCCAGACTCATGCCCGTTGCGCCGATACGAGTCGAATCGACTTCCGGCCGTGAGAGCAGATAATTCAGCGCCAGCAGGTCATCATGAATCATCATCCCGAACAGGGTGCGTCCTTCCCACAGGAATTTCTTGACCAGCGAAAGTTCCGTATCCGCGCCCATTTCAGCAGCACCTGCCGGCCCCTGAGTCTGCCGTTCCCCAAAGGCATAAGCATCCACCGCCAGCACCACGAATCCGGCCTTGACCAGCGCGACTCCAGAGGCGGGTTCTGTTCCCCGGTCAAGCAGGACTTCGGATTTACCTAAAAAATGTTTGTTGCCGTGATAATGGTGATACAAAACTGCCGGAGCAGGGGATTTAAGATTCTCTGGAATCAGCAGATACCCAAAAACCGATGCCCCAAGCCCATTTTGAAAAACGATTTTTTCCAGCACAAACCCGTCACGTTGAAAGCAACCAGAAATTTCTGCCTGTGGGGTCAATAATTCGGGCATTTCCCCAAGCAATTGCCAGAGTTTTGCCCGAATATCGAGCCGTTGGGTTTCCCATTCCATACAGGGTTACTTACCCTTATTCAAAAAGGCCAGCAGACTTTGTTCCCGTTCTGGCTGCGACCAACATTCAATGCCTTTTTCCATTTCCCATTCCGCATACATGGGCTTGGTATGGCGGTCAAAAGCGGATTTGATGGCCTGAGTCACAACGGGCGGGTAAGCGGCCAGTTTTTCCGCCAGTTCCTGCGCTTCCCGATACAGGGTGTGATACTCCGCATCCACAGGTACGACCTTTTCCACCATGCCCACACGGAAGGCTTCGGCGGCGGTGATAGGTTCGCCCAGCAGCAAAAACCGTTTGGCGTGCTGCATCCCAACGATTCGTTCCAGACGCGGAATCAGATTCAGCCCCGGAAAAATGCTGATTTTGACTTCCGGCGCGGTGAACTTGGCATTTTCGGCGGCAATAACAAAATCGCAGTAGGTGGTCAGGATGATGCCCGCGCCCGCCGCCGACCCCTGTACCGCGCAGATGAGGGGTTTGGGACAGTTTTCAACCAGCGCGAAGGTTTCACTGATTTTTTGAATTTCCCTGCTGAACAGTTCCGGCGTGAGGCTGACAAACCATTTCACATCAAAACCCGCGCAGAAAGCCCGTCCTTTGCCCGCCAGCACAATCACTTTTACGGAATCATCGTGGTTGAGGTCGGTAAAAATCTGATTCAGTTCATCGATTCCGGCGGCGTCAATCGCGTTGAGGCTGTCCTCCCGCGTAAACCAGACCCACGCGACGCTATTTTCCCGTTGAATATCCATGTTGTTTCTCTCTCTAAAATTTTTCCCTTGATTGTAGACCTTTCTGAGGGAGATATAAAATAGTGCCAGCTTAGGATAACCGTCCTTTTTTGTGGTCTTAGACAGCTTTTTGACGGGCATAGTCCGCCAGATTCTGCAATTCCTGTTTAAAAATGCGGCGGGTGATGGATGGCACGAACAGCTTTTCCATCACCCCTTTTAAACCGGGGCTGGTTTTAGCACGGGTAGCGATGGTGACGCGGGTCTGGCTGCCGCCGTTGACGGGTTCAAATGTAAATGTGGATACCTGCCCTGTGATTCTATCGGTTTCAGTAATGACTCGCCCCGGTTCGGGTTCGGTCACATCCATATGATAGTTAAATTCCTGCCCCATGACTTTCATCTTCACCCGAATGACTGTTCCCGCGCCGACTCCACCTTCCTCTACGGTCATCGATTCAAAATACGGTTTGGGCAATACGGCCAGATGCCCCACGCGGTAGTCGCGCATAATGGCATATAAGGTTTCCGGACGGGCGTTGATAACCTGTGAAACTTCGACGTGAATCATTTTTTGCTCCATGCATCAGCGATAGTTGTCCTATTGTACCCCACTGGTTTATACTTTCGGCAGGGGACATAAACTCATGACCAAAAGTGTTTTTATCAGTTCAACTTCTAAAGATTTGCAAGCGCACCGAGAAGTCGTTCGGGATACTATTTTGCGTCTCGAAAGTTTGCCGATAGACATGATTTATTTTGGTGCAAGGGAGGGCGAACCTGTGAACTTGCAGTATTATCTTGAACTTGTACCCAATGACCCGCAGGTATCCGCAGTGAGCTAGACAGGCTGTGTCCTGAAAATTGAGGGAAAACGCGCTTGAATGTCGAAATTATTAACACCAGCCCATATGAACTACCAGAGGAGTTGGTTGAAGCCTTAGAATCCTACGCACCTTACCACAATTACCATACGACACGGAATCGGGTACTTATCCAAACAATTCAGAAAACATTTATGGTGTAGTGCATCATGGTACGAATTGACGAGCAACATGCTATGATATGGGTAAGCGACTGGTATGAACAGGATAGATGAGGAGAGTCGTCATGGATAACCCGAACGAACGGATTCAACTCTTGCAGGAGATTCAGATGCAAATTGCCCGCCAGATTGATGAGTATCGGGGCAAAGAGGAATATCGGGAACTGGTCTATCAACTGCGGGAAGCCTTCAGCAACTTGAATCAGGCCAAAGTGCTGCTTGCGGATATGGCGATGGCGGCTGGCACGATGACCATGCATCATCCTGATGAGAAAAAAGTGCAGGAATCGTAAAAGAAGGGGCTATTGTAAAAATAAAAATGAAATTTCTGTGACATGAATGTTGAGATTATTAATACAAGTCCATATGAACTGTCGGAGGAGTTGGTTGAGGCCTTAGAATCCTACGCGCCCTATCATAATTATCGGGAGGAGCGTAATCGGCTCTACATTGATACCTTCGATTCCACGTATGACATCCGTTGTGCAATGATACGGGTAGACAAATCTCATGTTATGATCTGGATAAGCGATTTTGTAGAAATACATTGGAGAGATTGAGATGGCTGTCAGTCCTAAGGAGCGTATTAAAGAATTGCAGGAGATTCAGATGCAGATAACGCGGATTATTGATGAGGCAATCACTCAGGATGAATATGATGAAATGGTCTATTTTCTGCGCGAAGCCTTCAGCAATTTGAATGATGCCAAAGGGCAGGTGCTAAAAGTTGCCAGAGAAGCGGGTTTAGTAACCGTAAAATATCCTGCTCAAACGGAAGAGTCGTAAAAAGATGACCAAGCCCAAAACGGACATCGGTGAATTGCAGGTGATTCAATTTCAAATTGCCCGTTTCATTGATAAATACCGTGCTGAGGTGGGGACTGAGGAATTGGTGCATCAATTAAAAGAAGCTGTTACCCATCTAAACAGCGCCAAAACCATTATTTTTGATCGGCTGGTGGCAGATGGGACGCTCAGGCCGGTTGAGCCAGAAGATGAGGAAAAGTAAGGGAATTAAAGCCCCTCTCTGCAACGGAGAGGGGTTGGGGTGAGGTTTACCCGCCTGCGGCAATGCCTAAAATGCCGCCGTCGGTCATGGCGCGGGCGTTGAGGGCTTCGCGGGCTTCTTCTTCGGAAAGCAGCCCCATTTCGACCACCACATCCACCAGCGAACGGTTTTCGGCCAGCGCTTTTTTGGCGACTTTTGCCCCGTTTTCATAGCCAATTTTCGAGTTCAGCGCTGTCACCAGAATCGGATTCTTTTCCAGCCAGCCTTCGGCTTTTTCGCGGTTGGCGGTCAGGCCGACGACACACTTCTGCGTAAAGGCCGATACCGAACCGATAATGACGTGCATCATTTCAAACAGGTTGTGCGCGATAATGGGCATCATGACGTTGAGTTCAAGCTGCCCTGCCTGTCCCGCCAGCATGACACAGGTGTCGTTGCCGATGACATGGAACATCGCCATATCGAGCATTTCTGCCAGCACCGGATTCACCTTGCCGGGCATGATGGATGAGCCGGGCTGTACGGCGGGCAGCCGAATTTCATCGAGTCCGGTGGTGGGGCCGCTGGACAGCAGCCGGAAATCATTGGCGATACGGATTAAGTCCTGAGCGAGTGTCCGCAATGCACCGGAGAAAAATACCGCGTCGCCCATCGACTGCATACTTTCAAACAGGTCGTCGCTTTCATAAAGCTGTAAGCCCGTTAACTTGCTCAGGGTTTCGACCATGCGGCGGTGATATTCGGGATGCGCGTTTAACCCTGTTCCGGTAGCCGTACCGCCAATGCCCAATCGACGCAGCCCGTTGGCCGCGTAGCGGATTTTTTCGCGGTCACGATGCACGGCTTTGGCATAAGCGCCAAATTCCTGCCCCAACCGTACCGGAACAGCATCCTGTAAATGGGTGCGTCCACTTTTCACCACTTCATCAAATTCTTCGGCTTTACGTTCCAGCGCCCCTTGCAGTTCGCCTAAGGTCGCGTCGAGTTCATCCAGACGCCACAGGCAGCCCAGCCGAATCGCGGTGGGAATCGTGTCATTGGTGGATTGTGCCATGTTTACATGGTCGTTGGGATGTACGGGTTTTTTGGGGTCGGTGATGTCAAACCCCAGCAGTTGATTGGCGCGGTTGGCAATCACTTCATTGGTGTTCATATTCTGGCTTGTTCCCGCGCCCGCCTGGAAGGGGTCAACCACAAAATGGTCATTCCATTTGCCCGCGATGACTTCATCGGCGGCTTCCATGACCACCCGCGCGATGTCACTGCCGGAAGTGCTGCCTTTATCCTGAAACAGCCCTAAATTGTGGTTCACTTCGGCGGCTGCCCGTTTAATCATTGCCATTGACCAGATAAACGCCGGATAGCAGCGCCCACCGGAAACAGGAAAATTTTCAACGGCGCGCTGAGTCTGAGCGCCGTATAACATTTTGGCCGGGACTTTCAGTTCCCCTAAAGAATCATGTTCAAGTCTATACTCGTCTGACATGTGGACTCCTGAAAAGTATCATCTGCTGCCGAGTCTAACGCGCAGGGGGGGGAACTTCAACAGGACGATTAGCACGATAAAGCCGTGCGCGAACCCGATCCAGTACAAATTCATCGTGCAGAGTCCACGCCTGTTTAATCACGGGGCGTTTGTGTGGGGTAAGAATCAGCAGGGCAGGGGTTATCTGGCTAAGCTGATAGGCTAAAACGGGCAGGCGCGATTCCTCGACCAGATGCAGCGCAAAACTGCATACAATCAGGCTGTACTGACGGCCTTCCAGAACTCCGGCGGCGATATTCTCAAAGGTATGGCGTTCGGCGGGCTGTCCGGTGCGTTCCTCATAGGCGGCGTAGGTATAGGGGTCTATGCCTTCCACGGTCGTGACTCCTAGCTCCCGCAGCGCAAGCGTGGCTTCGCCGCTTCCACACGCCAAATCCAGCACGGAGGAAACATCCAGCGACCAGCGTTGAACCGCCTCTCTGACCACCGCCCGAATCACAGGCTCATGCGGGTTGCGGTAGGTGCTGCCGTGCTGCTCATAAAATTCCGTAACGCCGTGCGATTCGTATTCCGCACGAATTGATTCAGCCATCAATCAGGATTTTAACCGGAAAAATTTGTTTGTGGAGTATTTGCCATGCGGTGAGTTCCCCGTTAGGAAGGCCAATCAGATAAACGGCATCGGAATAGGCGGATTCAGCAATGTCCGTCGGTGAAGGGACAGCGTTCCCGTGTGGGTGGCTGTGATAAATGCCAACCACCTGCCAGCCGCGTTTATCAAAAGCCAGCATGGTTTCACTCTGGGTTTTAGGGTGCATCCGATAGCGAATCGCCGGAGTTGGGGAAATGTTTTCCACTGGAACGACCTGCCGCACAACCGCCGTTTGCCCCTGCCAGACACCACCCATCAAACCGCACACTTCTACCTCCGGCTGTGACCGCACCGCTTCCAAAATAAGTTTCTGATGAATGTCTGACATTTTGAGGAGGGCGTTCATTTGAAAACAGACCTGTTTTGTTATACTATACACATAGCAATTTGAAAATTAACTGAGGTTAAAATATGACCCAATCCGTCAAATCAACCCTCAAACCTATCACTGGTGAGCAAAAAAAGACATGGACACTGCCCTCCCGTGAACAAATAGAACCCGTACTGGTTGTAATAACCCTGCTGGCCTTACTCACCAGTATGATTGCTGAGTCAAGGCTGGATGCACCGGCGGAACTGGTGCTGCTTTTGAATATTATAAGCTATCTGGCGGGAGGCTGGTATGCGACTCAGGCAGGATGGGAAAGTCTGCTCAAGGGAGAAATTGATGTTGACCTGCTGATGATTGCGGCGGCGGTAGGGGCGGCGATTGTGGGGCAGTGGCACGAAGGTGCGATTCTCCTGTTCCTGTTCAGCCTATCGAATGTGCTGCAAGCCTATGCAATGGAACGCAGCCGCAATGCCATTAAATCGCTGCTCAAACTGCGGCCAGATAATGCATCTGTTCGGCGGAATGGCGATATTGTCAACGTTCCTATTGAGGATTTAAAAGTAGACGATATGGTGGTGCTGCGTCCCGGGGATCGGATTCCGGCAGACGGGCAGGTGGTCAGTGGTCACAGCACCGTCAATCAGGCCACCATTACGGGCGAATCCATGCCTGTAAATAAGCAGCCTGGGGATACGGTGTTTGCTGGAACAGTCAATGAACACGGGACGATGGACATTGCTGTAACCAAACTGGCCGCCGAAAGCACACTCGCACGGATTATCAAACTGGTTGAAGATGCTCAGGATCGCCATTCCAACGCGCAGCGCCGTCTGGATCGTTTTGAGCAGCACTATGCCAAACTCATTATCTTTTCTGTTGCGCTCATGATTGTGATTCCACCTCTGTTTTTTGATGTGGATTTTGATGAAAACTTCTACCGTTCGATGGTGCTGCTGGTGGTGGCGTCGCCGTGTGCGCTGGTTATCAGCACCCCCGCCAGCATCCTATCCGCTATCGCCAACGGCGCACGAAAAGGGATTTTGTATAAAGGTGGTACATATCTGGAACAAATGGCCGGACTCAAAGCGGTTGCCTTTGATAAAACAGGTACAATCACCTACGGCAAACCCAGCGTAACCGATATTTTGCCTGCCGAAGGAGTTTCAGAGCGGGAACTGCTCAGCACGCTGGCCTGTGTGGAAAGTCCATCCGAACACCCAATTGCTCAGGCAATTATTGAAAAAGCCAAATCGGAGAATCTAGTCATCTGTGAGCCGGAACAATTCCAGGCCAAACCCGGACGCGGGATTGTTGCCAGACTCAAGGGGCAAAAGGTGCTGGTCGGCACAGAAAGTCTTATGCGCGATAACGGCCTGGAAGCACCTGCTCATCTTTTAACCAAACAAACCGAATTAGAAAATGGCGGCAAAACTACCCTGCTTGTGTATGCGGATAGATGGCTGGGCATCGTCGCGGTAGCGGATAAAGTGCGTCCTGAAGCCAGAGAAGCCATGCGAAAACTGCGCGAAGCGGGCATTGAACATATTGTGATGCTGACCGGAGATAACCAGCGCACAGCCGCCCGTATCGCGGAGGAAATAGGCGTGACCGAAGTTCATGCTGAACTGCTGCCAGAACAAAAAGTCGATGTCGTCAAAAAACTGGGCGAAAAATACGGCATGGTAGCGATGGTTGGGGACGGAGTAAATGATGCGCCCGCGCTGGCAACCGCCGAAATTGGGATTGCGATGGGCGCGGCGGGGACGGATGTCGCGCTGGAAACTGCCGATGTGGTGTTGATGGCCGACGATTTGAGCCGAATCCCCTACGCGGTGAATCTCAGCAAACAGGCGCGGCGGATCGTGGCACAAAATCTGACTTTTGCGATGGGTGTTATTGTGGTGTTGGTCACGCTGGCACTGATTCCATCGGTCGAACTGCCCCTGCCGCTGGGTGTAGTCGGTCACGAAGGTAGCACGATAGTGGTGGTATTGAACGGCCTGCGTCTGCTGGTCTGGCGCGGGAAGTGATTTTTCCCACAGGGCGGCCACTGGCCGCCTTTTTTTGTTATACTGCAAACAGGAGGCAGCTATGGTTTATACAGCACAAAACATCGTCGCGGAAAATGTGGACTTTGAAACCTACCTTCGGGAATACGAAGGGCAGAAGGTTGAATATGATGAGGGAAGGATTATTGAAATGTCTCCTGTAGGCGGCACACACAATAAAATGGTAGGTTTTTTATATAGCTTCATGGATGCTTTCCTGGCTGCCACTCATGCGGGTGAGGTGCGATTTGAGCGATTCACCATGCGGTTAGAGATTGACGGAAAAATCAAAGGCCCCGAACCCGATATTCTGGTTATCACGACTCCGAATCTGGAGAGACTCACTGAAAATTATTTGAATGGGCCGGCGGATCTGGTGATAGAGGTCGTTTCGCCGGAAAGTGATGTGCGTGACCGCGTGGAGAAAGTGCATCTGTATCAGCAGGCGGGTGTGCCGGAATACTGGATTATTGACCCGGAATATCAGGAAGCGCTGTTTTATGTGCTGGGAGAGGATAAACAATATCACCGTCAGCGTCCGAATGAGCAGGGGGTGTATCAGAGTACCGTGCTGCCGCGTTTTAAAATTGAAGTGGCGCTGCTGTTTCGTGACCCTATCCCCAACTCACGGGAGGCGGTGCGGTTGGCAGATGAACTTTTGAAGGAGCAATAACATGGCTGTTTTTGCCACAGGCCAAACCATCCTTGCGGAAAATGTGGATTTTGAAACCTATTTACGCCAGTATGAAGGCCAGCATGTTGAATATGACGACGGAAGGGTAATTGAATTGTCTCCCAGCAGCGCACGGCATAATGTTATTGTACGGTTTTTAGCCAACTTATTTGAGGCTTATCTCCGGCTGACAGGGGAAGGGAAAGTATTTAGCGAATCCGTGACCATGCGGTTAGCGGTGGAAGGAAAAATCAGGGGGCCACTTGCTGATGTGCTGGTGCTGCTGAATACCAGTCTCGGGAGGCTGCATGAGGCTTATCTGGACGGCCCCGCCGATTTAGTGGTGGAGGTTGTGTCACCGGAAAGCGACCGACGTGACCGTATCACCAAATTTGAAATGTATGAGCAGACCGGCGTGCGGGAATACTGGCTAATTGATGCAACTTTTCATGAGGCTGCTTTTTATGTGTTAGAGGATAGCAAAAATTACAGCCGTCAAAAATTAGATGAGAACGGCGTTTATCACTCAACGGTACTGCCGCGCTTCCAGTTTGAAGTCGGGATGTTGTTTCAGGACAATGAACCGGGGGTATTTGAAGCAATAGAACTGGCAAAAAAGATGGTGGAGCGCTGAATTTTCCAGCGCCCCAAAAAGCGATTTACTCCCCTAACATGCCTTCATAGGTTGCCACGTAAATATCTGTGCCGCTGCCGCGCCCACCTTCAATATACAGATAGTAGGTCCCATCGTGATAAACCGCGTCCACAAACCAGAATCCGTTGCTGCGTGGAATCGTGTCGCGCTGCCAGACGGTTTCGCCAGTCTGCCAGCTTATCCCGTCGTCGCTGAGGGCATAACCAATCGCCATCTGGCGGTCGGGCGGCACATAACGGTACAGCATGACCCAGCCTTCCGGCGTTTGAAAGACATTGGCCTGGCTGACAGCCGCATTTCCTTCACGGAACACAGGTTCGTCGTATTTTTCCCACGTCACGCCATCTTCTGAAACGGCCAGCCCAATTTTGTTGTCAAATAAACCTTCGCTGTTACCCGCATAATACATCCGAAAGCCTTCTTCGGTACGGATCACTTTGGGAGCAGACACCTGGAAGCTATCCCAACTGCCTTCGCTGCCGGGGGTTAGGACGGGTTCGGGGTCAACTGTCCATGGCCCAAGAGGATTTTCCGCCGTTGCCCGTCCAATCACCCCGGGGGATTTAGCGCCGTTAGATTCTTGCCAGGTATAAAAATACAAAACCCACGTTCCATCATCCAGCACGACCGCGCTTGAAGCCAGCGCCGCGAGTTCCGCATACGGAACTTCATCGGTGGTTAAAACAGGTTCTTCGGTGACTTCTGTCCAGGTGAGGCCGTCCGGTGAGGTTAAATAGCCAATTTGTACGCTGGCAGGCCACGCCCGAAATCCGTTGCGGAACATATGAAACTGCCCATCGTGATAAACGACCGCGCCGGGGTCAGTATAACGGCTGTCCCAATCGCGCCCCCGGCCGTGTGTCACTACTGGATCGTCGCCGTGGAGTTGAAAGGGCGTTTCAAAATCCTCCTGGCCGTTGACGGTGACAAAACTCAAGAGCAGCACTAACAATAAAATTCGGACTCGCATCAAACTCTCCTTAGGGGTCTATTTTTTCAATCGGAATCTGGATTTCAGTCAGGTGATTTTCAGGGTTTTTGTCTCGATGCAGGTAAATTTCCCGCGAGGGCGCAAGACGCTGATAGCCGTTCATTTTTATCCAGGCAAAAAGTGCCTGAAAACCGAGATGGCGTGTCCAATCCGGGCCTTTATAAATAGCCGTGACCACGTTTTCAAAAGCAGGGAGGTCGCAAATTTCAAACCAGCGATTCTCTTGAAAGGGAATACTGGTTTTCATAGGGTCATCTACCAGATACACCGCTTCAATCAGGCGCAGCCCTGTCGTTTTTGTATATTCCCATTGCTGGCCGAATCCGCCATGATAGATGCCCATGCTTCGCTGCGGGATTATGCCCAGCCGCTTGATAGCCTGATATGCTTCGCGGAAAAAAGGGGAGGGGGAGACATTCATCGGAATAAATTCCTTCACGGAAAGCGCCCGGATAGCGGGGATACTTTTCATCAGCACATCCACCGGCTGATCGGCTGACTCAATGGATTTCAGCCGTTCCTCAATCCGTTCCAGCCGCCGTTGTTCTTCCCGGACGCGCTGGCGCAGTTCCGCCTGTTTGAGCATCAGCATTCCGCGCAGTTCACAGGAGGACAGATTTTCATCCAGCAGCAGTTTAATTTCTTCCAGCGCCAGCCCCAGGTCTTTCAGCGCCAGAATCCGATGTAGCACCGGAAGCTGTTCCGCCGAATAGTAGCGGTAGCTGCTGCTGCGATCTACCAGGGCAGGTTTGAGCAGGCCAATCTCGTCATAGTGACGCAGCAGCCGAATCGAAACGTTTCCCAATCGCGCAAAATCACCAATTTTGAACATACAGTTTCCTCAGAAAAAATTATCAACCCTCTCGCAACGGTAGAGTCAAGTACAATAAGAGTAGCAAAGTGGAGAACCTTTTGATGAAGTTTAAAACCATTATTGAACCCTTTCGGATTAAATCTGTCGAACCCATCCAGTTCAGCACCCGCGAAGAACGGATCGCCGCGCTGGAACGGGCTAATTACAACCTGTTCGGGCTGCACGGGGATGAAGTGCTGGTCGATATGCTGACGGATTCCGGTACGGGGGCAATGTCCAATCAGCAGTGGGCGGGGATGCTGCTGGGGGATGAATCCTATGCGGGGTCGCGCTCTTATTACAAGTTTGAAGCGGCAGTGCAGGATATTACGGGCTTTAAACATGTGATTCCAACCCATCAGGGGCGGGCGGCAGAACGAATCTTATTTTCTATAATAGGTAAACCGGAGAAGGTGATTCCAAGCAACAATCATTTTGATACCACCCGCGCCAATATCGAATATGTGGGGGCGGAAGCGCTTGATCTGGTGATTGAGGAAGGGCGCAAACCGGGGCTGATTCATCCGTTTAAGGGCTGTATGGACACCGAAAAACTGCGCCAGACGGTTGAAAAGTACGGAGCTGAACATATTCCGGTGGTGATGCTGACCATCACCAATAATTCTGGCGGGGGGCAGCCCGTCAGCATGGCAAATATCCGCGCCGTCAGCGAAATGTGTCACGCGGCGGGGATTCCGTTTTTTCTGGATGCCTGCCGTTTTGCTGAAAATGCGTGGTTCATCAAAATGCGGGAGGAAGGTTATGCCGATAAAACCCCACTGGAAATCGCCCGCGAAATGTTTTCGTATGCCGACGGCTGTACCATGTCCGCCAAAAAAGACGGGCTGGCGAACATCGGCGGATTTCTGGCAATGAACGACGATGCGCTGGCAATGCAGTGTCGGAATCTGTTGATTCTTACGGAAGGGTTTCCGACCTACGGCGGGCTGGCGGGGTATGATTTGGAGGCAGTAGCCCAGGGCTTGCGCGAAGTGCTGGACGAGCATTATCTGGAATACCGCGTGCGGACGGTCGCGTATCTTGCGGAAAAAGCACTCGCGGCGGGTGTGCCAATTGTGCAGCCGCCCGGCGGTCATGCCCTGTTTATTGATGCCAAAACCATGCTGCCGCACATCCCACCGCAGGAATACCCCGCACAGGCGTTAGCAATTGCGTTATATATCGAAGGGGGGATTCGCGGGGTAGAAATTGGCAGTGTCATGTTTGGAAAGGCGCAGCCAAACGGCTCAGAAACCTATGCGTCAATGGAACTGGTACGGCTCGCCTTTCCACGCCGGACGTTTACCCAGAGTCATATTGATTACGTGGGCGAAGTGCTGGCCTATCTGATGACCACCCGCGACTCGATTCAGGGGGTCAAAATTACCTGGCAGCCGCCCTTTTTGCGTCATTTTACGGCACAGTTCGCCCTGCTGTAGCGGTTTGACCCTGCTCAACCCCTCTCTATAGGCGATTCAGAGGCAGGGACAAGCGAACGCCGTGAGCGATTCCTGCCCGAAAAGGGCGGGAATGGGGCATAAATGCCCTTGTCCCCGCCCCTACATTTATCTTCCTGTTGCCCTCAACTGTCGTCTTAAAGGCATTAAGCAAATGAAGCATCTGTTATACTGAGAGCAATTGGAGGTGTAAGCATGACCACATTACAACAGGATTTTGAAGAAAAAGTCGTCGCTGAAAATATGGATTTTGAAACCTACTTACAGGAATTTGATGGGCAGCACGCCGAATATTATGATGGAAAGGTTATTTTAATGTCACCCGTGAGTGGACACCATAATGAACTGGTAGGGTTTTTATTTGTCCTGGTCAATTCCTATCTTGGACGAACAAAAGTGGGCAAAGTACGCCGCGAAAACGTGACCATGAGGTTGATGATAGATGGCAAAATAAATGCTCCAGAACCAGACCTTTTCGTTGTGACCACGCCCAATCTTGATAAACTGACGGGTACTTATATGGATGGTGCGGCTGATCTGGTTATTGAAGTGATTTCCCCCGATAGTGAAGATCGGGATAGGGGCAAAAAATTTACGCTGTATGAGAAAGCAGGCGTAAAAGAATACTGGCTTATCGACCCGTTGCGTAATGAATCCTATTTTTACCTGCTCAACGAAAATGGACGTTTTAATTTAAAAATGCCTGACGAAAAAGGTATCTATTGCAGTACCGTGTTACCGCGATTCTGTCTTGAAGTTGCTGTCCTTTATCGTGACGAAGTGCCAGATGCAAATGAAGCGGTTGAGCTTGTCAAAAACATGCTCAAAGACGGATAGCGGCTGTGGTAGAATCGGGTGGCAGAGGTGAAATTCGATGTTTGATGAATCTGGCGCGGAATATAAACCGCGTGTTGCCCCCCAACCCGAACAAAAAGTGACTCCGCCTGTCGCTCCTGCTCCTCCGGCGGTTCAGGCCATCCGCCGCCCCCTCTGGCTACACATGACAATTTTGTTTTTGTCCTTTTCCCTGATGCTGCGGGTGATGCAATTTTGTACGCTGAGCGATAGTTCGCCTGTAGAATTGTTCGCGCAGTTTGCCCTCACGCTGGTGGTGGGGGTGATTCTGGTGGGCTTAATCGGATTTCGGCAGTGGGGCATGTGGCTGTTTCTGTTGTTCTGCGGCTGGAATATGATTTCCGCGCTGGTGGTCGGCATTTATCGGATTATGATTATGGGGGAAGTCGTTGAAAACCCCTACAACGAAGAATGGCTGATTTTTACCGAAATCATGACCATAATCGTGATGATGGTGTTTTATGGGTTTCTGGCGCTGCTGTTCTGGTGGCGGCGCAAGATTTTTTTGCCCCGTCGCAATCCGGCGGAATGGGGCGGCGTGACCTATACCGTGATTGTCAGCATCATGATACTTGTTACCGCCACCCAGATGGCCGATGCCCGCGCTTATATTCGCCTGTCGGAACGAGAACTTGATTCCAGCCGCACCTGGATTCAGGATCGCTGGTAATTTTTACGTACCCGCCGCAGGATAAAATACCCTGCAACCACAGGAATACTAAAAATCACCGCCAGGGGGAGAAGAAACACGACGACCCAGATTATCAGCGTTCCCAGCCCTTCCAGCGCATCACCCAGCGTTTCCAGCGCCTCCTCGACCTCATTCTCCGGTTTCCAGCCGTCGCTGCTGGCGATTTCAACTTCAGCATCGGGCGGATAGAGTTCCACAGTCACCGAAGAAAAAGTAGAGGCTTCATCGTAATAGCGAATCTGGCCTTCAATCACTTCAATTTCGCCGCGTATACGGACGAGTTCGTTATAAACGGTTGTGACTTCAGGGATATTGGCGGCATCTTCCATAAAGGTTTGATACTGCGATTCCGCCGCCTGCAAGTTGGTCAATCGGCTCTGTAAATCCACGTATTCGGCGGTGACATCCCTGCCATTGATATTTTCAGACAGCACCTGCACCGCCTCTTTTTTGAAGGATTCTAATGTTGCAGTAAGAATTTCTGCCGGAACACGCACCGTAAGCGTGGCGCGGGTATCAGTTTCTCCGGCATCGTTGGTGAACTGGGTCGTGTTCAGGCTGACGACCCAGCCGCCGTTTTCTTCCGCGTAGCTGCTGATTTTGCTGGCCGATTCGGATGGATTTTTGACCACCAGCCGCAGCGTCGCATCTTTAAGAATAATGCGGGTGGTATCTTCGATTAATGAGACATCGGATTCTTCCGGTGCAGCAAACGAACTCTGGACGACCTGGGGTTCAACCGCCCTCTCGACATTCTCGCTGGATTGGTCTTCACTGTTCATTCCACAGGCCGCCAGCAAAAACACACTCAAAAACAAAAACAGCCGCCGCATGATGTTTCCCTCCGTTTTGTTGAAAACGCTGCGGGTTGCTGAAAAGTTCCTCAGTCGGCAAAAAAGCCAAAATCCAGATAATAGTGGCCTTCCGGTGTGAGTCCGTGTTCCTTAAACACAAATACCTTGTCATTATGCCGCTTCATGCGTTTTTTGAGGGTACTCCACTGGGATTTGGTCGGGTCAGTTTTCCCAAAATAAGCGGCGTCAAAGGTCACGCGGTAATGCCCATCCCGATACTCCGTCAGGCTGTGAAAATAGGAGTTTTCGCCTTTAGAGAGGACAGCTTTGGCAAATTCAAGCACATAGTCCTGAGGACGTGGTTTAAATTTGGGCAGGTCTTTCATTCTATCTAACCTTTTTTGTCAGAAAGTTAATACTTTATCTGCCTGGACGACCCATTCGGCCAGTTGACTCATCGTGCCAAGCTCGACACCCGCCACGAGTGTTAACTCACGGAGGCCGCGAGCGTCAGCGCAAGTGCCGCAGGCTTTAATCGGGACACCTTTTTGGACAAGCCCTTTGAACATACGCTCTAAATTATAATATCCCTCAGGGGTTTTCTGATGTGGTAAGGCACACAGCACTGCGTCAGCCATAAGGAAAATTTGCACTTCCACATCTGCATGTTCTTTCCGAAGGGTCAGTGCCAACCTGAGTGCATTGTAGGCTTTCTCTGAACCGTAAGGAGCATCGTTGATAATAATAAGCACATTCACGAAGTTGTCTCCTTTTTGATGAGTATACGTCAGGATGCGATATGATTACAGTTGAAAAATAAGGTTTTTCATATGGCAAAATTTATTTCTGAAGCGCCGCCGACTGCGGACGTGGTGGTGATTGGCGGCGGGCCAGCGGGAACGGCGGCACTGTGGGCGATTGAACGTGCCGCACCGGGGACAAAAACCGTGCTGATTGAGCAAAGTGATAAACTGGGGGCGGGTAGTTCTACCGCGTCGCTGGAAAACTACCGCACCTGCTGGCCTGCATTGTGCATGGCACGTATGATGCAGCGCAGCGCGGACGTGCTGCATCGGGCGGAGGAATTTTTGGGGGAAGCCCTTCACCTCAAAGAACAGGGATATTTATTCTGTGCGTTTACCGAAAAACAGGCCGATTCCCTCAAAAAAGACGTGACCCATCTGCACAGCATGGGCATGAGTCATATCGAATTTTTAAATCCTGAGGAGGTGCGAACGCGGTTTCCCTGGGTAGGGGAACGGGTCGTCGCGGCCAAATATGACCCAACGGCGGGCTGGCTGGATTCCAATGCCCTGATTTATGCCTTTGCCCGAAGCGCTCCTTCCGCCCAACTTGTATTGGGAGTCAGAGATACCGCGATTCACGTAGAAGGCGGCAACGTGACCGGAGTCAAAACCTCTGCTGGAAACATCGCTTCACCTGTGGTGATTATTGCGTGTGGGGCAGGGGCAAAACAGGTCGGGCGAACGGCAGGAGTCGATCTGCCCGTTGTGGTGCGTCCGCGCCAGAGTTTTACCACCCCCTGGCGGCATGAAAATTTTCCCGACGATGCCCCAATGCTAATCGGGGCCGCCCCGTATCCGCATGTCCGGCCGGAAGCCCAAAGCGGCGCGATTTTTGGCTGGGAGTATACCTGGCTGGATAAAACTACCGGACAGGATGCGCTCATAGACCCCATTTATCCCGTGACGGATTTAAAAGACCCGCGTTTTCCATCGGTGACGCTGGCACTGCTGGCACGTCAGTTCGGCTACCAAAACGGAGAAGGGTTCGCCAGTTCACGCTATTTACGCGGGTTGGTGCATAATATTGGCTATTATGTGTATCGGAGTGCGGTGGTTGCCCACAAAAACGGTGTGCCGTACATCAGTGAACGCGCCCTCATAGATGCTGTGCCAGAGGTCGATGGGCTGTTTGCCTCTATCGCCCATGTGGGACACGGAATTATGAGTTCACCCGCCGCCGGAGAAATTATCGCCAGTCGGGTGCTTGGGCTGCCCCTGCCCGACCCCACCTTTGCGGATTTTGGCTTTGCCGTTCCCTGGGTAGAATATGATGAAAATGCGTTGTGACCGGAGCTAAAAATACCATGTTGAACTGGAATCCCCCTTCGCACTGGCAGCGCTTTACGACCATTGATGCTCATACGGCGGGTGAACCGTTACGGATTATCACCAGTGGATTCCCTGACCTGCCCGGCAGCACCATTTTAGAAAAACGGCAGTACGCCCGCGCCCACTACGACCATCTGCGGCGGGCGCTGATGTTTGAGCCGCGCGGCCATGCGGATATGTACGGCTGTCTTTTTGTGCCGCCCGTCACACCGGATGGGGATGTGGGCGTGCTGTTTATGCACAATGAAGGTTTTAGTACCATGTGCGGGCATGGCATTATCGGGATGGTCAAAGTAGGCATCGAAACCGGTTATTTCACCCGCAGCGTCATTAAAATTGATACCCCCGCCGGACGAGTCACCGCTACCGCCCATATGAACGGGGATAAAGTGGAGTCAGTGTCCTTTATCAATGTGCCGTCATTTGTGCTGGAACGGGATTTACAGGTGGAAGTGCCGGAGATAGGTTGTATCAAATGTGATATTGCGTTTGGCGGCGCTTTTTATGCCTATGTGGATGTTGATCCGCTAGGGCTTGAGATTACGCCCCACAACCAGCGTCAGTTAATTGACGTGGGCAGAAAAATTAAACATGCGGTGATGGAATCGTATACCCTTCAGCACCCGGATGGTGAGCCGGATTTAAATTTTTTGTACGGCACGATTCTGGTTAAAATGCTGTCACCCATGCACAGCCGGAATGTATGTATTTTTGCCGAAGGCGAAGTTGACCGCAGCCCCACCGGAACAGGAGTCAGCGGGCGGCTGGCGATTCATCATGCGCGGGGGGATATTGGCATCGGGGATACCATCACCGTAGAAAGCCTGATTTCCACGCATTTTACCGGACGGGTGATTGAAACAACGACGGTCGGCCATCTGCCCGCCGTTATACCGGAAATCTCCGGCACGGCGTATATCACCGGCCGCCACGAATTTTTGATTGACCCGGACGACCCCTTATCCACTGGATTTATTTTGAGGTGAAAAAATGCGAATTTTAACAGCCCAGGATATTCGTGCCGCCGTCACCATGCGCGACGTAATTGATGCCGTGCGCGAAGGTTTTATTCAGCTTTCGGCAGGGCGGGCCGTCTCGCCTGTGCGCGGGGTGATTCCGGTCAACAACGGGTTCACATTGACCATGCCCGCCTATCTGGAAGGCTCGCCCATCAGCACGGTCAAAATTGTGTCAGTTTATGGGGATAACCCAAAGAAAAATCTGCCAACGGTGGTGGCAAAAGTGCTGGCGCTGGATGCCCATACGGGCGTGCCTATCGCGCTGATGGATGGCACGGTGTTAACCGCCTTACGCACGGGCGCGGCGTCCGGTCTGGCAACCGACTTGCTGGCGCGGCCTGACTCATCGGTGCTGGCGGTCATGGGGGCGGGGGCGCAGGCACGGACTCAGGTCGAAGCCATTTGCACCGTGCGCCCGCTTCGGGAAATCCGTATTTTTAGCCTGGACGGGGCGGAAAAAATGGCCGATGAACTGCGCGAAAAATACGGCGTTCAGGTGATTGCTGCCCGCAGCGAACAGGAAGCGCTGGAAGGGGCGGACGTAGTAGCGGCGGCCACCAACAGCAAAACCCCTGTCGTGTTTGGCGACCTGCTGAAACCGGGGGTGCATATTAATGGAATCGGGTCGTTTACGCCGGAAATGCAGGAAATTGATGCCAGTGTGGTGACACGCGCTAAGGTGGTCGTGGATCACCGTGAAAGTGCCTGGGCGGAAGCGGGCGACCTGATTATTGCGCGTGACCGGGGACTGTTTAACGAAAGGGATGTCTACGCCGAAATTGGGGAAATCGCGGCAGGCGACAAACCGGGGCGCACCTCCGATACGGAAATCACCTTTTTTAAATCGGTGGGTAACGCGGTACAGGATGCCGCTACCGCCCGCCGTATTGTGGAGGTGGCACAGGCACGCGGCATCGGCATCGAAATTGAGGTGTAATTTAGTCCTTATTCTCCAATGGCATTCCGTCCGGTTCGCTCGAATTGTTCCGTAAGGCCAATCGGACAGATGACCCGCTTGAAGGGATGGTTTCTTCTATTCCTTCGCTGCATTCGATGTCTCTTATATTGCAAGCGGCTTGGCTTTTCGTAATATCCGTAACGGCGTTTATACCAGGGGCGCGAATAGGTGAATGAGACTTTTTTATAAAACCGCTCCATCGCCGAGTCCATCGTTTCGTTTTCACGGAGGGTGATTTTAGGCATGTTGGCGTCAGGGTAAGGTGGACGCAGCACCTGTTTCATTTTCAGATTTATTTTATCGCGTAAACATACTATTTGCAATTTACGGCTGGCCGACGCCGTTATCCTTTGTGCTTAGCTCCTTCCAGAAATACAATCCACTCAAAATAGTGATCATGCTGATGAAAAGCCAGATAAGAGAGGCAATAAAATGCGTGGTCTGACCGGCATCCTCAAGCAATCCTTTTACCATTGCACTTAACCCCAATGCAATCATGGTCGCAGGAAATAAAATCATAAATCCTGCTCTTAGATAAGTAAACTTTTCAAAGCGCTGCTTTAGATACGAGTCTGACCTGTCCGAAGGGATGGAATAATTGTCTCGGATTGCTTTGGACAGGGAAGTTTTTTCCATGAGGATTACCATCTCGTCGGGGGGTTTCTGGTGCAGGAGCATGTAGAGTTCAAATATCCCGTATTGGAGAATCGGTACAAATATTCCTATAAAGAGAA
>CAZKZS010000009.1:30726-36116 GCA_964557285.1 uncultured Anaerolineae bacterium | reverse complement strand
TTAGAATGGAAAGAAACCCGCGATTGGCTCAAGCAGGTGCTAGAGGAAATGCCCCCTGACCGCTTGCCTGGCAAAATGACCTATCCCTGGGGAGAACAGGGTTCAGTGACTGGACTGGTGGACGCCATGATTGACCATGAACTTGAACACCGCCAGGATATTATGGGAGTTTTGAAAAATGACCCTTCGTGAAGAAATAAAAATTGCGCGTCAAAAATCCCGTGAAGCGCTGCAAAATATCGACCCGCAAAAAGTCATTTATCAGGAAAGCGGCTGGCGCGTGTTGGATATTCTGGCACACATTACGGCATGGGAAGAGGAGGCCATTCGTTCGCTGCAAGCCTTTCATCAGGGCAGCAGCTACCGCATTACCGATTTTGTGGATGATGACTCCTATAATCATGACCAGTATTTAAAACGGAAAGACTTATCGACGGAAGCCGTATTTGAAGCGTGGGAAAGAACGCGAGAGGTCTTTCAGGAAAGTGTTTTAGCGGTGGAACCCATGACTGGAACGATGCTGCTGCCCTGGGGCGAGTGGAATACGGTGCCTCATCTGGTGCGTGAAATGCTCAAACATGAGGAAGAACATATTCATGATATTGTCAGCACGGGGAAGTAATTACGGTTTTTAAAAAGCGCTGCTCTTGCATCCGGTTAACAACGAACGCAAGAGCGCACGCATCAAATCGTTATACCACATGCTTTGTCCTACCGGGCTTCCTTATGAATGTGATTGCGGTACATGGACGGTACAAAGTCCACAAAGTATGACCAGCCTTCGGACGCGGCGGCCTTACGCTGTTCGGCATTCAGGTTGAGAACCACATCGTGGTCATCCGAATGAAGTTCAACCACTAGAATATCAGGATTCTCGTAGTCAATTTCCATAAAACAACGGCGTTCATAGCCCATCGGTTCCCGCAGGAACTTGCCCAAACACTGCTCACAAAACGCAAGATGGGCATCACACTTCTGACGGTTAATTATGACTCTCATGAATCAGAATCCTTTCCTCCCTTTAATTGACTGTATCACGGGATAGAAGTATGTAAGAAGTTGCATTTATCATGAAAAAGCGTGCCAAACGCCCCCATCTGCTTTATAATCCAACGCCAAATGTGGTCATTACGCTTATGTATCGCTGTGTGCCTGCTGCTGGGAATACGCGGAATAGGGACAGCCTGGGCGGTGCTGGTGACTCTGGAACAATACCGGACCCTGGAAGTCGCCGGCCCCTGGCTGCTGCGGGTGATTCTATATGGAACATGGGGTATCTGGTTTTTGGGACTGGCATGGGGGTTATGGCGTCGGCAGCCCTGGTTTTACCATGCCATGCTGCCCAGTCTGGCGATTTTTGCGATATTTGATGTAAGCTGGTTTGCCCTGTTTGCTCAGGCCACCTTTGATAAGCGCCGCCTGCCGTTTGTCATCGTAACTTCTGCGCTTGGTGTGGGTTTAGCATGGTGGTTAAAATTGCGGATACGGTCACAATTTTAATTTCAAATGGAGGGTAGTGTATTTTGGACAGAGCGAAAGAAAAACCAGCCAGTGTAATATCTGGAGAAAATAATAAATCTTCGATGGATTTGTTGAACGAAATGCGGGCAAAAAGTCATCTGGGCGGTGGCAAAGAACGCATTGAACGCCAGCACGCCGAAGGCAAACTGACCGCCCGCGAACGGATTGAACTTTTGCTTGACCCTGGTTCGTTCCATGAAGTGGATGCCTTTGTCGTGCATCGGGAACGCAACTTTGGCATGGATGCCGACGACAAAAAATTTCTTGGTGACAGCGTAGTTACGGGCTGGGGAACAATCAACGGACGCCTTACTTATGTTTTTTCTCAGGATTTTACGGTCATTGGTGGCAGTTTGAGTGAAGTCCACGCAGAAAAAATTTGCAAAATTATGGACATGGCGATGAAAACGGGCGCACCTGTCATCGGCATGAACGATTCCGGCGGCGCACGGATTCAGGAGGGGGTGATTTCTCTGGGTGGGTACGCCGATATTTTTCTGAAAAACACCCTTTCAAGTGGGGTGATTCCGCAAATCAGCCTGATTATGGGGCCGTGTGCGGGCGGGGCGGTTTATTCGCCTGCGCTGACCGACTTCATCATCATGGTCAAAAATACCTCCTACATGTTTGTCACCGGACCGGATGTGGTCAAGGCGGTGACACAGGAAGATGTGACCAAAGAGGAACTGGGCGGGGCTGTAACCCATACCAGCCTTTCCGGTGTGGCACATCTGGCGGCGGAAAATGAAGAGGATGCTATGTTTCTGGTGCAGGAACTCCTCAGTTATATTCCCCAGAATAATATGGAAGACCCCAAAAGTGTGCCAACCTGGGACGATTCGCTGCGTACCGAAGAAGTGCTGGATACGATTATCCCTGAAAACCCCAACAAACCCTATGACATCAAAGAAATTATCCGGCTGATCATGGACGAAGGGCGCTTTTTTGAAATTCAGCCCGATTTTGCCGCCAATATCGTGATTGGGTTTGCGCGGTTGGGCGGTCACAGCGTAGGCATTATTGCGAATCAGCCTCAGGTGCTGGCCGGTGTGCTGGATATTGACGCCAGTGAAAAAGCAGCCCGCTTTATCCGCTTCTGCGATTGTTTTAACATCCCGATTGTGACGTTTGTGGATGTTCCTGGATTCATGCCCGGGGTCAAACAGGAACACGGCGGCATTATCCGGGCGGGCGCTAAACTGCTGTATGCGTACTGTGAAGCCACTGTTCCTAAGTTAACGGTCATCACCCGTAAAGCTTACGGGGGAGCGTATGATGTTATGTCATCAAAACATATTCGTGGCGACCTGAATCTGGCCTGGCCGACGGCTGAAATTGCCGTGATGGGGCCGGATGGCGCGGTCAATATCATCTTCCGCCGCGAAATCGCGGAAGCCGATGATCCGGCAGCTAAAAAAGCCGAACTGGTAGCCGAATACCGCAAGCAGTTTGCGAATCCGTATATTGCTGCCGGACGGGGGTTTATTGATGACATCATCCTGCCGCGTGAAACACGCCCGCGTTTGATTAACGCGCTGGAAGCCTTCCTGAACAAACGCGACTCAAATCCGATGAAAAAACATGGGAATATTCCTTTGTGACGATGTGGTATGTCGGCACTTTTACCCTGATCGGAGTTGCGTTGGGGGTGTTTATCGGCTTTGTGGTTGACCAACCGCCCATTGGGGCTGTAATTGGGGTTGGTGTTGGCGCGGCGCTGGATAACTGGCTGCGTCAGCGCTCAGAAAGTGAGTGAAATGGACAGGGAAGAAACACTGAGAGGAGAAATCCTTGAGGAAAATCTGCCAGCGAAACGCACTCGATGGCTCACACTGACGGCTCACGCGCCGATTCAGGTGGTCGCGTTTGCCAATTACCTGCGCTTTGGGCCGCAGGGGGTGCGGCATTTTGGCCCCAATACCCAGGAAACCCATCCAGCACACCCGCATACTCTGACAGCACACCTGAGTATTAAACAGATCGGCGGCGAAACCCTGCTCGATTATCCTCATTTTTTGATGCAGCACAGCCGCCCGCACGAACCGTTTGATTTAGACGGTACGACTATCTGGTACGGGCAGGATGAGACAACCCATCTGCGGGTCATCTGGGTATGGGATTTTTACCGTTTGTTTAGTGGCCTAAAAATCGGGGTTGAAGTTCCTGCCAGTGACTCCAGATGGGAAGAAACCATTCAAGTGCTGCGGAAAACACAGCCCGGCAACCAGATTATCGTTGCCGTTACAAGCCGATCAGGGAATATTTTACAGGTGTATCCAGTCGATACCCCGGCTGTTGAGCAGGATTATTGAGGGAAAAACAATGGCTGAATTACAAAATATTAAAAAGCTGCTGGTTGCCAACCGGGGAGAAATTGCGGTGCGAATCATTCGTGCCTGCCGCGAACTGGGCATCCAGACCGTTGCCGTGTATTCCGATGTTGACCGCGAGTCGCTGCATGTGCGGTACGCGGACGAAGTGTATCATCTTGGTCCACCGCACCCCGGTGAAAGTTACCTTCGCATTGACAAGCTCGTTGATGTTGCCAAAAAGTCTGGCGCGGACGCGGTGCATCCGGGGTATGGATTCTTAAGTGAACGGGCGGCCTTCGCAGAAGCGGTTATAGACGCTGGATTAACGTGGGTCGGCCCCCACCCCTATGCTATTCGGGTCATGGGCAATAAGGAAGAAGCCCGCGAGACTGTCCGCAAGGCGGGTGTGCCGGTTGTCCCGGGCACGCGCCCTGGCCTCACCGATGAAGAAATTATCAAAGCAATTCACCAGGAAGTAGGTTTTCCGGTGCTGATTAAAGCGGCGGCGGGCGGCGGCGGTAAAGGGATGCGCGTCGTCCGTAAACCGGATGAACTGCTGAGTTCAATGGCTGCTGCCCACCGTGAAGCGCTGGCTGCCTTTGGCGATGGCGCGATTTACGCGGAACGGCTAGTTGAAGGCGCACGCCACATTGAATTTCAGATTCTGGCGGATATGCACGGCAACACGATTCATCTGATGGAACGTGAGTGCAGCATCCAGCGCCGCCATCAAAAGCTGGTGGAAGAAGCACCCAGTCCCATCATGGATGAGGATTTACGCGCTCGTATGGGTGAAATGGCTGTGAAAGCGGCGCAGTCGGTGAACTACGTCAATGCCGGTACGATTGAATGTCTGGTCGACAAGGACAAAAATTTCTATTTTCTGGAAATGAACACCCGTATTCAGGTGGAACATCCGGTCACGGAACTGATTACAGGGGTTGACCTCGTAAAAGAACAGATTCGGATTGCACGCGGGCGGCGGCTGCCCATTACGCAGGAACAGGTGCGTATCAACGGCTGGGCGATTGAATGTCGTATTAATGCCGAAGACCCCTATAACAACTTTTTGCCCTCTATAGGGACAGTCAGCACCTATATCGCCCCATCCGGTGCGGGGGTGCGGGTGGACAGTGGTATTTACGAAGGCTTTGAAGTTACCCCGTATTATGATTCGATGCTGGCAAAACTTATCTGCTGGGGGGAAACCCGTGCAACAGCCGTGTTGAGAATGCGGCGGGCGCTGGAAGAATATAAAATTATGGGCTTAAAAACCAACATTCCCTTCCATCAGAATTTGATGGATAGTTTGCGCTACCAGGCGGGCAACTTTGATACCAAATTTGTGGAAGAACGTTTCCAGATGAATGAGGATGAAAGCCAGCTTCGCCCGGATGTGGCCGCAATCATGGCAACCCTGGTCGAACACCAGCGCCGCCAGCAGGCCGCGCAGATTGTCCAGCGTCCTGCACGGGATACCTCCAATTGGAAATGGGTGGGCCGCTACGAACGGATGCATCGGTAGTTATTGGTTGTCAGTTATCAGGAAAATAGAGG
>CAZKZS010000009.1:0-30626 GCA_964557285.1 uncultured Anaerolineae bacterium | reverse complement strand
GCTACGAACGGATGCATCGGTAGTTATTGGTTGTCAGTTATCAGGAAAATAGAGGTGCGGGCGTGCCTCTATTTTTGTTTGTGCTATTATCTTCCGTAGAAGGTTGTTGTGATGCTGCCACTTGCGAACCCGCTTAAACCGCAAAACAAGCCCTATTTCACGTATCTGCTCATCGTGATTAATTTTCTGGTGTTTGCGGCCCAGGGACTTTCCTCTCAGGACATTATCAACAGCTACGGGGTAATCCCGCGCCAGTTTGAGTTATTCAGTATGGACTCCCTGCTAGATATAGGTCGTGGTCTGTTTCTTCATGCGAGTCCGGTTCACCTTTTGCTGAATATGCTGTATCTGTGGATTTTTGGCGAAATGGTGGAGGACTGGCTGGGTGCGGGCTGGTACGCTGGCATGTACTTTTTGTCCGGTGTGGCATCGGTACTGCTTCAGGTACTGCTCGATTCCGACTCCTCCTTTCCAATCGTGGGTTCAAGCGGCGCCGTCGCCGGAGTCATGGGCGCGTATCTGGTGTTGTACCCCAATACGCGGCTGAAAAGCATTACCCCGAACAGTGTTGTGACCGGCAAATTAAATGAGATTCCGGCGGCGGGCGGGGTCGTGGTCTGGTTTCTGATTCAACTGCTGGCGGGACTTTTTTCGCTGGATATGGGATCAGGCGAAGGGGGAATCGCTTTTTTTGCCCATATTGTCGGGGTAATGGTCGGCGTAACTTTTGCGCGCCAGCGTCTAAAACGTACTTACGGCAAAAGCTATCGTTTTCCCGCACCACTCCCGAATCAGGCCAGCAGCTACGGCAACATTATCCCTATGCGGCGGCCTCAGCAGCGCGGCGGCAGCCTTCGCAGCCCGGATAAACCCGCTTACAACTGGCAGGCTACCGATGTGACTTCCGGTGCAGCACTCCAACAGGCTGAAGCCACGCTCAAAGATTTAAAAGAGCAGGTCAGCACCAAAATTACCGAAAAAGTACCGGAAGAAAAACCGGCAGTGGATTTAAGTTATCTGCCCCTGCCAGCCCGCAAACGGCAGGCGATTCGTTACCTCAGCACCAAACACGGCAACACCGTCACGCTGCAAACCGACAGTAAAAACGTGCATCGGGGAAAAGTCGTAAAAATGACCGGAACCCAGGTGGTGCTGGAGGATGAGCAAAAAAATACACGCTGGATTTTATTCACGGAGATTACCCGCATTTTTTAGCGACCTGTGGCATAATTGAAACATCGCTAAAGGCACTTAAAATGACCTCTTTTGGAAATTACACCTTACTTGAACCCATCGGGCGGGGGGATATGGGGACAACGTACCGCGCCCAGGGCAGCATGGGCGTTGTGGCGCTTAAAGTGCTGGATAGAGTTCAGATTACCAGTCCTGGACAGTTAGGGTCGGCGGTCGATCTAGCACAATTTGCAGCAACCTTTAGCCATCCCCGTTTGCATCCGACGCTGGAAGTGATTGAAATTGAAGAAGGGGACGGTGGCAAAATGGGCATCGTTACCCCTCTGGTAGCAACGGGGTCGCTGGCCGCCGTATTTGCACGCGGCGCTAAAATTCCCCCCAAACAAACGTTTAAGGTGCTGGGCCAGCTTGCCAGCGCTTTGCAGCATCTTCATGATCAGGAAGTGGCGCACGGCAGTGTTAAACCCACCAATGTGCTGATGGATGAAGAAGGCAATGCCAGTTTGACCGACCTCAGCATGGCACATTTGCGCGAACTGGGGCTTGTTCCGCCCGATGGCCCGACCAAACAACATATGTTTTTTATGCCGCCCGAACGCGAATACCATGCCGCGCCGGAAGTGATTGGGGATGTGTTTTCGCTGGGGGTGCTGGCGGCCATGATGCTGACGGGTAAATTGCCTTTTGATCAGCCCGAACCGGAAGCACGGGGGGTGATTCGGATTGATGGCGTGCCGCCTGCAATTGTGGCGGTGCTGCGGCGGGAACTGAATCCGCAGTTACGCTGGCGTTATCCCGACCTGGGTTCATTTATGAACGCGCTGAAGGATGCGACTCAGGGCAAGGTTGACCCGGATACGGAACGCATGTTTGGCGTGAAGGCATCGCCACCGGAGCAGCAACCCTGATGGCACAATTACATCACCTGCCGCATGAGGTCGGAAATCACTGCACCTCCACCAGCATACGGGATGTGTTTTTATATGATGGGCTGCCCATAAGCGAAGCAGCGGTATTCGGCCTGGGTAGTGGATTGGGTTTTTTTTACGTCACCAAACCCCATGAATCCCCCACTTTTCGATTGAATGGTCGTGCGCTGGATTTAGAAGCCAAATTTTACCGGAATACTGGATACGGGGAGTTTGCCTGGGCGGAAACCTGGTCGCCACAGGCTATTGCCGATGCACTGGAAAGAGGCCGCCCCGTGCTGGCAAAAATGGATATTTTCCACCTGCCCTATTACCAGCCACCTGTTCATTTTGTCATGCATACTGTTGTGGTGGCTGCTATTGATTCCCAATCCGTGACGGTTGCTGATACTGCATCGGACAGCCTGCTGACAATGACCCTCAATGAATTTCAGGCGGCCATCAATGTGTATGACCCGCCTATGATGTACCCCTATCACTGGGCGGCTGCACCGGAAAGCAAACCTGTTTTACACCGCGAGTATATTTTACGTTCTCTGGAAACCGCCGCACGGGAAATGCTCACGCCGGACTTTGAAGTGATTGGCCTGCCCGCCATGCGCCGCCTTGCGGAAGCATTTCCTATGTGGAAAAATGTCAAAGATTGGGCATGGTGCGCTCGATTCGCTTACCAGTCGATGGAAAAACGGGGAACGGGCGGGGGCAGTTTCCGCCTGATGTATGCCGATTTTCTGGAAGAAGCCAGCGCTTATGTACCTGAACTTCAGGACATTCAGGCTGCAAGAAGAATGAGACATATCGGAGAAAAGTGGGTCGAACTGGCACAGGTGTGTAAGGACATTTTTGTGGAGGAAAATCCAGCGGGGTTTGTGGAGGCAGGCCGCCTGACCGCACAAATAGCTGACCTTGAAACAGGTATCATGCAGGATTTTCTGATGATAGCAGCAGGCTAGCTTACTTCCAGACAAGCGGCGAAGTTGGCTGAGTTGTCCACCGGAACGGCGGGGGAATATATGGCGCATTAGGATAAAGTTTCTCGTCGCGCCAGAGTGCTGCCCCAGACCGCACCATTTCCTCTAAAAGCGGCTGGATGAACTGTTCCGGCTCAAGATGGAAGGTGTGGCGGCTGTAATCCTTAAACCAGGGAGAAGCCATCAAATACGCCCCAAATTCATCCCGAGTCATGCCATCGGAAAGCATCAGAGCGTAGGAAAAAATCCGCTTGCAGGCGTGCCAGCCGACTTTTTGCGGTTCTTGAATCCATTTTTCGTAGCGGCTGCGGGCGCGGTCAATTGCCAGCAGGGGGGTATCCGTCACAGGGCTATGACCGGAACACATCTGACGTGGGGCAAGCGCCGCCAGTTTATCCAGCGTTTCCAGCATCCGGTAAATCGCGCCGATTCCCTCCCGATAAACATTCATCCAGGCCACATCGTCGGAATGAAGGGCATCTCCCGCAATTAGAAATTTTGAAACAGGTTCAAACAGTGAAATATGGCCGGACGTATGTCCCGGGGTATGAATCACCCGGAGGCTCAAACTGCCCGTTTCAATTTCATCTCCATCTGAGAGAAATTGAGTCACAGTATACGGTTCAACGGGCTGATTCAACCATACGGCGGCACAGGCTTCCGGGTCACGATGGTTAATCACCTGCCCTTCCCAGCGATGTGCGGCAATCGGCAGGTCGTATCTGGTCTGAAGGCCATGATTCCCGCCTACATGGTCGCAGTGGTAATGACTGTTCACGACCAGCGCAGGCAGCCCGATTTCCAGCAGGAGTTTTTCGGTGGCGGGAAAATCACTGCCAAACCCTGTATCAAACAGCACAGGCTTTTGACCGTGAATATAAACCATGTTGGCACTTGGAAAAGGACGTTCCAGCAGTTGAATACTCATGAAAGCCAGCGTTTGCGCCGTTTATAGTGTTTAACGTCCCGGTAGCTTTTGCGCTGCCCTACGTCCGTCAGCCCCAGGTAAAACTCACGCACATCGGCGTTGTTCATCAATTCCTGCGGCGTGCCATCCAGCACCACCCGCCCATTTTCCATGATGTAGGCATACTGAGCGATTCTCAGCGCATGATGGGCATTTTGTTCAACCAGCAGAATCGTCGTGCCGCGCTCTTTGTTGATGCGTTTGATGATGCGGAAAATTTCCAACACCAGCAACGGCGCTAAACCCAGGGACGGCTCATCCAGCATAATCAGGCGGGGTTCAGCCATCATCGCCCGTCCAATGGCAAGCATTTGCTGTTCCCCGCCGGATAAAAATCCGGCCACCTGACCGCGCCGTTCCAGCAGACGCGGGAAATAGTCGTAAACCTGCTGCATATTCTGACGCACCCGCAGTAGATTGGAACGGGTATATGCGCCCGCCCGCAAATTTTCTTCCACCGTCAGATGTTCAAAAATACGGCGGCCTTCCATCACCTGAAAAATACCTTTTTGGACAATTTTAGCGGGTTCAGAATTTTGAATTTCCTGCCCGTCATACACAATTGACCCGTCGGTGACTTCGCCATTTTCCGGTTTCAGCAGGCCGGAGATGGCTTTGAGTGTGGTGGATTTGCCAGCCCCGTTTGCCCCCAGCAGCGCCACAATCGACCCTTCGGGAACGGTAATAGACAGCCCTTTGAGAACGAGAATCACGTCGTTATAAATCACTTCAATATTATTCAAACTGAGGAGTGTCATTGACTGTCCTTTTCTTCCCTCACCCCCGTCCCCACTCCCGTTCTGGGTTGAGGGGCGGACAGTAGGGGCAGGAACAAGCGAACGCAGTGAGCGATGCCTGCCCTTTCCGTAGGGGGCGGGTATCGGGCGTACCGCCCTTGTCCCCGCCCCTACATTCATCTTCTTATCCGCCCCTCTCCCGTTCTGGGGGAGGGGTTTGGGGTGGGGGCAATTAGCCCCACCTTGAGGGTTTTTGTAAACTATTCAGCAGCACGCAGGTCAATCAAATCACCTGCTGCCACCCATTTGCCATCCTGTACCTGGTAAATCACCAGCGCCCGGTTGCCACGATGATCGTCTGCGGTAAAGGTAATTGGTGCGGTCACGCCGCCCGTATCAAAGTTTTCCAGCGATTCCAGCGCTGCTTTGATGTTCGGGCCGGTGACTTCCTGGCCGCTTTCCACGACTCTACGAATCCCTTCCGCCATCACCGCCATTGTCCACCAGCCCTGCGAATAATGCAGGGAAGCTTCATCCAGAGAGGCATACTGTTCACTGCCTTCCAGGGAGGCGGCAGGCTGTTCATGACCGGGCAGTTCGCCAATAGGAGCAAATGGCACAGCACCATACACCCCTTCGGCCGCGCCTTCTGCCAGCGTCACCATCAATTCATCGGCGCACCAGTTCAGGCAGCCAAGCACCACGTCTTCAAATCCTGCGTCTGCTACGTTGCGGAACAGCAGCGCCGCCGGACTCGAAACGTTCTGCACAATGATATGGGTAATGCCATCCAGTTCGGCATCAGCATTTTCCAGTTCAGCGGTGTAATCCGTCGCGCCGCGTGGCATCGCAACCCGCACGGTGGAAAATCCGTTTTCAGCGGCGAAGGCTTCACCGTCCGGCAGAGGGGATGTTCCAAAGGGGCTGTCATTGTGGAAAAACGCAACGTGCATATCCGCCGGATCGTTGCCTTCTTCAACCCATTGATCCAGGAAGAACTGCAACAAAATCACCAGTTGGTCGGAATAAGTTGTCCCCACCAGGAAATTGTAGGGGGCTTCACCCGCAGGATCGTTCAGCGCCGCCGAATAAGAAGCTGACATGAAAGGAATTTCATTTTCAGCAATACGCGGGCGCAGGGCTTCGGTGTCGCCCGTTCCCCAGCCCATAAACGCAACCACACCTTCGCCAACAAATTGCTCATACAGGTTTTCGGCGTTGGGAACTTCGTAGGCGTAATCTTCCCAGATGAGTTCAATCGGGCGTCCGTCAATACCGCCGTTGGCATTCAGCCAATCCACATAAGCACGCATCCCATAAGAATAGGGGGTTGATACATCTGCCGTTGCGCCTGTCAGGTCAAAAATCGCGCCCACTTTAATGGGTTCACCTTCCTGGGCAAAGCTGATGCTGCTCAGACTTAAAGCAAACAGGACACACATCGAAATCAGCAAAAATTTTTTCCGCATTTCAAACTCCTTTTTCGATAAACCTCTGTACGGTGCAAGGGAAATAAGTTTGTCGAACGGTCAGCTCCTTTCTTTTTAGTGCTATCACTTAATAACTAAACGGCCACAGGCGAAAGTAGTCTTTGGTATCCCGCCAAAGTTTAACGATGCCCTCCGGTTCAAACATCAGCGTTAATACAATAGCCGCCCCAAATGCACCATCCCGAATAAACGGCAGGTACTGGTTGAGAGTATCCGACGAGATAATGTCTAAATCTGCAAAGATATTTCCTGCTTCCCGTAAAATTTCCGGCAGCAGCACGATAAATGCCGCCCCATAAATCGAACCACTGACCGTTCCCAGCCCTCCAATGATAATCATGGCAAGGTAGGCAATAGATACTTCCAGCGTGAAACGTTCGAAGCTGATGGAATTACTGTGCTGGGCGGTTAACGCGCCCGCCAGCCCGACAAAAAAGGAGGAGGTGGCAAACGCCAGCAGTTTATAACGAAATAGATTCACCCCCATCACGGACGCAGCAATATCCTGGTCACGGATAGCGATAAACGCCCGCCCGATGTGAGTACGAAACAGATTTGTCACCAGCAAAATGCAGCCTATTAAAATCAGGACACCCAGCACATAAAACGCCCGTTCATCATGGTTAATCCGTGACCCGAAAAAATGAGCATCCGGTATTTGCAGCGCGTCGGTGGTTTCACCGTCGATTTTGCCGTCCACCGGGTCCCAGTTGATAATCACCCAGGCGACAATTTGCTGGGCAGCCAGCGTTGCAACTGCCAGATAAAGCCCTTTTAATCGCAGGGAGGGAATACCAAAAATCGCGCCGACTCCGGCAGTCACAAAGGCAGCCAGTAGCACCGAAAGCCACCAGGGAATTTCTATCGGGATTTCTGCGTCCGGCCCTGTGGAATATACCACCAGCATCCCGGACGCATATGCGCCTACTGCTAAAAATGCGCCCTGCCCCAGGCTGATTTGTCCGGTGTAACCAACCAGAATATTTAAACCGAGCGCTCCGATAGCCGCGATAATCACCTGATTGGCAAGGCGAACTTCATAATTTCCCGCGACAAATGGGAAAATCACCACCAGCGCCAGCACCAGCATCATCCGCCAGCGCTGCATCGTCGTGGGACGAAGCTGCATATCGGAGGCATAACTTTCGTGGAAAATACCCGATTGTGTAGCCATATTTTACACTCGCTCGATAATCTTCTGACCGAACAAACCGTAGGGGCGGATCATCAGCACGACAATCAGCACAACGTAGGGGATGACGTTCTTAAGGGATGGGTCGATATAGGCGCTGGTATACTGCTCAATTAAGCCAATGACCAGCCCGCCGACAATCGCGCCGGGTATAGAGTCCAGCCCACCGAGAATAATCACCGGAAACGCCCGCAACCCCACACTGTTAATATCCCCACTGACCTGAGTCAGGTTGGCGACCATCAAACCGGCTACCCCTGCGGTAAAGGCGGCAATTGACCAGGCAAAGGCAAACACCCGGCTGATGCTGATACCCATGCTCATGGCTGCCTGCTGGTCGTCGGCGGCGGCGCGCATAGCGATGCCTTCTTTGCTGCGCCGGAAAAAAATCATAAACAGCACCAGCAGAAAAATCACGATAAAAATCGTATACAGATTTTCATATTCCAGCAGCAGAGGCCGCCGCGCCCCTTCAATTTCCAGACGATACTGGGCTTTGTCACCTTCGGCTACATTCATAAAGTCATTAAAAAAGCCAGGGAAAATGTTGGTTTGCAGACGGTAAGGGGAAATGCCCCAATATGCCCCTACAAAAGCCCGGATGATGCTGCTCAGGCCAATCGTCACCATAATCACGGAAATGACGGGTTCACCGATCAGGCGGCGCAAAATCAGCCGTTCGACCAGCACCCCAACCACCACCATGATGATGCAGGCCATCGCCAGCGCCCACCATTTTGAGGGTGGGTCATTGTTTTGAATTAGACGGGTCAGGTAAAAGACGTTAAACAGGACAATAACCAGTGCTACCACGTAAAAAACTGATACCAATTTTGACCAATTGGTTTTTTCTCCGGTTTGAGTCCGGCGCACCTGTGCTGCCCGATAGACCATGCTTAAGGCCAACAGCACCAGTAAAATACCGGAAGCGCCGCGCCAGTCGCCTAATTTATCTTCCAGCGATACATTGCTATCGACCAGAGGGGTAAGCATTTCATAGGCGACGTAAGCCCCCAGCACCATAAATTCGCCATGCGCGAAGTTAATGACATCCGTCGATTTAAAAATCAGCACCAGCCCTAACGCAATCAGCGCCAGCAGCGCCCCTTCGCTGATTCCGGTGTAAGTCAGGCTGATAAACTGGCGAATCTGGTTGCCATCGCCAAAATTCAGCAGCAGGTCAACCAGAGCATCTAAGGCGGACTCAAAAATTGTCGCGGGCATAAGTAATTCTTTCCACCAATAAAATTCTTAAATGACATTTTCGATACTTAACGTGATGTTGAGCGTAGCGGTACGACCATCCTGATAGGCGATAACGGACTGAATATCAATGGAATTTTGTCCCCCATACAGCCCATCAATCAATTCATGATAATTTTTAGCAATATATCCGCGCCGAACTTTGCGGGTACGGGTGAGTTCTGCGTCGTCTGCGTCCAGTTCTTTGTGCAGCAGCAAAAAACGTTTAATCCGTGCCGCAGGGGGCAAATCAGCGTTAGTGCGTTCCACCTCCGCGCGGATAAGCTGGTACACTTCGGGTTTCTGGGCAAGGTCGGTATAGGTGGTATAGGCAAGCTGATGATTTTCTGCCCACTTGCCCACGTTGCCAAAATCAATGTTGATAAAAGCAGTGACAAACGGCCAATCACCGCCAAAAACCACTGCCTCCCGCACATACTGGCTAAACTTGAGTTTGTTTTCAATGAACTGGGGTGAAAATTTTGTCCCGTCCTGAAGCGTCATGACATCCTTCGCGCGATCAATAACAATCAGATGCCCATCCTCATCGAAATAACCCGCATCTCCGGTTCGCACCCATCCGTCCGGTGTAATGGCTTCCTGGGTAGCGGCTTCATTTTTAAAGTAACCAGGAAAACACACTGGCCCGCGTACCAGAATTTCGCCGGACTCGTCGGTTTTGACTTCTACACCGGGCATGGGACACCCCACTGTCTGGAATTTAATATCGTTATCGCTGTGTATCACACAGATTCCGGTGGTTTCGGTTTGCCCATATCCCTGTTTCAGATTAACGCCCATACCATGAAAAAATCGAAAGACATCTGGCCCCAGCGCCGCACCTGCCGTATATGCCCATTTGATATGCCGCAGCCCTAGCTGGTCAAGCAGGTTATTAAACACCAGAATTTTTGCCAGCCGACCCAGAAGTACATCCATCGCCCCCGGGGTGCGGCCTGCAAATTTGGCATCGGCCAGCCGATAGCCGATTTTCATCGCCCAGTTAAACAAAAGCCGCTTTAGGCGGGTGGTATCTTCAATTTTGACCTGCACCCGACTCAGCATATTTTCCCAGATGCGCGGCGGGGCAAACATGATACGCGGCCCAATTTCGCGTAAATCTTCCTGCACGGTATCCGTTTCCTCCGGAAAGCTGAGGGTAAACCCGCGCTGCATCCCGCACCCCATCGACATCATTTGTTCGCCAATCCACGCCATTGGCAGGAAAGAGACAAATTCATCGTCCAGCCCAAAAGGGTCAATTTCCATCAGCGCTTTACCCATTGAAATGAGATTAAAATGGGTAATTTGCGCCAGTTTTGGGCGGGAGGTTGTGCCGGAGGTTGTAGAAATAATCGCTACATCGCTGCTCTGTCCCTGGTCAACAGATTCATCATAAAATTTGGGATTTTTCTCATGAAAGGCTTCCCCCAGCACTTCAACTTCGGGGAAGGCCATTAAATACGGTTCAGTATAATTTCGCAGCCCTCTGGGGTCGTAGTAAATAACTTTTTCAACGCCCTGAATCTGCTCCCAGATTTCAATAATTTTATCGACCTGCTCCTGGTCTTCAACAATCACAAAACGGGCGTCCGCCTGCGAAACAATATACAAAATTTCATCGGGAACAGAGTCCTGATACACGCCGATGGAAGCCCCGCCTAATGACTGGGCAGCCAGTTCACTAATGACCCATTCCGGTCGGTTGTCTCCAATAACAACAATCCTATCGCCGCGCTGAAACCCTAAAACATGCATCCCAAGCGCAAAACTGCGAACTCGTTCGTGATAGCGTTTCCAGGTGATGGCCTGCCAGATGCCAAATTCTTTTTCTCGCAGCGCGACCCGATTGGGGTAGCGGGAGGCATTTTCGCGCAGTTGTTTAGGAAGGGTATCTGCGGTCATGATTCTTCCTCTTCCAGAATGGATAACATCCCGTCTTCCTGACCCAGGTAGGCTTCGATAACTGCCGGATTGGTGCGAACTTCATCCGGTGTTCCGGCAGCAATCACCCGTCCAAAATCCAGCACGACGATTCGGTCAGAAATGTCCATGACGACCCCCATATCATGCTCAATCAGGATGCAGGTCACACCCCATTCCTCATTAATATCGAGGATAAACCGCGCCATATCCTCTTTTTCTTCGGCGTTCATGCCTGCCATCGGCTCATCCAGCAAAATCAGGCCGGGATTCATCGCCAGCGCTCGCGCCAGTTCGACCCGCTTTTGCAGGCCATACGCCAGCGCCCCCACCGTTTTTTTGCGGATACTCTGAATTTCCAGCAGGTCAATCACTCGTTCCACAAACTGGCGGTTGACGATTTCTTCGCGCTGGCCGAGTCCCCAGTAGAGCATGGCCGTGAAAATATTTTTTTTCATGTGGACATGACGCCCTAACATGATGTTATCCAGCGCGGACATATGGGTGAATAGTTCGATATTCTGGAAGGAACGGGCAATCCCAAGTGAAGGGAGGCGGTGCGGCGGTGTTTTGACCAGATTGACATCCCCATAGAGGATACGGCCTTTTTGCGGACGGTAAAGGCCGCAAATGCAGTTGAGCAGGCTGGTTTTGCCTGCTCCGTTTGGCCCAATCACCGCCAGAATTTCACCGGTTTCACAGGTCAGGCTAACACCGGACAGCGCGTTGACGCCGCCAAAGCTCAGATAAATATCTTCGACCACCAGCCGGTGGCGCTGAGGTTTATTGACCTCATAGGGTCTGGCAAATTTTGAATTTTCCAAGAAACGACCTTTAAGTAAATCAAAATTATTGAATACTGAATCGATGTTCCCTGTGACAGGACACAGACACTAATGACTATCTAATTTAGCCGCAAGTTCTGTTACCCATTTTATAGCCTGCTGATGACGTTGCCAAATATTCTCAGAAAGTCATTAGAATCGGATGACTTTTGTAATGATTTTACCGTGTATATCGTCATAGAGTAATGTTATTGAGTAGCCAGAGGAAAACACTCATGCCTAGAGCCATCTGGAACGGCATCGTGCTTGCAGAAAGTGAATATACCGAACGGGTGGAAGGCAATCATTATTTCCCACCTGACTCGGTGAAATGGGAGTATTTTGAGCCTTCCCCCAAACGGACTGTCTGCCCCTGGAAAGGCACAGCCAGCTATTACAATGTGGTTGTGAATGGGCAGCTGAATATAGATGCCGCCTGGTACTACCCTGCTCCCAAAGAAGCGGCCAGCAATATTACAAATTATGTGGCTTTCTGGCGCGGCGTCAAAGTCGAAAGTTAATCATCGCCCCACATACAGCGCCAGCACATCCCTGAGTCCCTGTTCTGAAAAACTGCCTACGATGACCTCCAGCACCACGCCATCCCGTCCAATGATGTACGTGGTTGGATACCCGCGCAGTTCGTACAGTTTAGAAACCCGTTCGGTAGGATCGAGTAGAACAGGGAAGGTCAGGCCATATTGATTCACAAAGCCGCGTGCCTCGACTTCCGTTTCGCCGACATTAACCGCCAGGATTTCAAATTTGCCCCCGTAGGACTCATAGTAGGACTGCAAAGCGGGCGCTTCCCGATGGCATGGGCCGCACCATGACGCCCAGAGATTCATAAAAATCACCTTGCCCCGATATTCCGAAAGTGAAATTTCCTGACCTTCCAGCCCTGAAAGGGTAAATTCCGGTGCAAGCTGACCGGGTTCAAGCCCTTCCTGCGTGGGGTCAAGGTAACTTTCGGGCGCTGTATAACTCATACTGGCAAAAATCCGGTCAATCGCGGGTTGAATCTGGCTGCGTTTATCGGCGGCATACTGCGCCTGAACAATATAAACAATGTCCTGCCCATCCAGGAGCGTCGTCTGGGTTAAAACGCTGTTTTTTGCCCCTTTGACCAGCCACGCGCTGTCCAGTCGGGGAATCCCCTGCCATTCCTCAACCGCCAGAGGAGTATCCTTTCGCAGGCCGCCATTTTCAGCGACCAGACGCTGCATGAGTTTGGTCAAATCTGTGTTGCCATTGACCACCTCATCCGGGCGCAGCGCAGATTTCACCAAGCGATGAATTAGAAACACCACTTCCTCATTGGTTTCTGGCTTAAAAGAGTAAGACAGCCCTTCGTAGGCTTTGCCACTGCTGCCAAAACTGACGGAATTATCGGACTCGTTCCAGTACAGCCAGTTTTCGGGGATGGACAAACGCAGCCGTGAATCGGCAGTCGTGATGGTGCGTGTTTCCAGCGTTTCATCAAGCGTATTTTCTAAGGCGAGGGGATACGTTTGAAGGCTGTTGACGACAGCCTGCACCTGTTCAAAATCTTCTTTGCGGGTGGAATAGACGGTTCCCCGATAGGTCATTTCTCCGGTATCCAGCAGAATATCCCACACAAAAAACTGCGGATCATCATAATAAAAAGCTGAGCCGGGGAAGGTGGCGAAGGTTTCCGATGTGACATCAGATTCCTCATATACAGTGACATCCGTCATCATTTTTACGGGATCGCCCAACACTTCCGGCACATACACGTTATAGGGGTAGGCGCTGAGAAAAAATACCGTTCCGTCAAACTGTTCATTGTTTAAATACTGGTCAATGACATCAAACGACGTGCCAAACACCAATGTTTCGCTGTCTAAGCCTTCCAATTCTTCTTCTTCGGTATAATGCCGATAGACCCAGGTTTCCGGTAATTCCAGACTTGCCCTGCCTGAAACTGTAAAAACCGTCTGCGTATCCTGAGCGCTGACCGAAACGGGAAATAAGGCAAAAATAAGTACCCAAAAAACCAGCACCCGTACCATCACACACTCCCCTTGAATTTCAGGATTGATGATTCCGATTATAACTTAATTTTGCGTGGGCGTTGGATTTGCTTGCAGCACGTAGAGGGTATCTATTGCCAGAACATTACCTTCGCTGGCGGCATGACGGCGGTCTGTATTCCGAATAATCAGACTGTGCTGCCCATTAGACAGGCCGTCGATGGTCAGAAGCTGCCCAAAAATTCCCTTTTCGGCATAAGAATCAACTTCTCCCCAAAGTGCGCTATCAATGTACACTTCAAAAATACCAAAATTTCGGAAGGCTACATACTGTACCGCTACCCCTGTCCCTAAGAAATCCAATCGCATTTCCGCGCTGGTTTCCAGGCTGTAATGATAACTACCGCCATATCCGCTATAAGAAGAAATTTCTGTCCAAGTGCCAGCCGTGTATTGAATGGCTGGATGATTGTTATCATAAATGCCGGGGCCAACTACTGATACGGCCTCATTGGGGGTTGGAGTTGCCGTTGGTATGGCCGTAACAGATGCGTCGAGCGTTGGGGAAGCTGTTATCAGTGTAGGGATAGGCGTAGCCGCCATCATCAAACCTGCTGGAACAATCGGCTCTGGAAGATTCACAAAAATGTCGTCGGCAGCATAGGGAGAAACATATAATCTGAGTTCCATTTTTAAGGTATTTTCGACCAGACTCAAACTGCGAACTGCCACACTTGGCACAGCAGTTTCCCGCGCCCGAATCAAAAAAGCCATTAGATTGGGAACAGTCCCCTGCACTTCTAACAAAAATATTTTAACTTCAAAGGGGTCATCCTCAGCAAGCGGTGGGGAGGGTTGTAGTTGCAGGGTGGTAATTTCGACACTGCTTTCATCCGCATACTGATACAGATTATCCAGCAGGTCGCTGGCAAGGTCTTCAGTTAACAGAATTTCCGCGCTGGTATTGAGGCCGGATTCGGCACTTTCGATTTGCGCTTGAAGTACACTGCTGTTGTCTTCAGTGGGCTGCATTTTTTCAGCAGCCGCCTGTTTATTGCGGGCAACCAGGGTACTCAGGTCGGTATTGGTGTTTCGTTCCGGCAGAATAATCGTTACCCCGAAAAAAATATTCCCCGTCAGCATCAACACCCCAAGCAGAACTGGCGCCAGTAAACGACGATTTTCACGTAGAAATTCCGTGAAGTTCATGCGAACTCTACCAGAATAATAAATGCGATCAAATCGCCTACTTCACCGGCTTGAGGGGTTGCCCCTGAAATCATGGACTGTACTACCACGTCCGCAAATAAATCCGATTTTTTCAGCGATTCCACATACGCCATCACCTGAGACTGGTCAGCAGCCTGCCCCTGGACGGCCAGTTGATTCTCTGACTGCGAAAGTGCGGTAATGGAAAGCTGGTTTGGGTCGTAACTTCCCAGCATGAACATGACCTCTGACCAGGGAATATGTTCCGCGATTAAGGTCGGCTGGATGGCTTCCAGCGCGCCTTTCTGAGCCTGAATTTGCATGAGGGTATCTGTAAGTGCCGCTTCAGTTGAGTTTGGTTGGGGAGACACCGCCAGCGTTTGCTGGATGAGTGTTGCTTCGGTTTGCAGCCGGACATTTTCCTGCCGCAGGGAATCCGAAATGAGATAAAGTGGCACAAATAACAGCCCCAGACTCAGCACCACCAGCCAGATAATCAAACGTGACATCTGCACACCTTTTTACACAAAAAATAATCCCAAAATCGCGCCCAGGCACAAAAAGGGTGCATAGGGCAGCCGATAGTGTTTCCCCCGTTTTTGCAACAGAAGGATTACTGCTGCAACAGCCCCTGTTCCTCCTCCAATCAGGAGGACGTAGAGAACGTTAGGAAAGCCGAAAAAAACACCTAGCAGTAATGCTAATTTTACGTCGCCCATGCCTAAATCACTAAGGCGGGCAGTCAGGTAAAAAATGGAAAACGCAAATACTCCCCCCAGCAAAACTTGCGGCATCGCTTCTGGCTGAATGATCCCCTGCACAACCAGCACTCCGGCAATGGCGGGATAGGTTAGAATGTTCAGCACCAGTTGATGTTGCAAATCTATCAGCGCGATGAGCAGAAAAAACGCACTTGCTGCCGCGAAAAAAGCCATTTCCCATGTCCATCCAAATTGCAGCCATACTACACCCAGCAGCATAGAAAACCCTATCGGCACCCCGCGCCACTGGCTGGCAGTAGGTGGATAGCCGGAAAAACGTGGCAGCAGGTCAGCCAGTTTTACCAGCAGCCCTCCTATCAATCCACCAACGATTAGCATAATCATAACCATTTTGCCTTTACACTCCTAACTGGGCAGCTATCCGACGACATAAGGCCAGCACGTCCGAAGCACTGATACCGCCGGAATCCGCAAGCAGCACCTGATAGCGGGCATTGGCTTCCTCATCCGTGAACACGCTAGAAAGTAAGTCTTGCATAGCCGATGAAACGACAGGTTCTTCCGTTTTTTCTGGAACAGGAGTTGCAGGTGTTTTAACCGTCACGGGGGCAGGTTGCGGAACAAAAATGGGTTCTTCCTGCATCACATTTTCCTGCATGAGTGATTTACCTCGTTGTTTAAGACGGTTATAAATCACTAGGGCTACTGCTATGAACAGGGGTAGCAGCGCCACCGCCAGGCTGAGCATGATCATTTTTTGCTGTATTATCATCCCTTACATCCTTAAAATACCAGCGACCAGGGGCGGAACCAGTAAAAAACTGATACCGGAAATAAATACCGTAATAGCGAGGTAAAAGAATCCTTTTAAACGATGGCCGCCATCACCCAGGGTAATAGCTGATGCACCGACCAGCGCCAGCGTAAGAATCATCACAATGGTAATGGTCGAGAGGAATTGCAGGTCGCTGCTGCTAAAATTTGCTAGCGTCATATTCATGGCTGCCTGCCCTTCCAGGGAAGCGTCGCCCTGAGGCATGAGTTCTTTCACTACTTCGGCGAAATTTTCCACAATGGAAAGGACAAACACCATCAACCCAGCCACGACTGCCTGCATAACCGTCGTCAGTCCTGAAAAAGTGCCGGATGCCAGACGGCGTTTTGCCCGCAGTTGGGCAGTTTTTGCCGTGAACAGCGAACACAGATAACCAACCCGTTCCGGGTCGCCGCCCATTTTAATCGCCCCATAAAAAATATGGATGACTTCACTAATGAGTTTACTCCCCGACTCTAATCCAAATTTGTGCCAGCAGAGTTCGGGGTCAACCTGTGCCTGAAGGCGGGTGCTGAGGCGCTGAATATCGGGTTCAAGGGTAGGAAAGGAACTCAGGTCAATTTTTGTTAGCGCCTGTTTAAGCGTCGTTCCGCTTGAGGTTGCCATTCCCCCCGCAGAACGTAAAAAGGTACTGAATTCTTCATCTTTTTTATGGATTTTTTTGTCGCTCAATAGGCTGGCAATTCCCGTGGGCAGCAGCATTAACGCCACAATCGTGAGCAGCCATCCCAGCGGAAGCCCTATCAGATTCAAAATGGAGGCGACCATCACCGTAAGGGGAGTCATCAGACGAAACAATTTAAGTGAACGGCGCTGTTCGGGTGAGCCTGTAGCCGCCTGCACTACCATAATTTCACGGGGCGCAGACCGCCAGATAATCCATGCACCAAACCCACTCATCACCACACCAGTGAATACCAAACCAGTAATCACACTGGTGTTTAAGGTGTAAATCATGGAGGAAATGACCTGAATAATCACAATCAGCGCAACAGAAATTACAATCGAGGAAAACGCATTTGTCCACTGTTTCATGGCTTCCAGGTCACGCTCATATTTATTTTTGTAGTCCTCCCCCTGCACCTCCGCTTCCCGCGCTAAAAAGTCGGGCAGGGGTTCACCCGAACGAAGCGCATCCGAAAGCCGTAGTAAAAAGCTCCGCATGTTGTCCGATTTTGCCTGTGTTCCTATCCGGCGGCACGCTTCGGGATAATCGTAGCGAAATTCTTTGACCAGCGTGTTAATCGCCGCAAAATATTCTGCTGCTGCCGAACTCGACTGTGCCGCGACTTCAAAAGTCTTGCTGCGGGTTAGCCCTGCTGCCGCCATCGCCGATAGGTAAGTAAGCTGGTAGAACATTTCAAAGGGCGAAACGGGTTTAAAAGAGATTCTGTCGCCGGGCTTCGGCAAGGATTTGGAAGAAGTCATAGAAGTCTGTCACCCCTTTTTCTTTGTGGAGTTTTTCAAATATTTTGGCGCGGCGTTTTAACTGGTCGTAAATGACTTTTCGCTGGTGAGGATGAATCCCCCGTTTGATGGCAATGACCTGCTCCAGTAGATAGCTGTTCATGTAACCGGGAAATTCAAATCGGTCCGTGGCTGGATTCCAGCGAAAGGCTTCCAGAAAGGAAAAACTTTCAGAAACCGGATCGTAACCGATAATTTCATTGATACTCAGGATACGGCGGGCGGATTTGCCATCAGCTAAACGGACAGGCGATTGAATCACCGCCAGATTCAGATTGTCGATATACGTTTTAGGAATGTTGATGGGATCACCCGTCAGACGTTGAATCAATTTTTCCACCGATGCCGCGTGAAAAGTGGACATGACTCCGTGTCCGGTCTGCATGGCCTGAAATGCGACCACCGCTTCCATACTACGAATTTCCCCCACAATGATTCGATCAGGGCGCTGGCGGAGGGCCGCTTTGAGCAGTTCAAACATGCCCACTTCTCCCCCTTTGTTATCTGCGCCCATATGCCGGGTGGTTTCCTGTACCCAGTTTTTATGCGGGACAGACACTTCAGGCGTATCCTCAATCGTTACAATTTTGGCGTCGGGTTTGATAAAAGCGGTGATAGCGTTCAAGGTGGTGGTTTTACCGGAAGCGGTTGCCCCCACCATAAACAAATTCATGCCTTCTTCCAGCATCATTGACAGGTAGGCCGCCATTGTGTAATCCATCGTGCCGTATTCGATAAGTTCAAGCACGCTGGTTGGCACCCCGCTAAATTTACGGATGGTGAAGTTGCTGCCGCGTTTGGAAATTTCGCGCCCATACACAATATTGATACGTGACCCATCCGGCAACACAGCATCTACCAGGGGATTCCTCACGGTGACAGGACTTTTAATCCATTCACCCAGCCACACTGCAAATTCATCAACTTCTTCGTGTGTGGGGAACACAATGGAGGACTGCACGCTTTTGAAAATTTTATGTTCTATAAAAATGTGGCCGACGCCGCTACAACTAATATCTTCAATATAGGGGTCAAGCAGCAGGGGCTGTAAGATGCCAAGCCCCACTTTGTCTCGCAGAATCCGGTAGCGAATCCCTTCGAGTTCCTGCGGTGATACTACAATTTTGCCCGTTTTGCGTTTATCCGTCCCGTTGGTCGTACATAGCGTATCAATTAGCTGAAGCAGCAGACTTTTCTTTTCCTCTTTATTTTCTACCCGCCCGATATCCTCAGCCCACTCAACTAGAGAATCATCCAGTTGAGGGATAAGGTGTTCTACATCCACAACGGTGGTTGGTTCGACGGCAATATAGTGGTCGCGGGCGCCGCTTTCATCGGGGTAGAGATGAACAAACAACCCTTCTTTCGTGGGATAAATGAGGTGTTTGTTTTCTAACTGGGATAAATTGCGGCTGAGTTTGGGATAATAGGCAGGAATCCCTGTTTGTTCGATGGGCAGACGGCTGATATATTCCGCCAGAAAAGGCGACTGTTGACACGCTTCCAGCAGGGCAGGTGATAGGGGCAAGCTGCTTAGTGGTACAGCCGACGATTGAAGTTCAAAGGGGATAATTGTTTGAACCATCCATTTACCCTCTTGCTTTGCTGATGGGAATAACACGCATTCCCCACCCCGGTTCGACTTCAAATCCCACTATCGCGCCGGTGGTGCGTTCCGCCCCGCGAATTTTGGCAACTTCCAGCGTTTTAACGATTCGCTGCCCATCACGTTCGGAGCGCAGCAGCAGGTGGGCATCACATTTTGAGCCGATGGTATCCATTAAATTCGCATCCAGCGCCTGGGAATGAAGGATAATGACTACAGAAGCGCCTCTGGCACACAGCCGTTTGGCTTCATCAAAAAAGCTAACAATCATCCGTTCATCCGACGTATGAACGGCAGCCGCCGTAAAAGAGTCAATGATGATGAGATCGCGCTTGAGTTCTTTTTTAATCGCCTGTAACAGCGTCACAGGCGCTTGTCCTCCGAGATGGGTGAGTTCAATCGGATAAATTCGTAACTTGCCTAACAACAAAAAATCCAGAATATCCAGACCCAGCCGCTGCATCTGGCTGACCAGGCTTTTGACACTATTTTCCCCGGTGAACAGGGCAACACGCAGCCCGCCCATTAGCGACCCATAAACCATTTGCTGTGCCAGCACCGATTTACCCGACCCCGCACCCCCTTCAATGAGTGCCAGTGACCCAACTGGAATCCCTCCCCCCAGACGGCTGTCAAGTTCCGGGTTTCCTGTGGAAATAATCTGTGTGTTGTTCTCCATAATTTTTGCCTATGGAACAATCGTAAAAATGGCAATACCAAGTGTGGACATACCATCGGATACGGTGAACTGGAAGCTGTCACTGCCAGTCCCTGTATACTGAAGGCGATTGAGATTAATATCCTCCTGGGTGAAAGCACTGCCCAGATTAAGCGTTCCCTGCGTGGGGGGCGTGGTGACTGTGTAAACCAGTTCAGAGGGTGCAGTGTCCGGGTCAGTAACTTCGAGCAAATTCTGGTTAATAATGCTGCCTTCTGAAAGTACAAGGCTTTGTTGCACCGCCAGCACCGGAGGCTGATTTAGCCTAATCTCAAATGTATATTCCCCGATTTCATCCTGACCATCGGAAACCCTGAATAAAATGACATCATGTTCTGTTCCAGTATGAGTATACTGCACCAAACCATTATGAATGTCAGCCTGAGTAAAAGTTTCTGGCAGGGTTCCCTGTGCAGCAGAGGCTGTATAGACCAGTTCTTCCGGCGTATTGTCGGCGTCGGTCACTTCTAACATATCGCGTGTCAGGGTCTGAGTCTGGCCTGCTGCCAGTTTTAAGCCGTTGTTTGTGACCAGCACAGGCGGAATATTTCGCGTCAAAATATGGGTCAGGCTGCTGCCGTTATCCGTTGCCAGCCGGATAAAAAGTGATTTTCCTGCCCCTACCTCCGGCATAACCACCAGTTGCAGCATGATTACTTCTCCCGGATTTAAGACTCCGGCGTCAAACATTTCAACAGAATGACCGTTCTGGCAAATAACAGCGTCTGTCCACTCGTTGGTGATAGGTGTTCCCTGGGTATAGGCAAGGCGCTGAATATGGTAGCCGCCGCCTGCATCATAATATTGAACAATCACATCCCACTGGTCGAAGGCTGCGAATTTCACCAAACCGTCGTTTTTCAGCACGACCTCTACTACCGAGTCACGGATACGGGTAGAAAGAGGGGATAACACAGAGTTGGACTGTGCATCGAGTCGGGTTTCCATATTCTGCCAGCTTTCTACCAGCGTTTCCTGAGAGGTCATAAATACTTGATAAAGGGTCAGTGATGTAAACAAAATGATAAAAAGAATAAGCGACGCTGTTAGCACCGATTCCATGACTCACATCCCCAAAAAATCGTCGTCGGAAATGCCGTTTGGCAGCACTACCTTCACAAAGTAGCGACCGGAAGCCGCCGGAAACTGATAGTGAAGGGAAATTTTGAGGGTAGCGGTGGGCGTCCATTCGGCAGCATTTTCAATCTCAAATGTCCAGTAGGGGGTGCTGCCGCCCGACTCGTTTTGATGGGGAATACGGGTAAAATTCCCTTCCGGTCCAAAAAAAACATCAACCTGTTCAAGTCCTGTTAACCGGGAAGCCCCTACATTCTTCACCCAGATAAAAACATCAAATTCACCGTTGGCGTTGATGTCCTGCCATGTTCCCGTATAATCTAATTCACCTGCCGCATGAATAATTTTGACCTGACTCCGCATCCGAGAATCGGCGCGGTTGGTCATGTTTGCGATAGCATCTCCGCTTTCAACAATAGCCGGATATGCCACATTAAACAGCATCAAAACCATAATCATGCTCACAATGATGAGCAAAGCGGTGGTGATTGACTTATCCATTGGATTGCTTTCTGGCTTTATCTATACCGATGTTCTGGACACCCGCAATGAGTTTGAGAACCACGTTCCGAAACTGTCCATTTTGTTCTTCTACGGGTTTTGGTTCGACAATAGCAGCGACGGGTTTTATGGCTTTCTTAGGGGGAGAGGTGGGCATTTGAAACGCAGAAATATGCTCCATGAGTACCTCCGCAATCACGGGACTGAAACGCCCTGCCTCTACATAGGAATGAATCAGGTCAAGAGTCCGGTCAACCCCTAGTTGGGCTGCTTTTTTCTCTGCCCAGATTTTCATGTCCTCAAATTTTGCCAGTTCCGAACGAATATTCTTCGGTGGGTGTGGCAGCGTTTCTTCCAGAACCACTTTTTTGATTCTGGCTGGATTTTCTTCAGGGGGAGTCGGCGGTGGGGCAGCTTCTGTTCGTAAGGAAGGATGGGCATTGTTCAGGAGATGTTCCTGTATTTCCAGCAGGGTCGCCTGAATCTGATTCTTAAGAATTTGTACTTCCTGTTCCAGCGCTTCTACTCTGCGTTCTAAGTCCATGAGTTCCATCCTATAAAAACTACCCCACCGGCACGGCCAGGAGTCGGTGGGGTAGTCTTTGTCTAGCTCGATCAGGAAGCGAGATAAGACCGTATGAAGTTTTAGGCCTGGCCGTGCCTTTTGTTTTTGAAGTGCTAACCGCGTACAGTGGGCGGCTCATATGAGCCGCCCGGTTTTTCCGACATGACTGTACTAACGGAGTTCCATAACTTTTTCAATCGAGGCGGGGGTGGTACGGTTGACGCTCAGGATGGCACCCGTCGGCGGTTTGATTTCCAGCGTGAAGGCGGTGTTCGGGCCGAGTGCCGGGGTCAGCGTGCCGAGGGGAACAGTAATTTCCGCCAGTTCGCCTTCTTCCAGCAGTTTGTCGCCATCGTTCGCGCCAATCCAGGTCACAGTCCAATCCAGTTCATTTTTAAACTGGCTGCCATCCCGATAGCCAATCACCACTACATTGTTGCCGGAGGTATCGGTCAGGTCTACTGGATCGCCGCCCGACACCAGCGCAACGGAAAATACCAATTTTTCAACTTTGCCAGTCGCTGTTGAGTCCTGGGCAATCACTGCACCCTTAATGCTCATGGAGGACTGCACACCGCTTAAACCGGAGTAAATGGCATCTTCGCCTTTTTCTGTGGAGGCTGAGCCTGCGGAGAGGATGGTAAACGCAAAAACTGAAGCTACGACGATGAAGGCAATCAGGATAATGGCGGTTTCGAGGGCGGTCTGCCCACGTTCGTCTTTATGAAGCTGGCGTATCATTTGATCATTGTCCTTTTAATGGCAGATGTTATAGCTGTAGTATGCCAATATCAGGGGAGGCTGTATATTCGGGGAACACGGTATTTTAGAATCAGTAAAACCCTCTACGTATTTGTACTGATAGGGTTATCGTCTTGGGGAAATGATGCCCTGTTCTATAGCGTACCGAATGAGTTCGGATGGATTGTGTAAGTTTAGCTTTCGCATAAAATTGGCGCGGTGCGTTTCTACAGTGCGAGAACTAATGGTCAGCAGTTCGGCAATTTCGGTGTTTTTGTGACCCTCAGCCACCAGTTTGAATATTTCTCGCTCCCGTTCAGTCAGGGTTTGGTAGGCGTTAAGGGTTTCATTTTCGGCCTGTCGCGTTTTGGCATAAAAGTCTATCACACGTTCCGACAGGGTTTTGCTTAAATACCGCTTGCCAGAAAGGATTTCCTGAACGGCCTGTACCAGTTCATCTCCACTACTTTCTTTCAGTAGATAACCATCTGCCCCTTTTTGAAAGGATTCAACCACGTAGGCTTCATTTGCATGGCGGGAAAGTACCAGCACGCGGGTTTCGGGGGACAAATTTTCTTTGTATTGAATAATATCTAACCCAATGCCACGTTCAAAAATGAGAATCTCAGGCTGATGCTGTTTTAAGAGGGATGCTATCCCATCAAACGATGCAGTTTCACCAACAACAGAAAATTGGTGTACTGCCTGCAAAATGCTTTTGAGTCCCTGCCGAAGTAGTTCCTGCCGATCAGCCAACACTATGCGAATAGAGGTTTGTGAGGAAGGCGCAGCGTTTTTAAGCGGCAGCGCATGTTCCAGAGGAAAAAAAGGCGGCAACTCAGCCTCCGAAGCGCTGTGGATGGGAATTTGTGCTAAAATCTGTGTTCCCTGCTGGGGCGCGGACAAAATAGTAAGTTTGCCATTCAGGGAAATGACCCGTTCCTGCATTCCTACCAGCCCATTGCCGACACTGGTATTCAAAGCCCTGCCGACTTCAAATCCTTCGCCTGTATCTTCCACACGAATATTCAGGACCTCTGAATCCTGCCAGATTTGTACATTCACATCAGTAATTGTCGTATGGCGGGCCACATTCAGTAGGGCTTCCTGAATAATCCGATACACGGCGGTTTCAATTTCAGGGGTAAATCGAGTATCCAGCCCTCGATGTTCAAAATTAACCCGAACACTGGTCTGGTCGGTGTACCGTTCAAAATGATGCAGCAGAGTCGGCAGCAAACCCAAATCATCTAACATGGTAGGGCGCAGTTCATTAGAAAGCTCAGCGACTCGATGAATCAGTTCGTGAACCAGCGCCTGCGCTTCGCCCAATTTGGGTTTTATCTCCTCCACAGGCAGTCGTTTGCTCATGCCCAACACAAATTTTAAGCTGGTCAAGACCTGCCCAATTTCCTCATGCAGTTCGTAGGCAATACGCTGGCGTTCTGCTTCCTGAGATTTGACAAGATGTTGGGCATGGGTGCGTAAATGCTGGTTTTCAAGGGTGATTTGTTTGTCGAATCTCGCCCGGATTGCATTTAAAAGTTCCCGGACTGTGAAAGGTTTGGAGATAAAATCATCTGCGCCTAACTCCATGCCTTTTCGCATGGCATCCCGCGCAGTGAGCGCTGTTAAAAAAATAAAGGGAATGGTGGCGGTGGAGGAGTCCTGACGAAGTTCCTGAAGCACCTCATACCCGTTCAAGCCAGGCATAATGATGTCACACACAATCAGGTCGGGTGCAAATTCCCGCGCCATTTGCAATCCAATCAGACCATCTGGCGCTCCTGCCACCTCAAAATTTTCTAATTGGAGGGTTTCAAGGATTTCCTCCCGGATGTCGTTGGCATCTTCAATGACCAGAATTTTTTTCATGTTTATCCAGCAACTAGCTTACTGATAAGATTATATCGAATGTTCCACTCATGAAAAAAACCTAACCTGTCGAAGATGCCAATCGTTCTATTGCAAAGCTATGGCATAATAGGCAGGTTGAAATGCTCTCTGAGAGGATTCTCATGATCGATACGCTTGTAAAAACGAAACTCATCGCGCCCTATGGGGGCAAACTGGTGAACCTGATGATTCCGGCAGATGAACTGCCCGATGCCAGAACCTTCGCCAGTACCCTACCCTCGATTCAAATTTCCGCCCGTGCGGTTTGTGATCTGGAACTGTTAGCCGTGGGGGGATTTTCACCTCTCACCGGATTTATGAATCAGGCGGATTATCAGAGTGTGCTGGACACGATGCGGTTGGCCGATGGAACGCTGTTCCCTATGCCTGTCACCCTGCCCGTTGACCCCACACCTGATATTTCCGTTGGAAAATCGGTTGTCCTGCGCGATGCTAAAAATAACCCCCTCGCCATTCTGGATATTGAAGAAATCTACCCGTGGAATTTACCGGAACTGGCACAAAAGGTCTTTGGGACGCTGGACTCGCGTCATCCTGCCGTTGCGGAAATGCACCGATGGGGCAAGGTCAATATTGCGGGTAGGCTGCGTGTGCTGCAACTGCCCAAACATTATGATTTTCAGGATTTACGTTTGACGCCTGCTCAGGTACGCGAACGGTTGGAATCCTATGGTTTTGAAAATGTGGTTGCCTTTCAGACCCGTAATCCTTTGCATCGGGTGCATGAAGAACTGACCAAACGTGCGGCTGATAGTATCAATGGGGTACTGCTGCTGCATCCGTCGGTTGGCATGACCAAGCCGGGGGATGTTGACCACTTTACCCGCGTGAGAACGTATAAGGCACTGGCCGCCAATCACTATGACAAAAATCGGATTTTGCTGTCTCTGCTGCCGCTTGCCATGCGTATGGGCGGCCCGCGCGAGGCCGTCTGGCACGCGATTATCCGCCGCAATTATGGAGCAAATCATTTTATCGTAGGGCGTGACCATGCCGGCCCCGGCAACGACTCCAAAGGTAAGCCGTTTTATGGTCCTTATGATGCTCAGGAAATAGTCCAGCAGTACGAACATGAGCTTGGCGTCAAAATGATTCCCTTTAAAATGCTGGTCTACTTGCCCGATGAGAATCGTTATGAGGAAGAAGATAAGGTAAACGGCAAAACCGTTGCCTCTATTTCTGGGACACAGGTACGCGAAGAATATCTGGGGAATGGCAGGCAGCTTCCAGAATGGTTTACCCGTCCTGAAGTGGCTACCATCCTTTCAGAAGTTTATCCTCCGCGCTACAAACAGGGCGTCTGCATCTGGTTTACAGGCTTAAGTGGGTCGGGGAAGTCAACTACCGCCGAAGTGCTGACAACGCTGCTGCTGGAACATGGACGGCAGATTACGCTTCTGGATGGGGATGTGGTGCGTACCCACTTATCCAAAGGGCTTGGGTTTAGCAAAGAAGACCGTGATACGAATATTCGGCGTATTGGGTATGTGGCGTCTGAGATCGTGCGGCACGGCGGCATTACAATTTGCGCGGCTGTCAGCCCCTATCGTGCCACCCGCAGCGATGTAAGAAATCGTGTGGGGGATGACCAGTTCATTGAAGTGTTTGTCGATACCCCTCTGGAGATCTGTGAAGCACGGGATACCAAAGGCATGTATGCCAAAGCGCGGCGCGGAGAAATTAAAGATTTCACTGGCATTGATGATCCCTATGAAGCGCCGGAAAACCCGGAAATTACGCTGGACACCGTGAACTTTTCCCCAGAAGAGAATGCCCGCAAGATTTTAAATGTCCTCATTGAACGCGGGTTCGTCCGTTCTCTGTGATTTTTGATCTGCTGAAAAATGTTTCCACTGGGGATGACTTCCGGTGGAAACTGTTTATCCAAGTCCTCATCGGAATTAAGCGATTTTGCAATTTCAGTCTTGACCCTTTGCTCAACTCCCTATACAATGCAGCCCGTTCATTCCGCTCCTATCGTCTAGCGGTCGAGGACGTCGCCCTTTCAAGGCGAAAACATGGGTTCGAGTCCCATTAGGAGCATATCACGCTTTAGGCCTTGACCTGATACATCTTCATTAGTGTCCCCACTTTCATACAGCGCAGCCCGTAATACCAGAAACCTATCTGCCCACGCTTTCAAACGGAAGTCCGTAATCCGTTGGGCATCAAGGTCATAGATGACTTCAGTAAACAGGTTACGTACCATACCCTGACGGTCTTCATCATCCGAAATCTTCCATAGCCGTTGCAGGGTGTCAATTGCATCCAGACACATACTCAATTCAAGGGCAGCTTTTTCGCTTTCTGTGGTGCGTGCCTGCCAGTACGCAATTTCGCGTTCATTCTTTTCCTTGCGGCGCAAATATTCCTCACGGTCAATCAATCCATCGCTATACAGACCGATAGCAGCATTAATTCGTCGCTGACAGAGTGCAATCGCCTCCTCTTTTTCTTTATCAAGGTCAATTTCGCCTGATGAAAAGGCTTTACTGGCCTGAATTGCCATCTCAGTCATCCAATCTAACATCTCAGGCTTAACAGTCAGCAATTGGATAAGCCGTTCAAAATCCTTTTCAATCACATCACAGGGGACAGACCGATTTTGACAACCACACTTGATACCTGTCTTATGACGGTATCTCGGTTTGTTGTTCAGATGTGTGCCAGTAAGCGTGGTTCGGTATTTGGGATTTTGATGCTTCTCGGCAAGGGCTTCACAATGAGCGCAATAAGTAATCTGGCTGAGGGGATAGAAGTGTGTTTCCCGTTTGCGTCCATGATCCAGAGGCCGAACAGTACGTGCCTGACGAACACGGGCAACCTGTCGCAGTAATTCAATCGGAAAAACGGCCTTGTCTTCGTTAAAGACAATTTCATCGGGGTTCATGGCTTCATAGGCTTTGCGGTCTATACTGCGCTGGCTGGTGACAAGTCCGCCATACGTATCCCAATTGGAGACAACCCGCCGAATATCATCCTGTGTGATATGACGTGGGCGATTGTGACGGGCGCGGAAGGGGTAGCTCTCGGTATTCATCTGGTAGGCAATCCGTTCTAACCCCATATTGCCTTCGGCGTAGAGTTCTAGTATCCGCTTTGCTCCTTCATAGTAACTGCGCCAAACTGCACCTTCCTGTGGGGGTTTATCGGGTTTTCCTGCCACAAAGCGTCCGTCGGGCAACAACCATGCCCCTTCATGACTTGGAATTAAATACCCGTCTTTTTTGAGTGTGCCGTAAGGGGGCTGACCTATCGCTTTGCCCAAACTTTTGCGATAGGCGATACTGTCCTTTGACCGTTGGGAAATATCCTCGGCGTAGTATTCATCCAGCATGGCAGTAAATTGAATGAACATTTTACCCTGCGGGGTAGAGGTATCTACTTCCCGTCCGGGTGCTGCCAGCACAAGGGCAATTCCATGTCGCTCAAGGTGGTCAAGCATATCGCCTACCCGCCAACCCTTGCGGTGTAAGCGGGATAAATCATTGGCTACCAGTGCCACTACATCAGGGTCGCCAAACCGTTTACTAAGGGCTAACCATCCGGGGCGATTTTTGATGTCCCGTCCTGAACGATGGCCTTCTGCATCGTCGTACCATTCAGGTATCCAACCATACTTGTCACAGACCAGTTGGATGTTTGCTCGTTGTCTTTCAGGACTATTCAGGTCGTTTTCATCACGGGTATACGACTGACGGACATAGCACAGGGCTACTCTGGCTTGCGGCGGTTTTGACTTTTTGTGTGCCATTTTGCTACCTCACTAACAACTTATTTTCTCTGGTTGCATCTCTATTCAGATGTTTGAGTTTGACTCTGACCACCAGTTTCATGAAGGTGGTGAAGCCTTCAATCGTTTCAGGTAAACCATACACTGCATCGCGTTTTTCAGCGAAAGTTTTGCATACCGTTCTGGCATATTGTTCTATTGCCTCTGTTTCAGGCGGAACATAGATAATGTTTCGCTTCTGAGAACCTTCATTCATAAACTCCTTTCCGGGCAGATGCCCAACAAACTAAAAAAGCCGCTAACTGCTGGTGTAAGCAATTAGCGGCTAGAAATGCCTAAAGGTAGGTATAATACCGTCTAGCCAACTTGCTGCCTAATCAGCGAGTCTGGTTAGCCCTCGTTTGGTGTTTCCAGCACCATGCGGGGGCGTTTTTGATTTAGTGATATTCTATCACAAATTTATATTTTTGCTTGATAAGCCGATTCTTTCATGGCTATTCAAAAATCGTAGCCAGCAATCCGGCTAGCAGGGTCAGTACCGCAATCAGCGGCGGGAATGAGGGTGAGAGATAGAGTGAAATTGCTGCAACTAACACTGCAATTGAAAGTAACCCTATCCGTAGTCGTTTACTGCACCGCCGTAAACGACGCAACCACACAAACTGTTCAGGCGTTGACTCTCCCATTGTAGACCTCATTGCACGCCAGACTATCATCACACGGGCTTTTTCCCATTGTGATAGTACGTCATTTCAGGAGGCTTAATCCTGCATATCCATCATGCTTTCCCGTTTTGTTCTGCTTCATGCTGCTCTCTCAACTCCTTAAGTGTCTTGGGTTCAAAGTGACGGTCACGCTCGACTGGTAATCCAAGCGCTCCCCGAATTTGTTCAAGTTCGGAGAGAGAGAAATACCCCAACTCTATTTCCAACCCCGCCACCAATCCAAAAAATATATCCTGCCCATCATACTCGCTGGCATACCATGTCCAGTTGCTATCCGGCGTAAAGAATTTCACCTGTGCCAGCGCTTCTAAGCCTTTTCGCTCATTCTCGTACAGCTTTGGTAGTTTCTCTTTGAGTTCATCGGTGAGTAAGGGAATTTTGGGGCGGGGTTCAGCCCGTTTCTCCTTCGGGGGTCGGGTGACATCTCTCATCCGTTTTTGCTCGTTGTCGTAGTGAAGATAAAAATGCTCTCCTGTATCATGTCCCCACACTTCTAAAATATCGTCGTTGACTTGACGGGCGATGTAGCCACATTGTTCGGCAATGTCGTTGGCTTGCTCAAAGGCTTCGTCTCGGTTTTGAAAGTAGGGTAAATCCATCTCACCAAACACATGCACAATTCCGCCTGCCTCTGGTTTACTGGTTTCCCATATTTGACATTGTTTGCCAGATGGAAATTCCACCATCGGGTACTTCTGTCCGGCTGTCCAGTCACCCCCAATCTGGCTGGCGAGTATGTCTCCGTCCAGAAAAAACAGGCCTTCAATGGGTTGAGTATCAAAGGGTGTGGGTTCGGTTTTTCATGCCAGCTCATAAGTCCTTTCTCGCCGTGTGGGTCTCGTCGGTTGCCTGCCCGGTGAAGTGGGCAGGGGTAAGTTCTGTCTCTGTCATGTGGGATGACCGTGCTTCAATAGTCGCTAAAAGCAGGTTAAACAGAAGATTGGTCGTTCATGCTATCTTCAAACGCTTCTGTTGCCTCTGCGACATGGCAATAGCCTTCGTTTTTGGGGTCAGGGTCGCCTACTTCTGCCAATCCTATTGGTCTGGTTGCTGGTTTGGAAGTTGGTCGCCACACCACCTTTTCTCGTTTGGGAACATCTGAATCAGGCGCAAACCGATGCTGCACCGCGAATTGTCCCGGCGGGGCAGGTGGCATTGGTCGTCGTCTTTCGTGAATTGTCTGTGGTTGTACGACGGGGACTGGTTCAGGTGAGATGGCGGCTGATACTGGTTCGGGGATAGGTGTAGTTTCCTCATCTACTGGAAACAGGGGTGTGGTCAGTCGTTGGGCTTCTCTCATCCTATCGGCTTCAATTTCGTCCTCGGTGCGGGGGTCATAGAGCATCA
>CAZKZS010000008.1:0-39044 GCA_964557285.1 uncultured Anaerolineae bacterium | reverse complement strand
TCCCGTTCTGGGAGAGGGATGCCGAAGGCAGGGTGAGGGGTAAAAAAGCTCATGCACACAAAATTTGCCACTCCCAGATTTTTCCCTTCTTGACACCCTCCCTCTAAAGTTATATCATAATTTATGAACGAACGATTGTTCATTTTTATGAGGTGAGTATGGCAACTCCCAAAGGTGAACAGGCGGTTGATGCTATTATGGATGCCGCAGAAACCCTATTTTTGAGACAGGGGTATAACGGTACAAGTATGCGGCATATTGCTCAGCAGGCAGGTTATAAATCCGTCGCTGGAATTTACAATCATTTTCCCGATAAAGAAACGATTCTCGTCGCACTTTTGAATGCCCGCAGCCCCTATCCCCACATTTTTGAAATGGTGAACCAAATAGAAGGGGACACAGCAGCCGAATTTATCCCCAATCTTTTTCAGGCAGTTACGGCACTGGTAAACGAAAATATTCGTTTTGTTGGGTTAGTCATGCTGGATTTTCTGGAATTTAATGCCGCCCATGTGAGGGAACATCTGGCGGGGCTGCAAGCACCGCTTTTGCAAATTATGCTGCGCCTTCAGGGGATAGAGGGCTGGCGCAAAGATGTGCCGCCCATAGTTCTTATCCGCACGGTTGGGATGCTGATTTTTGGGTATGTGATTACGCAGGCCATTCTACCACCCGTTATATTAAATCAGTTAACTCAGGATGAATGGAAAAAACACATGATGGATGTGCTGCTGATGGGTATAGGAGATAAATGATGACCGAAGCGGTACTGGTCGAAAATATTCATAAACATTTTGGGGAAGTGAAAGCCTTACAGGGGCTGAGTTTAACGGCGCAAAAAGGCGAAATTTATGGGCTGCTTGGCCCCAATGGGGCAGGTAAAAGCACACTGATACGCGCCATTGTCGGATTGGTGAAACCGGACACGGGCAGGGTGGTCGTGTTAGGCAGCCCAATGCCCAATAAAACCATTCTCTCAAAGGTGGGTTATATGACGCAAGCATCGGCGTTGTATGCGGAATTGACCGTCTGGCAAAACGTGGCTTTTTTTGCTGGGCTGCTTGGCTGCCATGATAAAAACGCGGTTGAGGAGGCGATAGCCCTGGTTGATCTATCGAATCGCTGCCACAGTCGGGTTGGAACACTCTCCGGCGGGATGCGACAGCGTGTATCGCTGGCTTCTGTACTGGCACATCACCCGGATGTCGTGCTGCTGGATGAACCAACGGTTGGCGTTGACCCACAGCTTCGGGTGCAGTTCTGGGAGCATTTCCGTAAGCTCACCGCCCAGGGCATTACCCTGATTGTCTCCAGCCATGTAATGGACGAGGCCGAACGCTGTGACCGTCTGGGGTTTTTGCGCGGCGGCAAACTGATTGCGGAAGGCTCAGCCGCCTATCTACGCCAGCAGGCCGGAAAAACCAGCCTTGAGGATGCCTTTTTGTATTTTGCGGAGAAAAGTGATGTTCAGCAGTAGCCGAATTTCTATTCTGGCGCGGCGGGTCATCTATCAAATGCTGGCCGACCCGCGCACGCTGGTGCTGATTGTGATTGTGCCGATTATCCTGCTCACCGTGGCCGGCATTTTGATTCGGGTTGAACCGAAGGATATTCAGGTCGGTGTGGTCAATCATGATGAAGGCATGGGCGCGATTAACCTCGGCAACCAACTGCTCATGGTGCTTCAGGGGTTTGATACGTTCAAAACTGTCGAAATGACCGAGCAGGAAGCTGATAAAAAATTAGAGGCTGGCGAAGTTGATGCTGTTATCACCGTCAATTCAGATTTTACGGCTCAGGTTGCCCAGACTCAAACTTTGACTTTGAATGTGACCTACGAAGGTTCAAATCCGACCATTTCTAAACGGCTGGAATCCCTGTTTGAACGGGCGGCAGCCCAGGCGATGACAGGACTCATCACCGTGAATCAGGGAACAACACCCCGTACTGTAGAAGCACAAATCGACTCACGCTATCTTTACGGCGGACCGGAATATGATACGCTGGACTACACTGCCCCCGCCTTAATCGCGGTATTTGTCTTCCTGTTTGTCTTTATTCTGACCAGCATTTCCTTTCTACGGGAACGGCAAAATGGCACGCTGGAACGGTTGCAGGCGACCCCTATTCGCGCCCACGAAATTATCCTGGGGTACATGTTTGGATTTCTGGTATTTGCCCTCATTCAAGGGGCAATCACCCTGCTCTATACCGTGTTTGTGCTGAACATTCATTATGAAGGCAATCTGCTGAATGTGTTTGTGGTAGAAATTATCCTTGCTATCACCTCCGTCAATTTGGGCATTTTTTTCAGCACCTTCGCCCGCAATGAATTTCAGGTGCTGCAATTTATCCCTCTGGTGGTAGTGAGCCAGGTTTTTTTGGGCGGGGTGCTGTGGGAAGTCGAAGCAATGCCCGCCTGGTTACAGCCGATTGCTAAACTTATGCCGCTGACTCATGCCAACACTGCCCTGCGGGAAATTATGATTAAGGATATGAGTCTGATTTCCGAATGGGGGTCGTTGGCGGCGCTGGTGGTGATTGCGGCTTTTGTGGTGCTGCTTTCCACCAGAACTGCCAGCCGAGTTCAGATGTAACCGTTAAATTCTGTTGACCGGAGGCAAAGTCTCTGATACACTTTCTGGCAAACTGGGGTTGTGGCGGAATTGGCAGACGCAGTTGACTTAAAATCAACCGGGTTAACTCCCGTGTGGGTTCGAGTCCCACCTACCCCATTCAGGAGCAAAATCATTAAATCACGCTACGGAATACTAACTTTTTGTATTTTCCTCCTCCTTCTGCTGGCCGCGTGTGGTGGGAATGAAGCAGAAGCTACTCCCAGACCCCGTTCTACTCTCGGCCCTTCTCCTACCCCAACGCTGCGTTCAACGGCTTTACCGACGGTGGCTTCTCCTGTCCCCATTGGGGTATCAGAGCGCCCCATTAAAATTGCCTTTGTAGGCGAACTCACCGCCGCAAAACGCACGCTGGCGGCTGATCTAAGCGAAGCCCTGACCGACGAACTCAGCAATTTCCGCCTGGGGTATTATGATGGCCTCACCGTTGAATTTATCGCGGTGGAGAATCGGCAGGCCGCGCTGGAACTGCTGTGCGATTCTCAGGATACGGTAGTGCTGGTCGATGCCTTTACATACGTAGCGGCGGAAAATCGGTGTGGTGCGATTCCTGCTTTTCAGGTCGAACGTGAAGATGGCAGCCGCAGTAGCTCCTTTGAACTGGTGGTAAATACCCGTATTGTGCCAAATCTGACCAATTTAACAGGACGCGAACGCCGCTTTTGCACCGAATCGCTGGAAAGTGATACCGGATTCATTTATCCGGCTTTGGCGCTCCGCCAGTACAATATTGACCTGCTGGACGCGGATACTATCGAAATTGTGACCGAGGGTTTTGAAAACGACGAAGAAATGGTCAAAGGGTTGGCCGGAGGCGCAAACCAGCGCCTTTGTGAATCGGCTGCCCTTCCCGCCGGACGGTTTGAAGCAATTCTGGATAGCCTATCAGAAGATGAGCAGGCCGATTTAGAAGATGTTGGCCTCTTTACCTCGAATGAAGTCACGGGATGGCCGTCCATTCCTAATGATGTGCTGGTATTCCCCCCCTTGATGCCGGAATTTTTACGCGATGAAATTATCAATGCCATTCGTGCGATTGTTTCTGACAACAGAGAAGCCAACGACGATCTGAAAACCCTGTTTGGGTATGAGGATTTTGTCGGGGTGACACCCGAAGATTTTGCGGATTTTCGTACCTGGCTGCAAACCATTGGCTGGAATATGGCGAATTAACCGGAATAAAGGATGATGCTCAGCGCGGCGCACAGCAGCCGCGTTTTTTGTTTATGAAAAATTTAGCCGTTGTCATTGTCAATTGGAATACCCGCGATATTACCCTTCAGGCGCTGCACTCACTGCTTGATGACCTTGCCACCTCCGGGCCGCCGGAAACTGAAGTCTGGGTGCTGGATAATGCGTCCAGCGATGGCAGTGTCGAAGCCATCCGATCAGTGTTTCCGCAGGTACGGCTGATCGCCAACGAAACCAATCTCGGTTTTGCGGGCGGAAACAATGCGGTTTTACGAGCCATCGGATTTCCACATGGCGATTCGCTGCCGCGTGCGGTTTATCTGTTAAATTCAGATACGATTACTCACGCTGGCGGTACCCGCACCTTATATGATGCCCTGTTTTCCCTGCCCAACGCGGGAGTGGTGGGGGCGCGGCTGACGTTTGGGGATGGCAGTTTCCAGCACAGCGCCTTTCATTTCCCCGGACTGGCGCAGTTGTGGATGGACTTGCTGCCCACCCCGGGCCGCCTGTATGAAAGTGCGCTCAATGGGCGGTATTCGCGCTCCCTATATGAGGGCAAAATGCCTTTTCCTGTTGACCATACCCTCGGCGCAACCATGATGCTCAAACGCGAAGTCATCCAGCAAACGGGACTATTTGACGAGCAGTTTTTGATGTACTGCGAAGAAATTGACTGGATGTGGCGTATCCGTCAGGCCGGATGGGAAATTTACTGTGTCCCTGCTGCCCATATTACCCATCTGGGGGGGCAAAGCACGGGGCAGGTGCGCCCGCGCAGCCTGATCAATTTGTGGGAAAGCCGCCTGCTCCTATACCAAAAATATTACCCGCGCTGGAAAAATTGGCTGGCAAAGCGCATCATCCGATGGGGCATGAAACGCCAGATGAAGCAGACACAAAATAATCCTGTTTTAACCGACACAGAGCGTCATGAATTACTCGCCGCTTATCGGCACATTCTGGAGAAAACATGACTCTGGCAGCCATTATCCTAACGCGCAACGAAGAACGCCATCTTGCAGACTGTATCGCCAGCGTGAAATGGGCTGACCATGTTCTGGTGTTTGATTCCGGCAGTACAGACCGCACCCGCGAGATAGCGGCAAACTGCGGGGCGGAAGTGCGCTTGAATGAGTTTTTTCACTATGCTCAGCAGCGCAACGATGCCTTAAACGCGGTCCAAACGGACTGGGTGCTGTTTGTGGATGCAGACGAACGGGTGACGGAAGCGCTGGCGGCAGAAATCCGCCAAACGGTAGCCAGTCCGCAGCATGTCGGCTACTGGATACCGCGTCATAATTATATTTTTGGCAGGCTGACCCGTCATACAGGCTGGTATCCCGATTACCAGATGCGGCTGCTCAAGCGGGGAAATGCCCATTACGACCCGGACAGGCAGGTACATGAACTGGTGGTGCTGTCCTCTGGTGAAGCCGGTTATCTTAAAACACCGATGATTCATTACAACTATGAAAATCTCGCTCAGTTTCACGAAAAACAGCGCCGCTATGTGCAGTACGACGCGCAGATACTTTATAATGCGGGCGTGCGGCCTAAAATTTATACACCCTATTTGCAGCCGCTTCGTCATTTCAAATGGCGGTTTTTTGATTTGCAGGGCTATCGGGATGGCTTCCATGGGCTGCGCTTGAGTCTGTTGATGAGCTGGTATGAATTCCGCAAATATCAGCAGCTTAAGCGTTTAACATCTCAGCGATAGCGTACAACCCGCCTGCAACCACACTGTGACCCCCCAAAAGCACCGGAATCGGCGCGTTTTTGGCCGCCTGCGTAAATTCATCCAGCCAGGGGTCATCAACCCGCATAAACAAATCGGAAGCAAAACGATCTTCGGGTAAAAATTGATAGTGGGCGGCCATCAAAACCCGACTGTCTATAATCACCGCATCAGACATGGAAGCCAGCAGTTTAAAAAATTTTTCCGCCCCCTGAAGCGTATAGAGTTCGGTCAGTACGGAACGGACTTCCCCTTTTTTAAGGCGTTCGCTGGCAACCATGCCGCGCTCCTCCGCAAAAACACGGATCCAGCAGCGTGTAACCCGGTTGAGTGCCAGCCATGCCTGCGGAGAAACCCGCCCAATCAGTGTCACCTGTGACGCATCCCGTCGGAGGGTATCCATGACGGCAGGCAGGGGGATGACCTCTAACTGGGGCAGAGCCGCCAAAAATTGTTTTAAGTGCGGCTGAGTTTCGGAATGCAGTCGCAAAATGGCAAGGTCGGTTGGGGTATCTATATCTAAATGCACCGCCGGACGGTTTTCCGCCACAATTTTGACTGGATACCCTTTTTCACCCAGATACCAGGCCAGACTGTTATCACGATTGACCTGCCGAATCAGCGAAACGTCGGTTTGACGAATCGCCGCCCAGTCGCTGGAATGACGGTTGTTGGTAAGCACAAGTGGGGTATTTTCCGAAAGCAGGGTTTCAAAAATAGACCGCATTAAATCGGCGTTCAGAAGCGGCACACTTCCCCCGCCGAAATACAGGGCGGTTTCCAGGTCATGTTTTTGGATGAGTTCTGCCAGCCGGGTGCCAAAATGAAATGGGACGCCGGGTAGGTCGGGTTCTAAAATAACATTTTCAACCGGAGGCAGCCACGAAAAATCGGGCGAACTTAAAATGAGTCTGGCCGGAGAAATTGCCCGCAGCAGGTGAATTAAATCCAGGGTAGCGGCCTGCTGTGCCTGCCATACCAGTTGAGCCGGGGGCGAGTCTGCGCCCACCCCCAGCATTAAAATTATGCCCAGGGTCATCAATCAATACGGGGGGTCAAAACGCCGTACTGGTTATCTTTGCGGCGGTATAGAACATTGATGGTTTCTTCTTCCCCATTAAAGAACAGGAAAAAGTCATGCCCCAGCAGTTCCATCTGGTCAATCGCTTCCTGTTCGCTCATCGGGGTGAGCATGACCATTTTACGTTTGACCACCTGATTGGGCTGTTCTTCATCATAATCTACCACTTCATGCGGTGGAATTTCTTCCATTTCCGCCCATTCGGAAATGGGTTCAAGCCAGCGATGTGACCCGCTTCCTTTGCGGCGGCCTTTGCCTTTGTACCGTTCAATTTGCCGATACATTTTGTCCAGAACCGCGTCTACCGCCGCGATAATAGAGTCCTGTTTTTTTTCTTCTGCCCGCAGAATCACCCCCCGGTTGTTGCGGAGTGTCAGCTGGGCGAGAGGCTGCTCTTTGGTTTTGTGTTTTTCCTGCCCCAGTTCAAGACGTACTTCAATCAGATTCGGCATGTATCGGTCAAGTTTATCCAGTTTTTTCTCCGCATACTCTTTGACCTTCTCTGACAAATTGACATTCATACTGTAGATTTTAATGTCCATCTGGGTCTCCATATCACATAAGCGAATTATCGGCAGCAACAGAAACCGTTGCACCATAGACTGTTGTAACACCCGCCCCACGTAAGGCGCTGGCGCAGGCACACAGCGTCGCGCCTGTGGTCCGTACATCATCGACCAGCAGCACACGCGGAACTACTGCCCCCTGCACCGCAAACGCATCTTCCACATTGGCCTGCCGTTCCACCGCGTTTAGCCCTACCTGGCTGGTGGTAAATTTATCGCGCCGCAGCATATGGGGCGATACAGGACAGTTCATGACGTTCCCAAGTGCTTCCGCTATGAGTTGCGCCTGATTATACCCTCTTTCCTGCAAGCGGGCGGCATGGAGTGGCACGGGAACAATCGCGTCAAAGGTCCACAGAATACGCGGGGCAAGTTGTTCGGCAAGGGGCTGAGCGATCTCTTTGACCGCTTCATATTTGAGGGCATGAATCGCCTCACGGACAGCGCCGGTATGAACGGCCAGTGAAACGATTCCATCCAGTTCAGGCAGGGGCGTGGCAGGCTCGTTGGCAAACACCACCGCTTCCTCCCAACAAATAGAACACAACAGACTCCCGGCACGCCCACAGTTCACACACATGGGCGGAAAGACCAGATTCACCAGGCCAGACCACCCTTGACGTACCAGGAGTCGCAGTGTTTGTTCCATTCAGCGACACCTATCTTTTATTGATTTGATGGGCAGACAGTTTAAAACACTCCTGATTCCATCACCACCATAATTGACGGGCCTAACAATACAATCCAGATCGCTGGAAAGATAAAAAAGGTCATGGGAATCATCATCTTCACAGGTGCCTGATGTGCTTTTTCCTGCGCTCTTTGACGACGTTTGACGCGCATCTGGTCAGACTGAATACGCAGAATTTTACCGATGCTTACCCCAAGCTGGTCCGCCTGGATAATGGCAGCAGCAAAGGTACTGAAGTCCGTTACATCAAGCCGATTCGCCATATCGCGCATGGCTTCGCGGCGGGCTTTTCCAAGTTGGATCTCCTGAATGATACGTCCAAAAGCCAGCGCAAGATCGTTGTCCCATTTTTCATAGACTTTTCCCATGGCCGCGTCAAAACCCAGACCCGCTTCCACACAAATAACCATCAAATCAAGTGCATCCGGCAGGGATTTAATGATCGTATCCTGACGTTTGGCGATTTTGCTTGAAAGCTGCAGAACAGGCAGGTAATAGCCTAACAATGCACCTACCAGAGTGCCAATAATCGCCCGGGTTGTCGGCCAATCCCTGACGAAGAAAAACAGGAAAAATGCGCCCCCGCCCAATCCAAGCATCAGGGCGATTTGCTGACCAAAAAAGGTCGTTGGGTCCTGCTTATCCAGCATTCCGGCACGATCCAGTTTGGTGCGGATTTCCTCAATCCGGTTTTCCGGCGTAAATTTCACCACCAGTTTCGCTATTCCCTGGTACATGGGAACAATCACACGATCCTGGAAGCTGAGGGTCATTTCCAGTTCCTCAAGAGAAGCCGGAAGTTCCCGATCTCCATATTGAGCAAGACGCTGTTCCAGGGGGTCAACATCCGACTGCCCCCGCCGCCCAACAATGACCAGCCCGATAAACAGAACCAGACCAATTCCTAGGAGAATTAGAGGACCCACTAAACCACCCATAAAACGCTCCTAAATCTCAATGTCAATGATTTTCTGGATGACCGCCACACCAATGGCAATCATGCTGGCGCCACAGCCCAGCATCGGCCAACCGCACATCCGATTTTCAAATAAGCGTCCGACGTAATCCGGGTTTGCCATCATCAGGAAGGCCAGCAGCAAAACAGGCATCCCGCCGATAATGTATCCGGTTACACGCCCCTGCGCCGTTAAAACGCGAATTTCGCCTTTTAACTTAATCCGTTCACGGATGGTATGGCTAATGACTTCCAGAATTTCTGCCAGATTACCCCCGACTTCGCGTTGAATGTTAACGGCGGTAATGACCAGATCAAGGTCTTCGCTGGGCATACGGGTCAGCATATGATCCATAGCTTCTTCCATCGGGATACCCAACTGAACTTCTTTGACTACCCGTTTAAATTCGGTAGCGGTGGGTTCGGCAGCTTCTCGCGCTATCCCTTCGATGGCTTGCAGCACGGAATAACCAGAACGCAGCCCATTCACCCACATTTGCAGGTTATCCGGCAGTTGATATTCAAACTGATGCAAGCGCCGCCCTATCTTCATAGAAACCCAGATACGTGGCGCAAAAAATCCAGCTACGCCAGCGAGAATGGAGAGAACAATGTTGCCTCCAAACACCACCAGATACGCCGCCAGGAAAAAGCCAATCACCGAAACAAAGTGCAGCCCTAAAAATTCTGCGGGGGTAAGTTTGAGGTCAGCCCGCGAAAGCTGCGATTTCCAGACACTGGCAAAATTACTTTGAGAGATAGCCTTATCTGCTGCTTCCTGAAGCAGTTCAATGCCACTGGCCTGATGTATGGAAGTGCCTTCCGACTCCAGGAGTTCAGAAAGCTCTCTGCCATAATCGCTTGTGTAGCGGCCTAAACGTTCCTCAATTTGCTTCTGGCGGTCTCGCCGGATGGTGTAAATGCCAAAGGCGAGGACTCCAAATGCCAGTAAAGCGCCTCCGCCGATAATCAGGATTTCGATGCCGATGTCCAAAGTAACTCGCCCTCACACTAACACGACGTACATCAAGAATACACCAAAATAGCCGTCCGAGTCAGATTTCTAACAACCTTAGAACACGGATGTTAGTAACGTCCGATACCAATACCAAACACCGACGGCGGCAGGTGCTGACCCGCAGCTTCCAGTTTGTCAATGAATTTGGGACGCAAACCCGTTGGCCGGATACGCCCAATCACCTTCCCCGCTTCGATGCCGGTTTGCTCAAATTCAAAAATATCGGACAGGGTGATTACGTCCCCTTCCATGCCCTGAACTTCGGTGACTTTCACAATTTTACGTGACCCATCACGCAGCCGTTCCTGATGGCAAATCAGGTCAACAGCAGAAGCAATCTGTTCACGAATCGCCCGCACCGGTAAATCCATCCCCGCCATCAAGCACATCACTTCAAGACGGGCAATCGTATCACGCGGGCTGTTCGAGTGTGCGGTGGTCAGCGAGCCGTCATGTCCCGTATTCATCGCTTGAAGCATATCCAGCGCTTCGCCAGAACGACATTCCCCAACCACAATCCGGTCGGGCCGCATACGCAAACAGTTGACCACCAAATCCTGAATGGTCACTTCGCCGCGTCCTTCAATGTTCGGGGGGCGGCTTTCCAGCGAAACCACATGCTCCTGCCGAAGCTGAAGTTCCGCCGCGTTTTCAACCGTAATAATCCGTTCATCATTGGGAATAAAACTGGAAAGCACGTTCAGCAGCGTGGTTTTGCCTGAGCCTGTACCTCCAGACACCACGGCGTTCAAACGCCCTACCACGCAGGCACGCATAAATTCTGCCATTTCAGGTGTCATCGTGCCAAAGCTAATGAGATTTTCTACCGTCAGAGGTTTTTTGGAGAATTTACGGATGGTAATCGTGGGGCCGCACAGCGCAATCGGACGGATGACGGCGTTCACACGCGAGCCATCAGGCAGACGGGCATCCACGTAGGGCGAACTTTCGTCAATACGGCGGCCAAGCGGGGCAACGATACGATCCAGTACGCGCAGCACATGATCTTCGCTTTCAAAGGTGACATTCGAGCGTGACAGATTCCCGCGCTGTTCAATGTACACATTCTTCGGACCGTTCACCATGATTTCCGTGATGGTATCATCGGCCAGAAGCGGCTCAAGCGGCCCAAACCCCAGGATTTCCGCGATAATCGCTTCAAACAGGGAATGACGCTCCGAACGGCTCATCACGATATTTTCTTCCTGTAAAATCGTCTGGAACAGTTCTTCAATGGTTGCCCGGAATTCCGGTGATGATGCATCCATTGAAGGATCGAGTTCAGACATCAGCTTGGCCTGCACACGGGATTTTATATCAGCATGACTGGAGGTAGGGGCTACCTGACGCTGCACCCGCATTTGAGCCAGTTTGTTTGCTTCAGTAGGGGGGCGCTGCTGTGGATTATTCCCTCCACTCCCCGCGCCTTCTGGGTTGCCAATGCGTTTTAATAGCGACATTTCACACGCTCCTTATAGCTAACAATACACTCACTACCGACGGAACAAACCACTCAAACGCGACTGTTTGGGCTGTTCCTGCATCACTTCTTCCTCTTCTTCTTCCGGGGCGGCAAAACTGTGCCGTACTTTTTGCGCCAATTCGATAAGTTCTCGCGCTGGGGAGCGATTGGTGTCTTTGGCAATCACTGAAACCCCCTGATTCACAGCCGACAGAAACACCCGGTCATCGGTCGGAATCCGCACATCGGTTTTACGTTTCAGGTTGTTTTCAATGGCTTCTATCGGGATAGATGCCCGCCCGCCCTTCAAATCGACATTCACCCGATTCATGGCAAACATGATTTTTTCCGGCGGATATAGCAGCGCCACAAACAAATCCAGAATCACCCGCACATTTTTAATACACGGCAGCGTAGGATTTGCCACCAGCACAATACGCTCCGCGATATCCAGAATATTCAGCGTAGCGTCGTTTAAGGCGTGCGGCAGGTCGACAATCAGATAGTCGTAGTGGGTTGCCAACCGGGAAACAATTTCGGCCAGGTCTTTCGGATTGACTTTTTCGGCTTCTTCCGGTGAAGGCGGCCCCAGCAGCACTTTTAACCCACTGCCATGCGTCACCATGACATTCTCAATCAGGTCTTCGTCAAGGTCGCCGACGGATTGCGCCAGTTCTACCAGAGAATGTTTGGCGCTCAGGTTCAGAAATACCCCCACGTCGCCAAACTGCAAATCCGTATCGACCAGCAGCACGCGCGTGCCTTCGCTCATCATGGCTGTTGCCATATTGGTTGCAATCGTCGTGACACCAGAGCCGCCCTGTGGACTGTAAACCGCGATGATATGTCCGGCAGCTTTGCCAGCTTTTTTCGCCTTTTTGCCACCCTCCGAAATTCCGGCGGTGGCGGCAGCATCAAACTGAAGGCGTAAACTCTTGTTGAGTTCATAGACACGCCGGATGGTCGAGTATAAATCATCACCAGAAATGGGTTTGGTCAGAAAATCTCTTGCTCCGGCCAGCATTGCACGGCGCAGATAGTCCGACTCACTCTGGACGGACATCATCACCACGGCGGCGGCAGGAACAATTTTAGCGATTTCTTCCGTCGCCGTGATGCCATCCATATCCGGCATGTTGATGTCCATCAAAATCACATCGGGTCGGGTCGCCGCCGCAATTTCCAGCCCTTCGCGGCCAGTAGCTGCCGCCCCAACGACCTTAATATCTGTTTCAAACGCCAGAAGTTTCGTTAAGTTATCCCGCGTTTCCGGGATGTCATCAACCAGTAAAACCTTAATCACATCGCCTGCCATGCGTGTCCTCACTTTACTTCGATTCAACGGTTATCTGAGAGTGTCCAGCGCCCACTCTCAGATAATTATATTATAAGCCAATTAGGGTTCACCTATTCCCGGCTGCGTTCCTGTCTGGTCAGTGGTTGGGAAGCTGAACTCAGTGAAAATATCAAGTTGAGCAGAGCGCAGGCTGGTAATGCCGGGTTCCAGCGCAAACGGCAAAATAGGCGGTTGAGGGATATTGTACGTTTCAATCAGATATTGCAGGGTAACGGCAGTGGTCGGCTGGTCGCCGCCTTCTGATGGAGAAGCCGAACGCAGCGCCAGAGTCAGCGGCACCTGGGCATCCAGCGCCCAGACCAGCACCAGCGCTTCCTGCGGGTCAACCGCCAGCGTAATCACCGACGGATAAGCATCAGTTGGTGTGACCGGAATGGTTGGGGTCGCCGCCTGCTGCTGAGCATCCTCATCAACGGGCGCGGGAGTTGGAGTATTAAAAGGAGTCGCCGTTATCTTACCCACCAACTGACCGTCCAATGGGAATAACCCCGTATATAAAACGTAGGCACGTTCAACCGTTCGCTGGGTGAGCAAACGCGGACGCTGTGCTGATTCGCTGGGAATAATTAAGACACCCAGCGATGACAGCGTACTGGGTTCGGGACGACCTTCAATCGGCGTTGAAAATACCAGTTCACCTTCGGGCGTGCGCGAAATCACCGAAATTTGGTTGGGGCGGCGGGTCTGGAAGGTTTCATCCACTTCAACAAATAAGAAACTCACGATAACATCAACATAATCTCCGGGCTGTGGCGCAAAAGCAACCGACCCAATCCCTGTGCGATCCAAAGGCAGCGTCACCGCCACTTTACCGGGCGGCAGGAGCAGCGCCGCATCTGAACCGACGGCGGACAGCAGCCCTCTATCCGACAGCGCATCGACTTCTACCGTGAGTTGAGTACGCAAAACAGGGGATTCGCGGGCAATGTCACTGCGAACAATATAGCCAATGACTTCCTGCGGGTCGGAAAAACTGTTTAAAGGCACATTCGTCCTGGGATAAAGCACAATACCGACCGCAGGCGACGCCGCTTCTACAAATTCACGGGTGATACGAAAACCACGCGGTAAATCCTGCAACGCAACCACCACCGGCGCAACTTCGACCTCACCTAACGGGACTGGCGTGGATTCATCCCCTCCCTCGGAGACTGGTGTTTCAACCAGTCCGGTTTCACTTCCCGGTTCGGCAGTGCTGGTGGTATCCGTTGTATCATCACCGCCCGTCAGGAAAATCGCTGCCACCGCTACGACGGCTGCCACGATGACAAGCACCAGCAGCACGACTACTCGACCTCGCATAATTTACTCCTCACGTCAAAATTATAAAGTAGTGTAATCCGATAGCAGGCAAAAGCAAATGCTTCTACCGTTTTGTATGAGGCAGCACAATTTCGATGCTGCTGCCCTCTCCTTCTGTGCTGTAAACATCCAGTGTACCGCTAACCAGTTCAACACGCTCTTTTAAATCCAGCAGATTTTGTAAAGGCGAATCGCCCAGGCTGCGATCCAGCGCCACATCCGGGTCAAACCCTTTCCCATTGTCCTCAACCGTGCCGCGCACCTGATTATCTCCTACATCAAGTTTCACGACAATCTTTGTCGCGCCCAGATGGTCGCGGGCATTGGTAATTAACTGTTGAAACGCCCGGAACATGATCACTTCAATGTGAGAGGGCAAACGCTGTTCCGGGCCCGTCAGATGAAACTCAATTTTGGCTTCATTTTTCTCATTGAAATTTTCGGCATGACGCCGCATGGTGGCAATCAGCCCCAGGTCATCCAGCATCATCGGCCGCAGGTCAAAAATGAACTCGCGGATTTTGTTGAAGGTGGTCAAAGCGGCTGAACGCAGGGTGTTGAGTTCAACCTCCGCTTTAGCAGGGTCACGGTTAAAAAGGCGCTGGCAGATTTCCGCTTGCAGCATAAAGTTGGTCAGCGACTGCGCCGGCCCATCATGCAGCGCATTGGCAAGGCGCTGGCGTTCGCTCTCCTGGGCTTCCACAATACGCACAATTTGTTCACCTGCCAGCGTCAAACGCTGACCGCCCGCCTCTGCTATGCCGCTAACCGCAGATGTTCCGGCGACACGTTCAATCTGTACACCCTGCATATTGTTCAGGACGTACTTGAGAGAATCCCGAAATTCTTCCAGATGATCCCGGTTATCCTCCAGCTTTTCAAGCTGACTCCGCATCGAAATCAGACGGGTACGAATTTCGATAGACTCCTCATATGCCGATTTAATATCCTGTCGGGGAACAGTATCAAATTCCAGTTCCACACGCTGCAAACGGGCGCTGATATTGACATTTTTTTGCTGAAGCCGGTCAACTTCCAGACGGCTCTGTTCCAGAATCGAGTTGTTTTCCTTGATTCGCGCTTCAATTTCAGCAATAGTTTCCTTAATGTCGCTGAGGAGTTGTTCTTTGGGGTTATTTGCTACCATCCACCACGCTCCTGACTGATGAGTCAGTTCCTACTGTAATCTTGTTTTCATCCTGACGCAAAGTGTCCCCCAGCTTAATCCAACCGTGCCGCAGCGCATACATGGCTGCCTGAGTCCGATCCTGAACTTTGAGCTTCCGCAAAATAGCGGTCATATGGTTTTTGACGGTCTGATTGCTGATGCTCAGCACATGGGCAATTTCTTTGTTGCTGTATCCGCGTGTCACGTACAGCAAAATTTCCATTTCGCGGGCGCTCAGGGAGGTATGCGGCTCATCGGTATAATGTCCGGTGAGTTCATCCATCATTTTTCGGACCCGCGCCTGTGCGCCTTCGTAGTTATAAATTTTGTCGCCAATCACATAATTTCCCTGTGCCGCCACATGAATGACTTCAACCAGCCGTTCCGGCTGAATATCTTTTGTGCAAAACGCCGCCGCGCCGGATTGGATAGCATGTATCACATGGTCGGGGTCGTCATAGTTGGTCAAAATAACAACGGCGGTGCTGCTGTGAGCCGATTTCAACTGCTGTGTCACCTGTATTCCATTTAACCCCGGAAGGCTGATGTCTAACAATACTACATCTGCCTGAAGTTCTTGCAGCTTAGCAAGGGCTTCTTCTCCCTGCCCGATTTCCTGAATGACTTCAATATCGTCATGCAGGGTCATCACCTGACGCAGACCTTCCCGCCACAGGGGTTGGTCATCCACCAGAACCACTTTAATTTTCGTTTGGGTTGCCATCGGAGGGTAAATTCCTAACAGTTGTGGTACTATTACAAATCTCTTTTACACCATATAAAAATGCACACATCCTGTCTACAGGACGATTGTACCATAGTTACTACAACTGTCAGGAAAAATTACGCTCAATGTACTAGACAAAGAGACTCACAGGCGTAAACTTCTCAACATCCACCAGACCGATGTCAGTCAGCTTGAGGTTCGGAATCACTTCCAGCGCCATAAAACTCATCGCCATGAAGGGGTCGTGCATGGTCGAACCCAGTTCTGCCGCCGCCTTCAGCAGCCTTTCCATGCCATCCCGAACCTCCCGGACGGGTTTATCGCTCATCAAGCCCGCAATGGGCAGAGGCAAACTGGCAAGGACATTTTCTCCGTCCACCGCCACCAGTCCGCCGTCCATGCTGGCGACTGCCCGTGCCGCGTGTTTCATACTGTTATCATCTGTTCCAATCACCACTAAATTATGATGATCATGCGCCACCGTTCCGGCAATTGCGCCGCGTTTCAGGCCAATCCCCTGAATAAATCCCTTGCCCACGTTGCCGTTGGCTGTATGACGCTCAATGACGGCCATCTTGAGAATGTCCCGTTCCAGGTCGGCTACCGCCAGCCCATTTTTGACCTTTGCATCTTCAATCAGATGGTGAGTGACAAGCTGATTTTCTACGCTGCCAATCACCCGGATTCGAGCGCCGTTTTGCGCCGGAATCTCAAACGATAAGCCGTCCCACTGAACATTGATAGAGGAGCGCATGGTAGAAAGTGAGTCATTAAAGGTCGTCATAAGTTGGCCGTTTTCGACAACCAGTTCCCCACTGCGGAAAACCATTTCCGCCGCAGGTGCATTGAGGTCGGAAAACACCATCAAATCCGCAAAATACCCTGGCGCTACTGCCCCACTGTGATGCAGCCGGAAGTATTCAGCCGTGTTGAGCGTTGCCATTCGCAGCGCGTCGATTGGCCGAATCCCGTGCTGAATAGCCACCCGCACCATATAATCAATCGACCCCTGATCAATTAAATCAGCAGGCTGGCGGTCATCCGTACAAAAGCAAATACGGCGGCTGTTTTCGGGGGTTACTAGCGGCAGCAGGGTTTCCAGATTATGAGCATTGGTCGCTTCGCGGATAAAAATCACCATGCCCGCACGGAGTTTTTCCAGCGCTTCTTCCACCGTTGTACATTCATGGTCGCTGCGAACACCCGCCACACGATAGGCATTTAATTGTTTTCCTGTGACCCCTGGGCAGTGTCCATCAATGACCTTTTGCTCAAACATTTCAAGTTTTTGCAGCACGCGGCTGTCCGCAAAAATGACGCCGGGGTAATTCATCATTTCCGCCAGCCCCAGCACCCATTTGTTATTAAGCAGCCCTTCTAAATCTTCCGCCTCCAGCGCCGCACCCGATGTTTCCATATGGGTTGCCGGAACGCAGCTAGAGGCCATTACAAACATGCTCAGGGGGTTATACTTGGCTGCATTGAGCATAAATCGGATGCCTTCCAGTCCCAGCACGTTGGCGATTTCATGGGGGTCGGTTATCACGGTGGTGATACCGCGCACCAGCACCGCCTTTGCAAATTCGGGCGGGGTACACAGGCTGCTTTCAATATGCACATGGGCATCAATTAACCCCGGCGCGACGTATCGCCCGCCCAGGTCAAGAGTCTTTTTAGCGGTGTATCCTTCGCCCACGCCTATAATCCGGCTTCCGGCAATGGCAATTTCAGTTGGATAAATTTCGCCTGTATGAATATTAATCAGTTGTAAATTGGTGAGGAGCAAATCCGCAGGTTCATGACCCCGTGCAATCGCTATTTTTTGTGCAAGTTCCATTACCACAGTCCTTCATCATTCCTAAAAATATAACAGAAAAAAAGCCGCCCTGTTTTACCAGCGCGGCTTCCCACAGCTTCTCTGAAAGTCACTCTTTCTCGAAGGCTCTTCCTAATGCTGCCGGAGGGTCGGAGCGTAAAAATCGTCGTGCCGGACTCTGCCATTTTTCCGGCATCACGGCTACCAGATAATTGGCGACGCCGCTTGCTACAAAAATCAAAGTCAGCAGCATCAGCAGCCAGGGAATCATATTCAGGATATGCACGGGCAAATCAATCGTATCCTGACGCTGCAAATACAGCGCGAAAGAACGCAGCCCGACAATCAGATAGGCCCCCAGCAAAATACGGGAGGGTTTCCACGTCCCAAAAATAACAATCGCCAGCGCAATCCAGCCCTGCCCAACCGTCAATCCCTCTCGCCAGCCCAACAGAACATCCAGCGAGTAGGCCGCGCCCGCCAATCCGACCAGCGCCCCACCTATCGCCACGTACACAAAACGCCAGACCTGGACTCGTGTGCCACGCACATAAGCCGCTGAGGGCCGTTCACCCAATGCCCGCAGCGAGAGGCCCGGGCCGGTGCGGTAAATCCAGAACCATACCACCGCCACCAGCACCAGGCTAAAATACACCATCAGATTTTGCTGGAAAAAAATTTCCCCAATTACTGGAATATCTTCCAGCAGGGGAATCGGCGCGTAGGGGATTTCAACACCACCGCCGGGTAAGCCTGTATAATCGCGCCCCAGATAAGTGCTTAAATCCGCGCACAGCAGAGTCAGAACAAACCCCAGCGCAATTTGATTCACTTTGAGCGTCACGTTGGCGGAAATGATTAAAATAGCAATTAACATCCCCACCAACATTGCCACCAGAATACCCAGTTCGGTGCTGTCTGTCTCGTAAGCAATCGCAAACGCGGCCATCGCTGCCAGCACAATCGAGCCGTCCAGCGATAGATTCACCACGCCCGCCCGTTCCGTAATCAGTTCGCCCTGTGCTGCAATAAGAAGGGGGGCGGCCGTTCCCACAATCTCCGCAAGCGTTCTGATAAGTGCATCGTTCATAATGTTTTTACCTTCAGTTCTGCTTCGGCGGCACGTTTGGCGGCCTGGGCTGCAACCGCACGTTTTTCCTGTTCGGCCTGAATACGCTGTCGAATCCCATCAAACAGCAGCACCGCCAGCACCAGCACCCCCTGTAACACCTTCACCAGCGCCGCGTCAATTTGCAGCGACGATTCCACACGCTGCGCGCCGGTGGATAAAAAGGCAAAGGCAAAGGCAATAAATGGAACAAGCCAGGGACGTATGGAGGACAGCAGCACCACCAGTAGCGCTAAAAATCCAATGCCGCCCGATGTATTTTGTTCAAACTGCCCCACCGGAGGATGCAGCACCCGAATCGCACCGCCCAATCCGGCCAGCCCGCCGCATAGAAGCATGGCTAACCAGAGATTGCGTTCAGTGGGGATACCTAACGCCCGTGCAGACGTTTCACTTTTCCCGATGGCTTTTAGCTGCAACCCGAACCGCGAAAAATATAATATCAGCGCGGCCACCATAAACCCGCTTACTGTGATTGCCACCGCCGTATAACTTAGATGAGAACGGTCAATAATTTTAGAAGGCAGCATCGCAAAACTATCAAAGGGGTCGGTGCGTGTGCCTGTTCCGCCGCGTGCGGGCGCCCAGGGACTGCTAATCAAAAAAGCAGCAAACAGGGAAGAAATAAAATTAAGCGCGACACCCCCGAAAATTTCATTCACCCCGCCGCGTGTTTTTAAAATGCCTGCCAGCAGACCCCATCCTGCCCCTGCCGCACACGCCAGCCCGATTTCAGCAGCTAGCTGAACGGTTTTGCTGTCATACCGGACAAACAGCGCGGCTGAGGTTGCCCCTAACGCACCCATCATGAGCTGGCCTTCAATGCCAATATTCCACAGCCCCGCCGTAAAAGTCAGCAGCAGCCCCGTGCTGCACAGCATTAAAGGCATCCAGTTAATCAGCACCCGCAGTTTTTTCCCGTCGGTTTCCCACGCGCCATCATACAGCGCGTTCCAGACTTCCCGCATGGAAAACCCTTCGGCGTTTAACAGAATGGCTATCAACAGCAGGGCAGTAGCCACTCCTGCCAGCAGTGGCAGCATCCCAATAACTGCGTTACTTCCGGTAGAACGGAAAATTCGCCGCCACTCAGTCATGATGTAACCCCCCAATCAACAGCCCCAGATCATGGCGATTAATTTTGGCCGGATCATCCACAATCGTGCAACGCCCCGAAGAAAACACGATCACCCGGTCACTGTAGGCCACAATTTCATCTAAATCCGGTGAACTAAAAACAATCGCCGTCCCTTTATCACGCCGTTTTAAAAGCAAGTGCCAGATGTTGCGGGCGCTGTTCACATCCAATCCGCGAGTTGGATTTTCCAGAAAGGCCAACCGCAGATTTTCCGGCAGCAAGGCCAGCGCCACACGCTGCTGATTCCCGCCGGACAGGGTTTGAATCGGACTAAATGCCTGCCCGCGCACATCATACTGCTGGATGCCCTCATTGGTGCGTTTTAAGGCGGCAATCCAGTTGACCCAGGGGATTTTGCTCATTTTGGTCAGCGCAAAATGCTGAGTCAGAGTCATGCCTGTGACCAACCCTTCCTCCAACCGTCCGGCGGAAAGATAAGCCAATCCACGCTCCCGTAAATCCCGGTAGCTTAACCAGCGTGTCGGCTTCCCATCAAAATGCACACAGTCTTTCCGGTCTTTTAAATACCGCAGCGCCGAAGTCAACACCGGTCCCAGAATCAAGCCAATTAAAAGCAGCATGGTCGTGCTGAATACAGTGGTGGATTCACCCATCAGGTAGTTAAAGAGGATAAGTAGCGCTGCAAAGGCAATCCCACTGGTGATATGGTCACGCGACGAAACGCGATTCAGCCCCGCGCAGAAACGCATAAAATCGCTCTGGCCGCTTCCTTCCAGCCCTGCCAGCCCGATCACTTCCCCTTCACGGACATTCAGATGAATGTTTCCAATGGTGAGCAGGCGTGTCTGAAGGGTTAAATCTTTCACCTGTAACACGGACTGACCAAGCGAAGGATCAGGAATGTTATCCAGATCGGGCAGTTCCCCGCGTGTGAGCTGCACCCAGGCCAGGGTGCGGGTTGCCAGAGGTCTGCTTTGTTCCGCTTCTTCGGGATGGCCGAACATCATTTTGACCAGTTCAGCCGGAGGAACAGGCATGGCACACGTTCCCGTAACTTTACCGTGCCGCAGCACCATCACCTGATCGCAAAGTTCTTCTACATCAGCCAGTTTATGTGTAACCAGCGCAATCGTCAGCTTATCTTCTTTAGCAAGCTGTTTGAGAGTTGAAAAAAGGGTCTGGCGCTGTTCCTCAGAAATGCCGGTCGTTGGCTCATCCAGAATCAGGAAGCCGATTTTCAGGGAAAGTAGCCGCACAATTTCTAACTGCTGCCGTTCGCCAATGGTCAGCCCTTCAATCAGCATATCCGGGTCAAGTTTAAATCCGAACCGCCGTGCAATGGCTAAAAGTTCGGCTCTGGCTTCCGCACGGGGCGGTAAAAATCCGGTTTTGGGGTGCGCTGTCAGGTAGTTTTCAAGCACGGTCATCGGGGGAAAGTCTAATGGGTCTTGATACAACATCCCGATTCCATTACGCAGGGCGTCACTGGGAGAATGGATAGTAATGGGCTTACCATCAATCAGGATTTCACCGCCCGCATCCGGCTGCTGATACCCTGAAATAATTTTCATCAGGGTGCTTTTGCCCGCACCATTTTCCCCTAAAACCGCGTAAATGTGGCCTTCTTGAAAGGTGTGATTGATGTCATTGTTTGCTTTCAGGGGGCCAAAAGTTTTAGAAATGTGTCGTAATTCGAGCTGCATAACAATCCTATTTAAAAAAACCAACCATGAGTCCCTGCACGGACAGACTTGCCCGTGCAGGGTATTACTATTCTAAAACAAATTACGATTCCGCAGGCACGCTGTCGCCAACCATGCCCTCAAGAAGCTGTGGCAGATACCAGATTTGTTCGTCGGTGGCTACTTCACCTTCTGCAAGGTACGGTGTGCCGTCTTGCAGGTTCAGGGGGCCAGCCCACAGGTTAATGCCGCCTTCTTCACCCTGAGCGCCCGCCGCCAGACCAGCGATAAATTCATCTAACTGGGCAGAGGCTTCTTCGGAAAGGCCAGCACCTTTGATAAAACCAACCGCGCTTGTATCCGGGTTATTCAAATCTGCCCAATCGGGATAGTTCCATTCCCAGGCAGGTTCAAATGTGCCGTCCTTTAACGACTGGATGAGGTTCACATAGGTGGGTCCCCAGTTAAAATAGGGAACACCCAGGCAGGCTTCGGGGGCTTCGTCGCAAGCACCCTGGAAGTCATACGGAATCGCCCAGACACTTTCGCCTGCACGCGCACGCTGACCGGCAACCACAATCGCTTCGGTGGTATCAATACCGGAAATTACCACGTCCGCGCCACCGTTAAAGAAATCATTCACGACTTCGGTGGGGTCGAGCGTAAAACCGGGGATATTAAACCAGAAACCAATCCATGCCACTTCAAATTCCAGGCTACCGGGTTCCATGCCACGATAATTTTCATAGCAGTATTTCGCGCCCAGATAGGCCGATGCAGCCAGACGGCGGGTTTCGTCGTTAATCAGCGGCCCCAGGTAAGCCAGTTTGCCTGTCTGGGTGGTGAGCGCTGCGGCGCAGCCCGCAATCATCTTGCCATATTCCATACGACCCATGATGTTGGTCACATTGGGCGGGGCATCCCCTGTCAGAACGGCATCACCGGACACATGCAAAAAGGTGACATCAGGATACAGGGGCGCAACAGCGTTTACCTGTGCCTTAAAGTCGTCTGAATTGGCGATGATGAGTTGTGCGCCCTGGTCAACCAGGTCTTCGGCCACCAGTTCAAACGGGCGATCCGGGTTATCGGCGCTGTTGATGCTTTCTACCCAGAGCATCTTTGCACCGGGGATATTTTCTTCGACATACAGGCCAGCTTCATAATGCGCCTGACTCCAGCCCCGGTCATCGTGGGGGCCAACCAGCACCAGACCAAATATAAATTCTTCATCCTGAGCAACGGAAGTTGCTGTTATAGGCAGCAACCCCACCAACAGCACTAATAACAAAATATAACGGAAGCGAAACATCTTAAGTCCTTTCCATTGTTGCAACTACAGTCTAACGACGCCTGACCACCTTCGCAACAAATTTGCCCTGAAATTTGTCATATAAATTTCATGAGGTTTGGCTAAACCAAAAAACCCGCCTAAACGGGTTTTTCGTAGGGACACGGCAGTGCCGTGTCCCTTCTATCGCTCTGATTAATGATGCCTACGCTTTACCGGGGGCGGACGGCTGCCTGTACAGTATGCAAAACATCCAGCAGCCACTGGGTAAAAAATCGTGCCAGCATTAACCCATACCGAATCGGCGGAAAGTTCGCGCCTGCTTCCGGGTCAGGCGGCGCTTCCACCGCGCTCTTAACCTGCAAATTGAGCAGGTAAAAAATTCCGGCAATAAACAGGGCTGTTCCCAGCACAGCAGCAATCACGATGGCTGCGAATACTGCAAATTTCACTTCCTGCTGCCCACTAATAGTGACAATGCCGAGCAAGTTAAAGTCCCCTTCCCCATAAGCAGAAGTGTCGGCGGTTTCAGCAGTTACCTGATGCTGTTTCGGCAAAAAATCGGCCAGAGGCAGCAGTCCCAGGACAATAGCCGCAATCACCAGCACCAGAAACACCATGCCCAGGCCGGGCAGCGCTTCTACCAGAGGAGCAAGCGGATTACGACGCTCGCGCGGGGCATCCGGGTCTACGGGAATACGCGGGACTATCGCCCGTTGAGGAAGTTTGGTGGGTACATGGCCGTAAATCGCGCCCGCGCCCCACAGATACCCTAACGCACCACCAAACAAGCCAAACATGAGGGTCGCCTGGTCATCCCAGAAAACCCCTTTATCCCCAAGCAGGGGAATATCATTTAAAAAGTCCCACCCGATGAGATACATGGGCGAACCGAGGAAGTTATTCCTGATGAGTCCCGTCACCACCACCGCAATGACCAGTCCCAGCACAAAGCCAGCGATTGCCCGGAAAAAACCGGGGAGAACCAAAGGAGCAGGCGGTTTTAACATCTTTTTTTAGTCTCCAGCAGCTTCATCTGCTAATGTATCAGCCTGGCGGTGAGCGCCCCCTTCTAAGGTAATCTGAGGCCGTTCGCCGCGCAGATAGGCATAGGCTTCTTCTGTGCCATACCCATAAGGGTCAATTGCGGGAATGGGCTGTTCCAGGAAGTTGTGTTTGGGCGGCGGGGATGAAACTGTCCATTCCAGCGTCAGCGACTGCCAGGGGTTGTTTCCGGCTTTTCTGCCCATCAGCAGCGAATAAAAGGCGTTTGCCACAAAGATAAGGGTCGAAAAGCCCAGAATCATCGAGCCAACGGTTGCCAGGCGGTTCAGGTCGGTAAATTCTTCCGCGTACCAGCCTACTCGACGCGGCATCCCACTCGCGCCCAGGAAGTGCATCGGGAAAAAGGTCAGGAAAAAGCCCACATAGGTAAAGGCAAAATGCACATTTCCCCAGAAAGAACTCATCATCCGTCCGGTCACTTTCGGCCACCAGAAATACAATCCGGCGTAAATCCCGAACACACTGCCGCCAAACAGCACAAAATGCAGGTGGGCAACCACAAAATACGTATCATGCATGTGGACATCTACAGGCACAGACGCCAGCATGACCCCCGTAATCCCGCCAATCACAAACATGGACAGGAAACCCAGTCCAAACAGCAAAGGCGGTTGCAAGCGCAGTTTGCCACGCCAGATCGTCCCCAGCCAGCTAAAAATTTTGATGCCCGTTGGCACAGCAATAATCATAGATGTGACCATGAAGGGAATACGCAGCGTGGGGCTGAGGCTGGAAAACATATGGTGCGCCCAGACCAGGAAGCCAAAAAAGGCAATCCCAAAGGAGGAAATAGCAATCGCCCGGTAGCCAAAAATAGGTTTACGGGAGAACACCGACAGCACTTCGGAAAGAATCCCCATCGCGGGTAGCACCATGATATACACGGCGGGATGGGAGTAGAACCAGAAGACATTCTGCCACAGCAGCACATCCCCTTCGCCGCCGCCGCCCACGCGCTGGAAAAAGCTCGTTCCGGCGATACGTTCAAACAGCAGCATGGTAATGCCGCCCGCCAGGAAGGGAGTCGCCAGAATTTGCAGCAATGACGTTGCTAGAATCGCCCAGCACAGCAGTGGCATCTGCCAGTATCCCATGCCTGGCGCTCGCAGATTCACAATTGTGACCACAAAGTTTACCGCCCCCAAAATGGACGATAATCCCAGCAGGTGAACCGCCACAATCCAGAGGGTTTGTCCGTCGCGGGTAATTGTGCTAAGCGGAGGATAAGCCGTCCAGCCTGCTTCGGCGGGCCCAAATGCATACCCCAGCAGCAGGATAAACCCCGCCGGAGGAATCAGCCAGAAGGCAAACGCATTGAGCCAGGGGAAAGCCATATCCGCCGCCCCAATCTGAAGCGGAATCACATAGTTGGCAAATGCACCGCCCATTGGGATGATAAAGAGGAAAATCATCACCGTCGCATGAATAGTAAACAGCGAATTGTAAGCTGACCCTTCTACAAGATCGCCTGCCGCTGGATTCCAGAGTTCGGTACGGATGAGCAGCGCCAGTGTCCCGCCAAAAAGAAAGAACAAAAACGCTGTGATTCCGTATTGAACCCCAATCACCTTATGGTCGGTACTCCAGGTGAGATATTCCCACCAGCTTGTACGTTCTGCGGCTGCATGTTCACGAGCGCCTTCATAGACGCCAACTGCATTGGTTGCCATAACTCTACTTCCTCACCCTTTAGTTATCTTTTGGCGCTGCCAGATACGTGACTAGAATTTCCAAATCCTCCGGTGGGATACGCGAGGCAAAGTTTTGGGGCATAATGCCCGGCGCGTACCCTTCCACCACATACGCATTTGGATTAATAATAGAGGTGTGGATATAATCCTCCGCCGACTCATACCCCGGATAGGTAGCGGCACGTTCTTCAAGCCCATTTAACGAGGGACCCTGCCCCATATTGAGAGAATTTGCATCGGCCAGTTGATGGCAGGCGTTGCAGCCATAGGTGGCAAACAGCGTGCGTCCCAGTTCCTTCAGCGCATCCAGATTTTCAAGGGCTTCCTGACGCTGGCGTTCTTTTTCACGTTCGATTTCGCGCAGCCCTTCAAGGAATTGTTCATATTCCTCGTCAGTTACAACGAACGCCTTGCCGCGCATCCGGCCATGCAGCGCCCCGCACAATTCCGCACACACAATCTCATACCCAAAATCAAGTTCATCAATCTGGTCAACGGTCAGGGTAGGGTCGTAAATGTCTATCAGGCTGGGGTCGGGCAGGCCAGTATGCTCATTGGCTGTAAAACGTAAATTGCTGGTGCGCCCCGGCATGACATCCTGTTTAACGCGGAAGGCCGGCACCCAGAAGGCATGAATCACATCTTCACTGTTCATGGCAAGTTTGATGGCCTGACCTTCCGGCACGACCAGAATGTGGTTGATTTTTAATTGATACTGTTCATCCGGGTACTCAAAACTCCAGAAAAACTGCTGTCCGGTGACTTTGATTTCCCGTTCGCCCTCTTTGGCTTCCGTAGTATCTATCAGCACCTGAAAGCTGTACACCGTCAGCACAAACACAATGATGGCAGGAATAATCGTCCACACAATTTCCAGCGTATTATTCCCGTGAATTGGGGGGCCGTCGGTTTCATCGTTCCGGTCACGCATAAAGCCATAGCGGATAGCAAAATAAAAAACCAGGGTTTCCACCAGCAGGAAAATAAAGGTCCCAATCGCCAGCATAAAGCGGAACAGGTTATCCACTGCATCGGCTTCCACAGTGGCGGCTTCGGGCATAAACCATTCTGCCCCATACAGGTAGACAATGACGCTGATGATAGTCCACACAACGACGGCGGCTATAATCAATGGGTAATTGATAGTCTGATTCTGCTCAGGCTTCCTTACTACACTCATACACCCTTGCCTAAATTAAATTAACAAAAAACAACGCTATGTGACAACTTTCACAGCCCTACAAATGTACTGAATTTGCAGGGTTTCGTCAAAATTAGTTTTTGAGTCGAATCTGGTAGATTGCGCCCGCGTCATCGTCGGAAACGTAGAGATTTCCGTCGCCGGACATGACCACTGCCCAGGGACGCCCACGCAAATCGCCCGGTTCTTCGCTCAGCCACCAGCCTTCAGCGAAATATTCAAAGTCGTCACTCACCAGCTCACCCGTTATCGGGTCAACATCCAGCCGCAGTAGGCCAAGACCCACCTGCTTTCCGGCCTTGTTCACGCCTCCATGAAAAGCCACAAACACATCACCCCGATATTTTTCGGGCGCTTGCGGATTGGTATAAAAAGCCAGGCCGCTAATGTTTCCCTGGGGGTCAAGGGTCACTAACGGCTGAAGCACACCCTCACATCCCCCCTCAAAGCGGTCATCGACCAGGGTACCCGCGTGGCAGGCAGGCCAGCCCCCAAAATCCGCATTCTGAATCGCATAGATACTTTCTGGCACATCCTGCGAAAAGGCAGGCCGCCCCTGCACCGCTACCCAGATTTGCTGATTCACCGGATTCACCGCCAGCGCCATTGGATAGTACAACCCACTTGCAAAAATACGTTCGTTGCTGCCGTCAAGGTCATACACCACCACCGCCGCCCGCCGCGAATCGGTTTCTTCGCAGCCCGCGCAACTTGCTTCTACAGTCACGTAAAGTTCATTCTCGTGAATCAGAAGGGCGTGCATGTTGCTGACTTCTTCATCCTGATTTTTGCCCGCCGGAAGGTCATCCACCACAACCTGTTTTTCGATAACCTTGTAATTCTTATCCAGCCGCAGCCGACTCACCTGATTGGATTCCGCTAGATACAGCCAGCCTTCATGAAACGCTAATCCCGTAGGAATCGCCAACCCATCCAGAATCGTGATTTTTTTATCGGCCTTGTGGTCGCCATTTTCATCAGGCAGAGCGACGAGCCGCCCTGTTCCCCGGTCTGAAACAAAGAGAACGTTGGTTTCCGGCTGGACAGCCATATAACGCGGCGCGGTCAGTTCCATCGCAAAAACAGTGATTTCAAAATCTTCAGGGACAACCACCCCCGGCACGTTTTCCCCTAACCGGAGAAAACGTTTATCCGGTAGCCCGCCCAGCGCTACAAAAGCGATTCCAAACAGCGCAGAAATAACTGCCAGCACACCCAGCACATACGCCTGCCGACGCATCCGCCGCTTGAGTTGAAGTTCCATTTTGTTCCAGGTTTCACGAGTGTTTGTGAAGATTATCGCATAGGGTCGCGCTTATGGCTAGGCTAGGTTAATATGGCTTTAAGGAAATCGTCTTGAGGAGCTACGGATGCGGTTCTGGTCAGTTTTTTTCCTGTTTTTTCTGATTTTTATCACTGCCTGCCAGGAAAAGGAGGCCGACATTCCCCTGCCCACACAGGCCAAACCGGAGGAAGTACAAACGGCCATCATTAAAACCCAGAACGCACCGCCCCCCGGCTTTGAAAGCATTGCGTTTAACCCCGTGGATTACAATCGGGATAAACTGCCGGGGTGGGCGATTGAAGTGACGGTAAATTTTAGCGGACAGTATACGACGACAGGTGAAGAAGCCGTTGGTTATATGATTATGCGAGTATGGGAAAACAGTGTCCTGCGGCGGCGACGGGTACTGCTTCAGTTTGAAGGGGAAGCGCTTTCCGGCAGCGTCACCCGTATTGAGGCCGTGCGGATAGAAAATGATTTTTACCTGGTCGATTCTAACCGGATTTGTACCATTAATAATGAAGCGGCTCAGGACATTGCTACCCTATCTGCTGGACGCATCGTAGGCGGGTTCACGCTGGCGATTCCTACCGGGCAGGTTTCCCGAATTTTAGACTATCCTGCTTATCAGTACGGATTTGATAAAAACAATCTGCAAATCAGCATTTTTCAGGCGCAGCCCAGCACGATTGAGATTGTCGGCGGGGAAGCCTGGCTGATTCCTGAATTGAATGTCGTAGGGCGATTTGGAGTCGGCATGAATGTCCACAATGCGCTGATTCTGTTTGGGGAAAACGCGGTCACGGGGGAACTGCATTACCAGTACAACCTGGTGGATACCAGCGAACAGCAGGACATTGCCGTTCCCAACGGCTGTTAGCTTAAACGTTCTATGTGCTATAATTCGGGGATATTTCGTTTCCCAATACCAAGAGGCTGATATGCGCGTTTCGGTTTTACAGGAAAATCTTTATAAAGGCTTGAGTATCGTCAACCGGGCTGTGCCGTCCCGTCCCACTTTACCCGTTCTCTCCAATGTGCTGTTAACCACCGATAATCAGCGGCTCAAGCTCTCTGCAACCAATCTTGAATTGGGGATTACCTGCTGGATAGGCGCAAAGGTCGATGAAGAAGGGGCAACCACCGCCCCCGCACGGACTCTGCTCGATCTGGTCAGCAACCTGTCCCAGGAACGGGTTGACCTTTCGCTGAATCCGCGTAATCAGGTGATGAATTTAAAATGCGGCAGTACCACCGCCAACATCAAATGTGTAGATGCCTCCGAATATCCCTTAGTGCCGGAAGCCGATAGCAGCCGGGGGGTTGCCATCCCCGCCGATGCGTTCCGGGAGATGGTCGGGCATGTCGATTTTGCTGCTGCTAAAGAGGATAACCGTCCGGTGCTAACCGGAATCCTGACCCGTTTTGAAGATGACCGGGTAACGATGGCTTCTGCCGATGGTTTTCGGCTGTCCGTCCGGCATACGCAACTTGAGACTCCGGTTGCAGAACGCACGCAGATTATCATTCCTGCCCGCACCCTGACCGAAGTTGCCCGTATCATTGGCGATAATGACTCGCATGTGCTTATTTCGCTGCCCGAAGGTCGTAATCAGGTTATGTTCCACCTGTCGGATGTGGATATTGTATCCAGCCTGATTGATGGGGTTTTTCCCGACTATGAAACCATCATTCCACGAAAATTTACCACCAGCACCCAGGTATATACCGATGAACTGCTGCGTGCCTGCAAACGGTCAGAAGTTTTTGCTAAAGATGCAGCTAACGCGGCTAAAGTCGTGATTAGTCCGGCGGAGGCCGGCCCCGGCAGCGTTATGGTGACGGCCACTTCTCAGGAAAAAGGGGATAACCGGGGGCTGGTAGATGCTTCTGTAGAAGGGGATGAACTGGAAATTTCATTTAATATCCGCTACCTGATTGACGTGCTTTCAGCGATTAAGGAAGACCAGGTTATTCTGGAAACCAGCGGTTCTGCCCTGCCCGGATTAGTCCGTCCGGTAGGACGTGAAGATTTTCTGCATGTCATTATGCCCATGTCGACAGGCCGTTAAATTTCCGTGAAAAATGGAGGGGTGGGGTTTTCGATTTGACAAGTCTGCATTACCTTTAAGTGGATGCAGGGGGTTATAACCGCCCCGCCTGTTCAAAATATGTTACACTCGTAAAGAGCTTCGGAGCATGAGATGAGCGCGCTTGTTCTCTACATAGAGGATGACGATAATAATCGGGTGCTGGTTGAGCGAGTTTTAAAAGCCGAAGGGTATCGTGTGATTACGGCTTCGCGTGCGGAGGCTGGCATTGCTATGGCAATTGAGTTTCGGCCGGACATTATTCTCATGGACATTAACATGCCCGAAGTGGATGGATTTATGGCGACATCACGCCTGAGAGCAGTTGAAACGCTCAAACATGTTCCTATTGTCGCGGTCACAGCCAATGTCATGAAGGGGGATAGGGAACAAACCCTGGCGGCAGGTTGTGATGGGTATATCCCTAAACCTATTGATATTGATACTTTTCCGGCTGAAATTGAATTTTTCCTGCAACAGGAAAAGTAATTTATTGAAGGACAGCAGATGATGACTGACTATAACGGGACGAAAATGCCGGTAGACCCTGCTGAAGCCCATGTCTTAGTCGTTGAAGATAATGTACCTAATTTTGTACTCATTGCTCGTATGCTGGCGTTTATGGGGGTGCAGCGCTGTGAATGGAAAACGTCGGGCTGGCAGGTGGTCCAGTTTGCAGACACTTTACCCCGCATTGATTTGATTCTGATGGATATTCGCCTCCCCTATGAAGATGGGTATCAGGCGTTACAGAAAATCCGCGCCAACCCCCGCCTGAAGGATACGTTGGTCGTCGCAGTGACCGCCGAAGCCAGTGAAGAACAAATGCAAAAAGCCATCTCAGCAGGATTTAATGGGTTTCTGGGCAAGCCCCTTGACCCGGATCGTTTTCCTGACCAGATTCGACGCCTGCTTTCCGGGGAACAAGTCTGGGAATGGCATTAAACCACCCCTGTTTTTAAGGTAGGAAACGCTGCAATGAATCAGGTCTTTCGTTTAGACCCTTATGCCAATGTAAGTGACCGACAGCGTGCATTGAGTTTATATGTATTCACGACTTTAGCGCTTGCCCTGGTCGGGATTGCGCTGCTGGTTCAGGCCACCACTTATCTATCACCGAATACACCAGATGAACCGCCCTTTTTTATTTTTGGGGTCGTCTCTGCTTTTCTGGCTTTAGGATATACCCTCTGGCTCACTCAGCAGGGACGCCTGCGGGTAGCTACCTGGCTGTTTGTGCTGTCGGGTTTCTGGCTGGCATCCATGACTCACAGTACCGTAAGCATCGGTTTTATTTCCATCATGTGGATTACGCTGGCGGTAGCGGGCCTGATATGCAGAACAGAGGACATCCGATGGATAGCGGGCCTTGCTGTAGGACTCTTTCTGCTCAATCTGCTCAAAGTCAGTGTTATTTATGAGAAAGACCTGCCTTCGGCAACAACGATTTATTCAATTACAGGGATCAGCCTCATTTTTGGTTTGCTCGCCTGGTACATCTCGCGCAGTGTCAATATTGCTTCTAACGTCTCTGTATTAAATGAAACCAGACGCCGTTTACTGCTGAGTGAAACCAGCACCATCGTAACTCAGAAAATTTTCGCCCGCCGTGACCTGGAAGTGCTGCTGAAGGATACGGTGGAACTGCTCATTGGACAGTTTGAGGATATTTATCACGCCCAGGTTTTTTTAATCGATTCCGAAACCAGAGAAGCAAAACTGCGTGCCAGTACCGGAGAAATTGGGGCTGCCCTGATTGCCAGAGGCCACAGCCTGCCCGTAGGTAGCCGCAGCGTGATAGGGCAGGTGACTTCGCAGGGCAAACCCATTTTAGCCAGCGATACGACCACCGACCCCTATCACAAAGTTAATGAACTGCTCCCCAATACCTTAACCGAACTTGCCCTGCCTCTGCGTTCTAAAGACAGTATTATCGGGGCGCTGGATTTACAAAGCACCAAACGCAACGCTTTTACTGAAAGTGATGTGGCAATGTTCCAGACGCTGGCCGACCAGTTGGCGCTGGCGGTGGATAATGCCCGTCTGTTTCAGGAAGCCCGCGACGAAGCGCAGCGCGCCCGTGCGCTGGCCGAAGCCAGCCAGATTACGAACCAGATTTCAACCGACCTGAGTAAAGGCTTAAACCAACTTTTTGAAACGATTGCCCGCCCCGGTAATTTTACACGCTGGTGGGCAGGGGTTTTGCAGCCCGACGGACACACGCTGCATCGTATCAGCGCTCATAATCCCGAAGGCACGGCGATGCTGCTGCCAAACTACTTCGATTTACACCAGGAACAGAACAGTATCACGCGGGCTATTCGGGAAAAACGGCAAATTGTCGTGAACAATCTGGCGGGTTTATCTTATGAAGCCCGTGAGATGTTTGGCAAACATATTGTGATGCCTATTTTTAACCGCGAATCAAAAGAACTGGTTGGCGCGGTGCTGGTGGGGCGTCCCGAAACCGCCGACGACCTGGACGAACGCGACTTTGAACTCGTTTCTAGTCTGGTGAGTCAGGTCAGCATTACGCTGGAAAATCAACGGCTGTTCCGGCAGGTTGCCAGTGAGCAAAAAATCCTGCAATCCATTATTGACACTACCCCTGCCGCTATTGTGGTGGTTAACTCCAAGATGGTTATTCAGGTAACGAACAGCCAGGCACGTAAAACTCTGGGAGAAGATTTTGTCCCCGGCAAAAACCTGAAAGACATTATTCGGATGTATCGTGCCAGAACCTACGAGCCTTATCCTCAGGAGGAACTGCCGATTCTGCTGGCGCTGGAACACGGGCAGACCTTTTCCGCAGAGGATTTAATGGTGCGCCGCGCCGATGATCATCCTATAGATTTGCTTTCCCGGGCGGCCCCCCTTAAAGATGACTATGGAAACATCACCGGCGCGGTAGCCATCTATCAGGATATTACCGAACTGCGTGAACTGGAACGGGCATTACAGGAAAGCCTGAGCGAAACCACCAAATTGTATGAAGCCTCCCGCGCCATTTCCCGCGCCAACGATATTCAAAGTATCAGTGAAGCGATTATTCAGCAAATGCGGGTGCTGCGCCCCAGTAAAATGTATATCACCTTGCAGCAGCAGAACCGGCGCGGTGAAATTATCACCTCACTGGTAGGGGTATGGCCTGAACCCGATTATGAGCTTACGCTGGATAATATTGAGATTCCGCGTTCGATTATCGTGCCTGACCGCAGTCTGGGCATGGCAAACTTTACCTTTGCGACCCGTAATATTCAGACCGTGCCGGGAATTACTCAGGAAGAGGCTGCCCGGCTGCGGGCGAACGGCGTGAATGCGCTGGTGGTCATGCCATTGGATGTCCGCAATCAGTATTTTGGCTCTATCGTTGCCATTTTTGAGGACGAGCGCACTTTTACACCAGATGAGCGCCGCTTTTTGCTGACCCTGGCAGACCAGGCGGCAATTGCGCTGGATGCGGTGCTGCTCTTTGAAAGCACACAGGAAGCGCTGCAATCCACCGCCAACCTGTACCGCGCCAGCCGGTCTATTGCTGAAGCGCAGGACATTCATGAAGCGCTGGAAGTGTTGCAGGCGCAAATCCAGATGCTTGAGCCAGACCGGATTGATGTCATCCTGTCCGATGACCCGGAAGATTTTTCCAAACTGACTCATATGCTGGCCTGGGCAAAAAATGAAATGGATGCCGACTTACCCTCCCTGCCAATGGTGGAGGACTATCATTTTGACCTGCTGAGTCGGGAACAGTATTTCATTGACAATGTGAGTGAAGCCCCTTTAAATATTCCCCTGGTGCGGGCGCTCATCGAATCCGATTCACCTTATCATGCGGTTGCTTCCGTGCCGTTTCGTGCTACCGGACAGCCCACTGGCCGTTTGACAGTGGCATTTAAGCAGCAGCGCCAGCTTTCAGAAGAAGAACAGCAGTTTTTACGAATGTTGGCAGACTCAACAGCCTATATCATCGAAAATGATATGCTGTTCAAACAGACTCAGGACTCGCTAGAAGAAACAGGCATCCTCTATCAGGCGATTCGGGCGTTTGCCAATGCGGATAATAAAAATGGGGTGCTGCAAGCTATCATTGATTATGCAGCAGACCCAGCAGTTGATAAAGCGCTGCTGTGTACCCTGCTTACGGATCGCTGGGACTCGCAGGACGCGCTCATGGAAGTAACCGCCAGTTGGGTGCGTGGAGATGCAGTTGACCTGACAGGGATGCGATTCACGGCGGAGCAGTTCCCCAGTTGGGAACAAATTTCCACCACGGAAATTTTGTGGGTGGATGATGTCATGGCAGAACCCTCCCTGGATGAAACCGCCCGCATGGGCTACCGGGCGCTGGATATTTCGTCCTTTGTCATCGTCCCCCTGATTGCGGCAGGCAACCCAATCGGCGCCATTTTGTTAGGATCATCTGAACCGCGCCAGCACACCGAACGCGAAGTGCGGATTTATCAGTCGCTGGCAGACCAGGCCGCGATTACGCTGGAAAATAACCGCCTGTACGAACAATCGGAACGTCGTTCGCGCCAGTTGACCACCTCTGCTCAGGTGAGTCAGGCGGTCAGTTCCATTTTGCAACTGGACGAACTGCTGCCTAAGATGGTGGACTTAATAAAATCCACCTTTAATTACGATCACGTACAAATTTTCCTGCTGGATGATGACGCCGAAAACGCCCTGCTAAAAGCCTCTACGGGTGAGGCCGGAAAGCAGCTGCTTGCCATCAAACATTTCCTGCCTGTGGGGTCGCGTTCAGTCATTGGACAGGTGACGTTATATGGAAAACCCTCTATCGCGCTGGATACTGCCGACGCACGGGTAATTCACAAGCCGAATCCATATCTGCCGAATACCCGTTCCGAAATGGCCGTGCCGCTGATTTCCAAAGGGCAGGTGCTGGGAGCGCTGGATGTGCAGTCGAATCAGCCCGGCGCATTCACTGATGAGGATGTGCGGATTCTTTCCACGCTGGCCGACCAGCTTGCAACCGCTATTGAAAATGCGTCCCTCTTTGAACTCTCTCAGCGCCGCAGCGAAGAAATGAGCTTCCTGTTTCATGTGACCGTGGAAGCCACCGCTTCCGAAGAACTAAATCAGATTTTGCAGCGAGTCAGCGATTTGCTCCTGCATCAGATGGAAGCCTCGCTGGTTGTGCCGTATATGTACAACCCACTTAAAAAACAGCTTGAACCGGGGGCGCTTGCCAGCATTTACCACAAACTTACCCTGGAAGATATTCCCGGTTTTTCGGTGAATGCGAGTGACATCATTGCTGAAGTCGCCCGCCTGCGTAACCCTATTATCCTCAGCAACGTGCGGCGGGAACGGAATTACACCCCGCGTTCTGAATCCATCCAATCCGGCATTTATATGCCCCTGATCACGGGTGAAAATTTTATTGGGGTGCTGGCGCTGGAAAGTGAACGCGCCAACAAATTTGACGAAAACACCGTGCGGCTGCTGCAAGCCCTGACGAGTTCGCTTTCAGCCATTATCCAAAATTCGCGGCTGGTGCAAGAACTCACTGATGCGAACTTACGGCTGCGCGAAGTGGATAAACTCAAAACAAATTTCCTGGCCGCTATGAGTCACGAACTGCGGACTCCGCTGAACTCGATTATCGGCTTCTCCCGTGTGATTTTGAAAGGCATTGACGGCTCGATTAATGAGTTGCAGGAACAAGACCTGCAAACCATTCACGACAGTGGGAAACACCTGTTGGGGCTGGTCAATGACATTCTTGACCAGGCCAAAATTGAGGCGGGTAAAATGGAACTTTCCCGCGACTATTTTGACCTCAGCAAAGTCATTAAGGGGGTCATGTCGTCTGCAAAGGGGCTGACCAAAGAAAAAGACATCCGGCTTCATACGGAAATGGACAACGACCTGCCTCTGGCCTATGGGGATGAATTCCGCACCCGTCAGATTATCCTAAATCTGGTTTCTAATGCTGCTAAGTTTACCAATCGGGGCAGCATCACCACTTCAGCCCATGTTATTTATGAAAACGGCAGTAAATTTATTCAGGTTTCCGTGACGGATACAGGCATTGGCATCCATCCTGAGGACTTCGGCAAGATGTTTGAGTCCTTCCAGCAGGTGGATAACTCCACCACACGCGCCGCCGAAGGAACGGGCTTGGGGCTGCCACTTGCCCGGTCGCTGACCGAATTGCAGGGCGGACGCATCTGGGTAGAAAGTGAGCCGGGGGTAGGTTCAACCTTCAGCATTACCGTGCCAACCGACCCGACCGAAATCGCTGATGGGATGGAGAAAAAGGAAGAACCACCTGCGGAAACCCTGCCGCCGCCCAAATTTGTGCTGGCGGTGGAAGATGATGTAGACATGATTAACCAGTATCGCCGCTATTTGAGTCGCGGCGGCTACGAGGTCATAGGCGTGACCCGCCCTGACGAAGTGCTGGAAAAACTTACGACTTTTCGCTGCCTTGCGGTGGTGCTGGATGTCAACATGAGTGGGGGGCGGGGATGGGAAGTGCTTTCTCGCCTTTCCCATGACCAGCAGCATATTCCGGTGATTGTGTGCAGCATTAACGAAGACACAGAGCAGTCTTTCCGTTTGGGCGCGGTAAAACACTTGATTAAACCCTTCCTTCCCGACCAATTAATCGAAGCGGTGCGGGAAGTCGAAATGAAAGTTTCTCAGCCGCGCTAGACGCATCGTGCTTTTTATTGCAGGACATCGTTATGCTATCAGCACCTTATAACAATATAGAATTCGCCATTATCCAGCAGCAGATTCACCTGTACTGCACCAACTGCGGCTATCATGCCCCTTATATCAGACCTCTTTCAAAATGTCCGGTATGCGGTGAGGACTATCTTCACGCCCAGTATGATTTAGCAACCCTCAAGGCGGCTGGCTGGCAGGAAGTGATTCAGAAGCGCAAACCGGGGTTGTGGCGCTATCGGGAACTGCTGCCCCTGCTCAACGCGGAAAATATCGTCACGATGGGCGAAGGTGGCACACCCCTTATCCACATGAAAAATCTTGGCTCGATGCTTGGTCTGAAGTATCTTTATTTTAAGGATGAACGGCAGGGGCCGACCCACTCTTTTAAGGACCGTCAGGCATCGGTTGCCATTTCCGTGATGAAGGAACAGGGCATTAAGGAAGCGGTAGTCGCCAGCACGGGAAATGTGGCTATTGCTTATTCTGCCTATGCAGCGCGGGCGGGGATTAAACTCTGGGCATTTTTACCCACCCGCGTACCCAGCGACAAAATGCGCGAGGTTGCCATTTACGGCACAGAGGTCATCAAAGTTACAGGGACGTATGACCAGACCAAAGAAATGGCTGCCAGATTTGCCGAACATCGGGGCATTTTTTATGACAAAGGCATTAAAAGTATCGCCGCGATGGAAAGCATGAAAACGATGGCCTTTGAAATCGCGGAAGATTTGGGCTGGCGAGCGCCAGACTGGTTTATCCAGGGCGTTAGCGGCGGCATGGGGCCGATTGGTGTTGTGAAGGGATTTGAAGAACTGATAGCCCTGGGATTATTAGATAAAGTCCCCGCTATTGGTTTGGTACAGTCCAGCGGCTGTGACCCGATGATTCAGGCGTTTAACAATCGGCAGCCTGTAGCTGTACCTGTTGAAAATCCCGATACAGTCATTGCGACCTTAAGTACAGGCAACCCCGGACGTGCTTATCAGATTTTATGGGATCTCATGCAAAAATATGGGGGGGCGGCCACCAGCGCCAGCGACGAAGAAGCCTTTAACGTTACCAAAATCATGGCGCAAACCGATGGCGTTTCGGTTGAACCCGCGACGGCAGTTGCTTTTGCCGGCCTCATCAAAATGGTGCGGCAGGGCGACATTAAATCTGATGAGGTGGTGGTGTTTAACTGTTCCGGTCATACTTTTCCCGTAGAAAAAACGATTCTGGGCGATGACTGGGCAAAACAGGTTGACCTATCGGATATTGGCACAGGACGCCAGCTTCCCGAAACAGGCATTATTTCCGCGCTGCAAAATGTTGGCCCCAAAGTCAAACAGGTGCTGATTATTGAGGATAATGTAGATTCGGCGCGGCTGCTGCGGCGGATTCTGGAAAGTCGGGGCGAATATCAGGTGCATGTGGCCGGAGATGGGTTGCAGGGCTTAAAAATGGTCGAATCCATTCACCCCGATTTAATTATCACCGACCTGATGATGCCGTATCTGGATGGCTTTCAGGTCATAGATACCATAAAATCCAACGACACTTACAGCCATATCCCCATTATCGTGATTACGGCCAAAGAACTCACCGTCAAAGAAATGGCACGGCTGAGCAACCAGATTGATACCCTGCTGCGGAAAGGCTCATTTTTGAGCGAAGACCTGTTGCGGAACATCATGGAAGCCCTGAAGTAACTTTCAGGCAGATTTTTGCATACGGGTTTATCGAACAAGCGCCGTAAAACCCCCAGGCTTCAGGTTTGGGGATAGAAGGCACAGTTGCGTTAGCGATGGAGTTTGGGTATCCTGTTTCTATGACCAAAACGCGACGCCTCAGACAAGTCCGTCCTGTTGTGAAAAATGGTTGGCCGACCCTGTGGGTACACTCGTGTTTTATGCCTACAGGAGGCGGAGCGCGGCTGGCAATCATTCAAGGGAACCGGAAGGCCGTATGACGGAGGTGCGTCGTACCTACAAGTATCGCCTGTATCGGTGCGATAAACACGACCAGCATTTGCACCAGCAGATCAACATCGCGGGTGCGGTCTGGAATCACGCGCTGGCACTGCAAAAACGCTATTACCGCCTCACGGGAAAGTCCA
>CAZKZS010000007.1:24488-39403 GCA_964557285.1 uncultured Anaerolineae bacterium | reverse complement strand
CCGCCCCTGAACCATGTGATGGAGAGGGCTTCAGAAGGCGATTTTATTCCCTTCCTCCACTCGGTGAGACGCGGGCAAGGGGGTGAGGATTAACGCGATTGCCAATCAAGGTTCTCTATGAACGCAAAAACGGGAGGTCAGATGGCGTCCCGTTTTTTCTTTCAGAATTAAGACACATTGAGACAAACACCCTAAATTTATTTTTAATTAATCCTGTAAATTATGAACTTGAATGAGAAGGCACTATTAGCTATAGTTTTATTAAAGGATGACTATTAAAAATGAGTGGTCTCACACGCGAAACTGTAGAAAATATCGCTGAACTTGCCAAACTGGAATTGACGCCGGAAGAAATCGAACTGTACCGTGACCAGCTTTCCGCGATTCTTGATTATGTGGATGTTCTAAATTCACTGGATACCGATGATATTCCCCCAACGGCGTCTGTGCTGCCTGTCGATAGTGTGATGCGGGCTGACCGGACCCAGCCGACTCTGCCTATTGATAAGGTGCTGGCGAACGCACCGGATAAGGAAGCACAGCAGTTTAGGGTAGATGCAGTTTTAGACGCTGATTAGCCTATGACTCCAGAAAGTATCCTCATTGCTGAACCGGATGAAAATTTGCTTTTAATGTTCAAAGCCTATTTTGAGCAGGAAGCCTATCTCGTTTATACGGTGACTCAGGGAGGGGAAGTGTTAGACCCCATGCTCAAACACCGCCCCAGTATCCTGTTGATAGAAACCCAGATGCCGGATCGTTCTGGGCTGAGTGTTTTTGAGGAACTTAAAACGTATCCGCGTGTCTCTTATACTCCGGTTATTTTTATGGCGGGGGGAACAGAAATTGTTTTGCAAAACCGGATTCTGGAAGCCGGAGCGTATGATTTTATTCAGAAGCCGGTTGACCTGCCCGAACTCAATTTGCGGATTCGGAACGCCCTGCGGCGTAATGATGGTCATATTCACCCGCAGACGCGCCTGCCCACTGGCAAACAAATTGATGAAGCCTTACAAAGTATGCAGCAGAATGTTAAAGATTATTACCGTCTGGAACTGCGTGTCGAAAATTTTGATACCTTTAAAGACCTGTACGGTTTTGTGACTGCCAAAGAAGTCATTACTTACATTGGAAATGTCATCAGCGATTCCGTGATTGAACTGGGCGCGCCGAAAGATTTTGTCGGACACCGTGACGAATCGCGTTTTGTGGTGATTACCACTCGTTCCGTGGGGCCGCGGCTCTATGGGCATCTCAAAAAACGGTTAGATAGCCAGCTTCCTCAGTTTTATAACTTTATTGAACGGGAACAGGGGTACGTGGAACTGCCCGATGGTAAGGGAGGAATCACCTCTAAACCTCTGATGCATTTAAGGGCTGAAATTATGCAAGCGGAGTGATAAATAAACAGCCTGTGAATTTTGTGTAATTTTTTAAGACTCCTCTCTGGAAATTTGTTAGAATACAATCGTTTGAGTTTGGTTTGGGGAAGGTCATGGGTAAAAAGCGAATCCTGGTCATTGAAGATGATATAGATGTTGCTGAACTTCTTATCATGTATTTTGACTCCCAGGGGTATGAGGTTTTTCATGCAGATACCGGAGGCCAGGGTATTACGCTGGCACGTTCCAAACTGCCCAACCTCATTTTGTTAGATATTATGCTGCCCGATATGGAAGGTTTTGAGGTCTGCCAGGCACTTCGCGCTACCAACCTGACCAAGTATATTCCGATTGTATTTCTGACCCAGCGTAACGCCCGTTCCGATAAAATTTCCGGCCTGCAAATTGGGGCCGATGATTACATCACCAAGCCGTTTGATGTGGAAGAACTGCGGATTCGGGTGCAGAGCAGTATCGCCCGCGCCACACGTGACCATCTGCATGAGCCTATTACGGGGCTGCCCACCGGCCCCATGATTGAAGATGAATACCAGAATTTCCTGCGGCAGCGCACCAACTGGCATCGGCTGGATGTGCGCGTTGCGGGTTTTATGGGGTTTAAAGATGCGTATGGCTTCCTGACCGCGAATGATGCCTTAAGCCTGGCGGCCAAAGTCTTAAGCCACAAACTCACCGAAATAGGCGACCCCAATGATTTTATTGGAACCCCAGAGGACGCCCATTTTGTTGTTTTTACCCATATCACGGATGTTGATAAATATGTTCAGGCGGTGAGCAAGGAATTTGCTGAACGCGCCCAGATGCTGTATCGCTTTACAGATGTTGACCAGGGTTATGTGCTTCTGGATGCGGGGGGCGCCGGGGAAAAACGTGAACCCCTCATGCACTTTGATATTGAAGTGCAAGCGCCTGTCGTCGATTAAAAGCTCTCTTATTGATGAGGACAAAACATGCTGAACCGACTCACCCTCTCTGAGGCACGCGAAAAACTTGATAGGAGAGAAATTACTGCTGTTGAACTGACGCAGGCACATTTAGATCATATCCGTACCCTTGATAACCAGATTAAAGCCTATTTGACCGTCACCGAAGCACAGGCGCTGCATATGGCGGCGGAAGCGGATAAACGTCTGCAAGCGGGGGAAAAAACGCCCCTCCTTGGTATTCCACTGGCGATTAAAGATGTGCTTTGTACGGCAGGGGTGCAAACGACCTGTGCGTCGCGGCTGCTGGAAGGCTTCCAGCCACCCTACACCGGAACAGCTGTGCAAAAACTGTTTGATGCTGGCGTGGTTATGCTCGGTAAAACCAATACCGATGAGTTTGCGATGGGGTCTAGCACGGAAAATTCCGGCTTTTTCACTACCCGCAACCCCTGGGATACGACCCGTGTGCCGGGGGGCAGCAGCGGCGGCAGCGCGGCGGCAGTCGCCGCACATATGGCAATTGGCGGCCTGGGAACAGATACCGGAGGCAGTGTGCGAGCGCCAGGGGCATTTTGTGGAATTGTCGCGCTCAAGCCCTCTTACGGACTGGTTTCACGCTACGGGTTAATTGCATTTGCTTCCTCACTGGACAGCATCGGGTGTTTCGGGCGGCGGGTTGAGGACGTGGCCGATATTTTGCAGGTCATGGCCGGCTATGATGAAAAGGACAGCACCAGCTACCGCGCCGATCTATCCGATTATAAAGCGAAATTACAAGCGGGCGTCAAAGGGTTAAAAATCGGACTCCCGAAAGAATATTTTATTGAAGGGGTGCAGCCTGCTACTCAAAAAGCGGTTCATGCCGCTATCGACCATCTGGCTAGTCTGGGTGCAGAAGTGATAGAAGTCAGCCTGCCGCATACAGAATATGCCCTGCCCACTTACTATCTCGTGGCAACGGCGGAAGCCTCCGCCAATCTTGCCCGCTATGATGGAGTGCGCTACGGGGTGCGTCAGTCCTCCGGTGATGGCCTGTGGCCGATGTACAAAGCTACACGCGGGCATGGGTTTGGGCCAGAGGTCAAACGGCGTATTATGCTCGGCACGTTTGTCCTTTCTGCCGGATACTATGATGCGTATTATCTGAAAGCGCAAAAAGTCCGCACCCTGATTAAAGCTGATTTTGAAAAAGCGTTTGAACAGGTGGATGTGATTGCTACCCCCACCATGCCCTCCACTGCCTTCAAAATAGGGGAAAAATCGCAGGACCCCCTGCAAATGTATTTAACTGACGTTTTTACCCTACCGTCCAGTCTGGCGGGTATTTGTGGATTGACCGTACCGTGCGGCTTTGACGAAAATCATCTCCCGATTGGGCTGCAAATTCTGGGGCCGTTTATGCAGGAAGCGCGACTCCTTCAGGTTGCCGCCGCCTATGAACGGTCGACGGAATGGCATCGTCACGAACCTGCGTTTGTGTAATTCAAGAGAGGAAAAGACATGAAGATTATCATCCCCCTGGCTGGCTATGGGACTCGGCTGCGTCCCCATACCTACACCCGTCCCAAGCCGCTTATCGAGGTGGCGGGTAAACCCGCGCTCGGCCATCTGCTAGATAAACTCAGCGTTTTAAACGACGTTACAGAATATATTTTTATTGTGGGGTATCTGGGCGACCAGATTGAGGACTATGTAAGTAAAAATTATCGTATCCCCGCCCGTTATATTGAACAAAAAGAACTGCTCGGGCAGTCTCACGCGATTGCGCTGGCAAAAAACTACGTAAACGACGAATCGGTTTTTGTTATTTTTGTAGATACCCTGTTTGAAGCCGACCTGGTCATTATCGACAAAACCGACGCTGATGCCATTATTTTTGTCCACGAAGTCGATGACCCACGCCGTTTTGGGGTAGTGATGCTGGATGAAAATGACAACATCATTAAATTTGTCGAAAAAGCGGAAACCCCTCCCAGCAATCTGGCTATTGTAGGGATGTATTACGTCAAAAGTGGACACCGCTTGATGGATGCTTTTGACTGGCAGCTCCATTCGGACAAAAAAACCAAAGGGGAATATTTTATCGCTGATGCCTTGCAGCATATGGTTGACCAGGGTATGACCTTTAAAACCGCGCCTGTCCCCGTCTGGTTAGATGTAGGGGTGCCGGATACCGTGCTTTCCACAAATCGTTATATGCTGCGACAGGGGGGCATGGATAATTCTCAAAGCATCGCCAACAAATTCCCAATGGCGATTATTGTGCCGCCCGTGAACATCCATGAATCCGCTAAAATTGAACGGGCAGTGATTGGCCCGGATGTCACCGTCGCGGCGGGCTGCGAAGTACGAGACAGCATCATACGAGACAGCATTATTGGCGAAGGATCGGTCATAGAGGACGCCATGCTGGATAAAAGTCTGATAGGAAAATATGCATTTGTAGGAGGCCGCTATCGGGCTTACAACGTAGGCGATTCTTCCAGCGTAGGGTTTGCGGACGCTAACAAAAAATGAAGTAAGGACACGGCAGTGCCGTGTCCCTACAATATACGTCCCATTTTGTTAAAACACAGCCATTAAAATTCGTGTGTGCCGCCGGGGTCTAAGACAATCGCTTTGGCCTCGGTTTCGTTGTGTACTCGCTGCGCCCAGTGTGCAATATCCTGCTGAATCGGCGGAAAAGTATTGTAGTGCATGGGCAGCACAGAGGAGGGGCGAATCATTTTGATGGCTTTGAGGGAATCTTCCGGCCCCATCGTAAAATAATCTCCAACCGACAGCATGGCGACATCCACCCCTTTATCACCAATCAACTGCATGTCTCCAAACAGTGCCGTATCGCCGGAATGGTAAAACGTCACCCCGGGCGCAAAAATCAAAATGCCCTGCGGCTGACCGCCATAGCTGCCATCCGGCATCGAAGAACTGTGAAAGGCGAGCGTATATTCCACACGCCCGAAACCAAAGTCATAGCCGCCGCCTGTATTTAAACCCGCCGTATTTTTCACACCTTTTTCAGAAATCCAGTTTGCGACTTCAAAATTGCCGACAACAGTCGCGCCTGTACGTTTGGCAATGGCAACCGTATCCCCTACATGGTCGCCGTGACCATGTGACAGGAGAATAAAGTCGGCATGTAAATTTTCTGCCTTCACAGGAGCGAGAGGATTACCAGACAGGAACGGGTCAATGAGGACTGTTTTGCCGTTGATTTCGAGTTTAAAAGCGGAATGTGCCAGCCAGGTGAGTTGAATACCCATAATGCCTCCTATCCATGATGCTTGAATTTACCATTTGTTTCAACAGGAGACAAAACTTGACGTAGAACAGAGGTTCGCTTTATAATCTGCGAAACAGAACGTTTGTACAAAAGTGAGTTAGTCATGGCAATATCACAATCTTCCGAACCCAACCGGGCCAAACTTTCGGAACGGCAGTTAAAAATTTTGGATTTCATCGAGTCTTTCATCGCTATCAACGGCTACCCGCCCACGATTCGAGAAATTGGGGAGGCGGTGGACATCGGCTCTACGTCTGTGGTGAATTACAACCTGAATAAACTGGTACGCGAAGGTTTTTTGGAACGCTCCAAAAAAGTCTCGCGTGGGCTGCAACTGGTTAAAGAGGAAGAAGACTCTGTTCAGCCGCGTAAGCTGCGGGTGCGCGGAGCGCGTCTGCCGGAATTGATGCACATAACGCTGGCAGGCCAGATTGTGGCAAGCAAGCCGGTGGAATTTTTTGATTACCATCACGATGAAGAAGAAACCATTGATGTGCCGTTGAGTCTGATTGGCAATGTGCCGCAGGATCAGGTGTTTGCCCTGCGTGTGCATGGTCATTCCATGATTGACGCGATGGTCGATGAAGGGGACATTGTAATCCTGCGCCGCCAGCAAACCGCCGAAGATAAAGATATGGTGGCGGTATGGTTAAAGGAAAACAATGAAACGACCCTGAAATACTTCTTCCGGGAAGGCAACAAAATTCGTTTGCAGCCCGCCCATCCACAAATGGACCCTATTTTTGTGGATGCCAAACAGGTTGAAATTCAGGGACGTGTTCTGGCAGTTTTACGCAGCCTTTAGGCGTTTACTGCTACAAAAATACTTACGGCAAGTCCCAGGCTGAATAAAAGGGATACCGCCCACCACCAGGTTGCCGGTGTGGTATCCTCCAGCCGCCGTTGGGGAAAACCCAGGTCATTGACCTCGGTTTGCAGCCGATAATATGGCGTGATAAACCACGCAATGACTAGCCCACCCAGCGCACCGCCGATGTGGGCTGCGTTATCAATTTTTACACCCGCATTGCTAACATTCACCATAAATCCAATCGCCAGATTAATCACTGCTACCGTTGCCAGAGAACGCAGCCGTTGGTTAATGGAATCCCCGAACAGCAGGCGGAACAGATTAAAATTGCGATAATAATATGCGACCAGCGCTCCAAACACCGCAAATACCGCGCCAGAAGCCCCAATAGAATTACCCTGAGTAAACAAAAAGCTGGCAAGGCTGCCCATCAAGCCGCCCAAAATATAAATGACCAGCAGGCGCATTGGCCCAAAATATTTTTCGATTTCTCCCCCAAAAATATAAAGTGCCATGGAGTTAAATCCCAGATGGGTGATTCCGCCGTGTAAAAACATGCTGGTGAACAGGCGGTAATACTCGCCCTGGGCTACGCGCACGCTGGCGTTAGCATAGCGGGCGTAAAATTCATTTAACTCCCATACATCCAGTGTCATGACGTACATGTGAATAAGCGCCAGAATCGCTATCAGGCCATAGACGACATAGGGTTTGTCGTGCGGGTTCTTGACAAAGGGATTGACGGGTCTTGCCTGCGACGGGTAATTTTCCATGTTAAACTTCTTTCAAGCGGGAAGATGGACGAATGAGCTACAGACCTCTCTCACAGGAAATGTTAAAGCAAATCATCGAACATACCAAGAGTGTGGTCGAGCAGCGTAAAAAAGAAGTGCCTCTGGAAGGCGTCCGCGCCTTAGCCAGTATGCAGCGCCGTCCGATTGACCTGTGCAGCCAGATTCAGGAGGACGGCAAACTATCGCTGATTGCTCAGATTCGGCGGACTGCCCCAGAAACCGAACACCGCATTGAAAATTACGATCCGGTGATTCTGGCAAAACGGTTTGAAAACGGCGGCGCAAGTGCGGTAAGTGTGGCAACCAATCAGCTTTATTATCAGGGGGGCGTTGCCGACCTGACTCTGGTGACACAAAACACCACCCTGCCCGTCATACGGCATGATTTTGTGTACGATGAGTATCAGATTGTGGAAGCCCGTGCCGCCGGAGCAGATGCCGTTTTGCTGGTGGCCGCGCTGCTGGATGCCTGTGTGCTGCGCGACCTGATTTCAATTACCCATCGCAACCGGATGACGGCGGTTGTGCAGGTGCAGAGCCAAGAAGAAGTGTTACAGGCGGTTCAGTTTGAGCCCCGCCTGATTGCCATTAGCAACCGCGATTTATTCACGTTTGAAATTAATCTTGATACCACACTGCGTTTGCGCGACTATATCCCTGCACGGATGGCAGTTATCAGCATGGGGGGGCTGCGAACTGCTGAAGATGTAGCCTATGTACAGCAGGCCGGCATTGAAGGGGTACTCATCGGAGAGGCGCTTTTAAAAACCTCTCATACCCGACAAACCATACAGGAGTTATTTCGACTCGCATGGCACTAAACCCCTTTCCAAAAGTGATAAAATTTTTAGGGCTGATTCTGCTGTTTTTTCTGGCGGCCTGTGAATCCGATGAGCCAGCCCCCCGTCCAGCAGACACGTTGTTAGGGGATGGCAATCTCCCAAAAGTCATCGTGACTGTGGAACTGCCTTCAACTATCACTCCTACCCTGACGGATGAACAGGCGGCTGTGGTGGTTTCCCCCACTGAACCGGTACGGCCTGGTACACCCACTGCAACCCCGACGCCTTATGTAGGCGTGTTCATCGGCCAACCGACCTCCGTAGACCCGGAAGGCAATGTGGTTGTTCCGCCGACCATCCCGCCGTTGGTGCTGATTCAATCCGGCGGTAATCCGGGCGGAGTCATAACTTCCGCCGCAACCCCCAGTTTCCCTCAGGCAGCTTCGGGAACGGTATGCAGTATTCCGGTGGCGGAGGTTTTCCAAAATGCGTATAACACGACTCCATCCCTGCAAAGTTTGGGCTGCCCGCGTGAGGCTGGATACAGCCTGTCGCTGGTGTTCCAGCCCTTTGAACAGGGACGTATGTTCTGGCGTGATAATGGTCAGATTGTCGTCCTCAGCAACAGTGGTGTGTTCTGGCGCGTGCCGGATAACTGGAATGAGAGCATCCCCGCCGATGACCCGTCGCTCATTCCCCCGCCCGGCTTGATTCAGCCCGTGCGCGGATTCGGGTTTATCTGGCGCACCAATGAAACTTTTAAAAACAGCCTGGGATGGGCAGTCGCCAGCGAGTTTCCGATTTCAAGCTACTGGCAGGAATTTACAGGAGGCAGTGTTTTTCTGGGGGATGGCGGCCTCATTTTTGCGATCACCCCTTCTGATACCGGACAGTACATCGGAGGGATTTCCCAATAAAAAGCCAAAACGAAAGTCCTATGCGTCTTTTTGAAGTGAATGGGCAAATTATCGCGGCACGTTCATTTAATCATGAAAAAAGTACCCCACCGTTGATTTTTATTCACGGTATTACCTCATCCGTCAATTTCTGGACGGAAGGACAATCCCCCTATATTCAGGAAAATTGGCAGTGGCACAGCCTCAGTTTGCCCGGCCACTATCCGGCACAGTTTCCTGCTAAATTTTCCGATTTCACTGCTGAAAATCTGGTCAAAACGGTATGGGCGGCCATTCATGAACTGGTAGGAAAACAAAAAGTAATTCTAGTGGGACACTCTACCGGAGGCTTTTTGGCGCTGGCGCTGACCGCCTCTGCACCGGAACAGGTGCTGGGAACAGCCAGCATAAGCGGATTTGTTCGGGGCAAATGGACAGGGGCGCTCGCTCCCTTCCAACGTTTTGCCCGCATGGGCGCGGTTGGGAAAATGCTTTTTAAGGCGGGAATGAAGCTGACCTTCCTCAACCGTACTGTGTATCGACTAGCACTTGGCAGCTACGCGGTTGATAAAAAAAGCCTGTATGCTCATCCCGCCATAGAAGCCACTATTGACCTGATTTATCCCGATGCAAAACGGCTTGATCTGGACGCGATGTATCTTTATTTCCGGCACATGCCAGATATTGATATTACCGATTGGCTCAAAAATATCCACGTGCCAACTCTGGTCGTGGCAGGCAGCCGCGACCCCATTGTGCCGCCCTCTCAAGCGCAGTTGATTGCCCACCACGTTCCACAGGCAGAACTGGTCCTGCTGGATGGCGTGGGGCATTTACCCATGGCAGAGCGTTCGCAGCTTTACCACGAAACGGTCATACGCTGGCTGAAAACGCTGGTTTAAAGATGGCCGTAGATTTCCGGACGGCGGTCATTCAGTACCGGAATCGCACGGCGGGCTTCATCCACCATATCCAGCTCAAGCGGCACGGTAAACACACCTTCAGTATATCCGGCCTCAAAGACAATCTCCCCCCAGGGGTCAATCACACAGGAATGACCAAAAAAGCGGGTTTCCTTGCCGTTTAATTCATCCACATCTGACCCTATGCGGTTAACGGCCACGATATACATGCCGTTTTCAATGGCACGGGCGCGAAGCAGGGTTTGATAGTGAGCGAGGCGGGGTTCAGGCCACTGGCAGGGCAGCAGCACCAGTTTTGCCCCTTCCAGCGCATAACGGCGGAACAGTTCTGGAAAACGTAAATCGTAACAGATTGCCAGCGCTGTTTGTCCCCAGGGCAGTCCGATGTTTAAGGTCGCCTCACCGGGGGTTAAATACTGATCTTCCTGCATGAGGGGGAATAAATGAATTTTCCGGTATGCGCCCATCACGCCGGATGAAGGAGAAATCACAGGCGCGGTGTTACATACCCCCAGCCCGCGTTTTTCCATCATGGAGCCGGTGATAAAAATACCCTGCTGTTTGCTCAATGCGGCCACCTGAGCAAACAGCCCGCCGCTTAAATTGCTGGCAAAATCTTTGGCTTTTTCTAAATCGTAGCCCGCATCCCACAGTTCGGGAAACACCACGATATGCCCCCCCTGCTGTTTGGCCTGGGCCGTCATCTGCTGCATTTTCGCCCAATTCACACGCGGATTGCCCTTGCGGACATCCATTTGAGCAAGACTCATGTGTAACTGTGCCACGCTCTTTTCCTCGTTTATAAATCAGATTGTTCTAACCAGAAAGTTTTGGCCTGCCGTGCGACTTCTTCCATGGTCAGGCCAGTGGTGTCCAGTACAGGTAAGTTTAATTCAAGTGATTTTTTTTCGCGTTTGATACGCCCTAGAAGCATGGAACGGTTGCTGGCTTCCTGAAACCACCCCCCGTAAGCCACATGCAGCCGCCGCAGTGTTTCTCCCAGAGAGGCCGTCAGGCAGAGAATGGGGCCGGTTTCGCGCAGCCGTTCCAGATTGTGGGCTTCGAGCAGGGTCAGGCCGCTGACCGCCAGAACGGTGCTGCGCCGCAGGCTCATTTCATCCACTAACTGGCTTTCCAGCGTCCGCAGCCGCGCGATTCCAAAACGTTCTTTAATTTCGTCGGCGCTGTAACCGTGACGCTGCTGAAGCTCAATTTCTAAATCCAGAAAATTCGCGCCTTCCATGTGGCTTGCGACCAGACGCCCCACGCCTGTTTTGCCCGTTCCGGTGGTTCCGGTAACGATCAGATTCCGGTAGGGCGTGCGGTTAATGACGGCCATTGCGACCTTCTTTCCAGCCCTCATATAAATTATCCAGAATCGGGTAAAGGTCTGACAATGTGACAATAGTCCCATCCGGCACAATCATATTGCCGTTCCGGTCAACCCGACTGTCAAATTCTGAGATGCCATTTTCCGATGTTCGCCAGATGGCCTTCATCCCTGCTGCCTGCGCCCCGGCTACATCTGCCCGCAAACTGTCGCCAATAAACACGACTTCTTCCGGTCTGACCTGAAGCTGGTGCAAGGCGGCCTCAAAAATTCTAACATGCGGCTTTAAATAACCCACGTCCGCCGCCGAAATCCGGCAGGTGTTTTCAAAAAATTCCATGATTCCCGTCGTGGTCAATTCGACATCCCGCAGCATCATCGGCTGGAAGGCATTGGTCACAATCCCGAAATTTAAACCGTAGCTTTTTAAAATGGGCAGTTCTTCCAGCACATCCGGGAAGGCAGTTACCCCGGGAATAGGCTGTACATCATAGGCTTCCAGGCAGGACTCCATATCAATCAGAGGACGCGGCACGCCTTCGGCTTCCAACGCCTGCACCAGAATTTGCCCCAGATGCGGCGCAAGCAGATTCTTTTTGGCTTCCATCCACGCATCCATAATCAGTGATAGGGTAATTTCAAAAAAGCGCTGCCGATTTTTGAGAGGATGCACATTTTCATGGATATATTCATATACTTTTCCCAGATGATTGTTCTGGTAGTCCTCCCAATCGACCTGCGTATCCCGCCAGTCCAGCAGCGTGCCGTCTAAATCAAATAAAATGGCTTTCAGCATGTTTTCCCCCATGACCCAACTTTTTGCAGCCGCATGTCCACGTAATCCGACGCCACTAGACGGTAAAAAACGCCGCTATGATTCCCCTGGACAGCAACTTCCCACTCTATTTTTCGGTGAAGATGCCCGTATAAACACTGCGCCGGTGCATACTGTTCTATCAAACGGCTGTAAGCCGTAGGTTTTCCTTCGGATGTAAAAGGGGGATAGTGCATCATCACAATCATGGGCTGCGCTGGCTGCCGCACGCGGGCAGCAGATTCCAGCGCTGACTGAAGCATCTGAAGTTCCCGTTCATAACGATTTTGCGGCGGGTCGGCTACATAATATGGGTCTTCGGGAGCAATATGTCCCTGAGCGCCACACAGCAGCACGCCGTTTATCACCAGGCTATCTCCCTGTAAAGCATAGCAGTTTTCCGGCAAAAGCTGACGGCGCACTTTATCAATATCAACCCACCAGCGATCATGATTCCCGCGTACCAGCACTTTTTTCCCCGGCAGCGCGGCCAGCCATGCCAGGTCGGGCTGCACCTGCTTTGCTGTGGTTGCCCATGATAAATCCCCAACGATCAGCACGACATCTTCCGGTTTAACCTGTGTGCGCCAGCTTTCCGCGATACGTGCTTCATGATCCCGCCACGTTTCCCCAAAGCGGGTTAAATCTCGCCGCTTAGCAAAGGATAAATGAGTATCCCCAATAGCCCAGAAAGTAGTTTCGGTCACAGGCACAATTATCTCAGAGGGGGGTTGTTGTATAATTTGAGAAATGGGTCTGATGAGGTGCATATGGACTTTGATAAGCTCCGTGCGGATATGGTTGAAAAACAGCTTAAGGAACGCGACATCACCGATTTTCGTGTTCTGGAAGCGATGGGACGGATTCCCCGGCACGAATTTGTGCCGCCAGAAATTCGCCATCTGGCCTACCGTGACGGTGCGCTGCCCATCGGCCACAACCAGACTATATCACAACCTTATGTTGTCGCTTTGATGCTGCAAGCCCTTCATTTAAGCGGACATGAAATCGTGCTTGAAATTGGCACAGGTTCAGGGTATCAAACTGCGCTGCTTTGTGCAATGGCCGCCCGTGTTTATTCTATCGAACGGAACAGCGATCTGGGGGAACAGGCCGCCACCCGTCTGGCAGAGTTGAACTGCGAAAATGTTGAGATTCATGTTGGGGATGGCAGTCAGGGGCTTGCCGATATGTCTCCTTACGATGCGATTATTGTGAGCGCTTCTGTTCCCACGATTCCCGGCCCCCTTCGCGCTCAACTGCGTCATAACGGCCGATTGGTGCTTCCGGTTGGCACACGCAATCAGCAGCATTTAGAGGTGGTGCGGCGCGACTTTGACAAATGGGATGTTGAACGGCTCATCCCCGTGCGTTTTGTTCCGCTTATTGGTCGATATGGGTTTGAGGAATAGCAAACTGGTGCAGCAGGCGTCGATACTCTGCTGCAAATCCTCCGTTTTCTGTGGCGATAATCACTCCTGTGAGTTTGTTAATCACCAGTTCGCCGAAGTGTTCTAACAAACGCCGAATTTGGTCGCCCATAATGGTAATAAAATCTTCCCAGATAATCCCATCAGGCAGATTCGGCTCATAAAAAGGGCGGGTACTGTTCACGTATTCGATGACAGGTTTGAGCTCCCGAAACACCAGCGTACCGGGGATGTCATACCGCACCACTGCTGGAAAATGTCGCGCAAAGTGCCGCAGCCCCGATTCCAGAGAAAAATTCGTCAGGGCGGTTTGTTCCAGTTTTTCAACTGCGTCCGCGCTTTGCCCCAAAACCCGCATGGCACGCTGAGTCAGGGTATTAAATTCCGGCATCGAAAATTCACTGTTGGTTGCCGCAATAATCACCCCTTCAGGGCGTAGTACCCGTTTAATCTCATGGAGCGCCTGCCCCAGTTCCGGCACATGATAGAGCATGTGATTTGCCAGCACGACATCAAAACGCTGGTCAGGAAATGGAAGTGCCACTGTATCAGCCACGGCCAGCAGCGTATCCGGTCTGGCGTGACGGCGGCCTGCTTTTATCATACCCATTGATAAATCACAGGCGGTATACTGCCGGGCAGGAACATATTTTAAAACCGCCTCCTGATAGGTGAGGGGACCGCTGCCTACATCCAGCACCTGCTCATTGCCGCGCCATGAAAATCGCTCCAAGACCCACGCTGGAAAATCAATTTCAGGGTCGCTGTAACGCTCATGTACCTGCTTGCGGAGCAGCAGCGCATCCTCGTTTACAAACGCCCGGTCAACCAGCATCTGCCGATAGGTATTCGGCTTGGAGTTCATGGCTTTTTCCTTTAATTTTTTACGTCCCGCAACTGACAGTAAGTATATTGCTAAAGCGCAAGTTGGCAACCATGTGATTCCCACAGGCAGACTCCACTATAAGTAGTGCAAAAATCCAACTTATGATATGATGCTTGTATGGGTAATTTTTTCTCTCGTAGAGGCCGCGATGGTGGCGAAAAGAAAGAGCCGGAAGAAGAAAAGAAGGCTCAGCCTGCCCGTCCGTTTTCGTCTTCACGATTAAGCGGCGGGGATTCTCCGCCCGCGCGTTCAGGCGGCGGGTCAGGGGATGACGAAAAAAAGAGTACCTCCGAACGTGGTACGCCTTTTGGACGTACCAGCATGTTCAGCCGCAGCGAACCGGAGAAAAAAGACGAATCGGAAGAACCCCGGGCGCGGCCTGCGGGTGTGAGTGGTCGTCCAGAAACGCCTAACCGATTTGGTATCCGCAGCACATCGGAAAATGAACGGGCAGGCACAGGGCGAGAGCCGGAGTCCCCGTATACCCGCCGCTTTAGTGGGGAAACTCGCCGCACCGACGATTCAGAAGAACGAAAAGAAGGAGATTCTTCTTTCGGGTCGCGTTACAGCCCATATAGACGAGAGTCGGAGGAACGGAGAGAAGGCGGCGAATCGGCTTCCCGTTTTGGCAGCAGCT
>CAZKZS010000007.1:0-24478 GCA_964557285.1 uncultured Anaerolineae bacterium | reverse complement strand
AGCTACCGCCGTCCTGACGCCGAAGAACGCAGAGAATCCACTGACCCTGCCTCGCGGACGGGTAGTTTTCGCCGCCCCTCCCCTGAAGAAAAAAAAGACGAGCCTGGCTCACGGTTCGGGACATTTCGGCGGGAAACCGACGACAAACCTGCTGAGAAAAAAGAAGAACCTGGCTCCCGCTTTGGGTCAACCTTCCGGCGCTCGACTCCTGACGACAAACCAGAGGAGAAAAAAGACGAGCCAACTTCCCGCTTTGGGTCATTCCGGCGGGAGACGACCACCGATAAACCTGCTGAGAAAAAAGAAGAACCCGGCTCACGCTTTGGCTCTGCCTTCCGACGCACTCCCACCGAAGAAAAGAAACCAGAGGAGAAAAAAGACGAGCCAACTTCCCGCTTTGGGTCATTTCGGCGAGAGACAACCGCCGATAAACCTGCTGAGAAAAAGGATGAAGCTGGTTCGCGGTTTGGCTCTGCGTTGCGACGCACTCCTGCCGAAGAAAAGAAACCAGAGGAGAAAAAAGAAGAACCCACCTCCCGCTTTAGCTCCGTATTAAGACGCGCTCCGGCTGAAGAGAAAAAACCGGAGGAGAAAAAAGAAGAGGGCGGAGGACGTTTTGTCGGTTGGCGGCGTGGAGAAACACAGAAAGAAGAACCGAAAAAAGAAGAAACTGGCGGTTCTCGGCTGGGTGGATTACTGAGGCGTCCCGGCGCTTCGGCTACTGAGGAGAAAAAAGAAACTCCCAAACCGCCAAGTATGAGAGCCACTACAACGGATAGACCGGCAGCACCTTCTGGTACGGCAAAACCACCCAGTACCCGCAGCAGCGCTGCGCCCAGCGCCCCTGCAAAACCTGCTACCCCTGCTGCGAAACCTAAAAGCAATCGGGCGGCAGCAAAACCCCTGCCAACGGGGAAAGACCGTCTGCCCAAACTGGTGAAAGCCGGCCCCTCTCTGGATTTTCAACTGGATATGGTCGGTGCGGCGCTGGCGGTTGCAGCCCTGATTCTCTTAAGCGGATTTATCTCCCCCGGTGCGGCCACTGGCGTAGTGGATGATTATCTGGCACAGCTTTTTGGCATTGGTCGGCTGCTTGTGCCTGTGGTCGTGGGCGGTATCGGATTGTGGCTGCTGGTGTCCCGTTTTGGGAACGCCATGTTTGATATTGAATATTTCCGCATTTTTGGCGCTATGCTGCTGTTTATCATTGTTATGGCGACCTTGCAATGGGGTTATCTTTTTACGGAAGCAGTTCCATCTTATGATGTTTTAGAGCAAAATTCCGATGCGCTGTGGCGGGACGGCAAAGCGGGCGGGATTCTGGGGCATATTGTGTATATTTTCTTTGCCCGTCAGCTTGGAGATTATGCCGTTGTAGTCTTTTTCTTCTTCTGGTGGGCATTTGCCCTGATGCTGCTTTTCAAAACTTCCCCCAGCCAGATTGTCGAGCAGGGGCGTAATGTCCGCCACTCGCTGCAAGTGCGTCAGGAAGCCGCCCGCGCCCGTCGAGAAGCCCGCAGAGTCGATGTGGCTGCACTGGCTGCTGCCGAAGTCGCAGCGCCGCCCGCCGCGCAGCGTGCGCCTCAGACAGTGACAGGTCGCACTACCACACCAGAACAGGATCAGGCAAAAGCTGCCGAAACTCCTGTCCGCCAGACGGCTGAAACACAGGCTGCTGAGGAAAAGCCTTCCCGTCTGGGACGCCTTTTCAGAGGGGGCAAGGTAGAAGCGGAAAAAGTAGAGGCAGAAGGACGGCCAGCCACGTCGGAAGCGGCTCAGGAACAGCGCCAGCGTCGATTTGGTTTGCCTGGACGCCGTGTTGCTCCTCCCCCCTCTGAATCGCAGCCGGAAGAAGCCAAAACACCTCCTCCTGTGGAAACGGAAAAACCTACTGCCAGTCGGTGGGGACTCTTAAACCGCCGCCGTCAGGAAGAAGCTCAACCTGAAGAAAATAGTTCTGAACAGGCAGCAGGCCGCCGCGTGAGTCTGGATAAAGCGGAAACTGTCGACGAGAAAAAAGAAGAAGCAGCCGCCGTCGCTGGAAATGGTGCAGCTCGTTTCGGACGCCTTTTACGTCGCTCCGAAACCTCTGTAGAACAACCCGCCACTGAGGGCGTTCAATCGCAAGAAGCTGCTGGAGGACGTTTCCGGTTAGGGAGTAATCTCTTCCAGCGTCACCAGCCAGAAGAAAAACCTGCTGCGGAACAGCCTGCCGAAGCACAACCAGAATCCGCCGCCCCGAAGCGTCTGTTGGGCGGTATCACCGGACGCTGGGCAGGACGTAATAAAGAGGAGACCCCCGAAAAATCTGAAGCGCAAGCTGTTCCTGCCCGCCAGCCCGTCGAAGTTGCAGCCGGACGCACCTCCGATAATCAACCTGAAGGCGCACCTCAGCGCCGCCTTACGGGGGTTATGGGTCGGGTGGCCGAAGGTGCTGTAGCGGCTGTCCCCGAATCAGAAAAAACACCTCCTACCCCGACTCAACCTCAGGAAACACCGGTGGTAGAGCCGGAAAAACAGCCGGATGTGCTGCAAGAGTCGGGCATCGGCAGTCGTTTAAGTGCAATGCGTGCCAGACAATTAGCAGGGCAAAGTGAGCAGCCGTCTCTGGTTGGACGACGCCCTGATGTTGTTCAAGAATCTACAGAACGCAAAGAAGGTGAATACCCCCGACGGCATATGCCATCACGGGAAATGCCCATCCCTGTATCGGAAGAAATACCCCCTGCGCCGACGGAATCGGTGGCAGCCGTTGAAGCTCCGGCTGAAGTAAATAAGCCTGCTGATACGGACGCCAAAACCGACGAACCTGCTGCTCCTGAAATCAAAGCAGAGGAAACCCCTGCCGTGCAGCGTGACCCGTTCCAGCGCCATGAATTTGACCGTCCCGCCCGTCCGATGGGGCTGCGGCGTTCATTTGAGATACAGCCTTCAGAAAAAGTAGAGGTTAAGGCGGATGAGTCTCCTGACAAAAAACCTGAAGCTGTGGTTGAAGCTGCACCCGCAGTAGAAAACGAAACGAAAACCCCTCCCGACTCTCCTGCCCAGGACGAAAAGGAATGGAAGCTGCCCCCGTTCATGACGCTGCTTGAACCCGGCAGCGATCAGGAAGTTGACCAGCACTATCTATTGGAGCAGGCACGGATCATTGAAGATACCCTATCCAGTTTTGGCGCCCCGGGTAAAGTCGTCGAAGTAAATTCCGGTCCCGTAATTACCCAGTTTGGGGTTGAACCGGATTATATGGAACGGCGCGGTGGACGAACCCGCGTGAAGGTTTCCGCGATTGCGGCGCTGGAAAAAGATATTGCGCTGGCCTTAGCCGCCAAAACCATCCGTGTAGAAGCACCTGTCCCCGGAAAAGGATTTGTAGGGATTGAAGTTCCTAATGCCAAAGCTGCGCTGGTTAGCTTGCGCGATGTGATGAGTTCAGACGCCCATCAGAAAATGCAGCAAAAATCCCCTCTGGCAATAGGATTGGGGCAGGCCGTGGATGGAGCGCCCATTTCCGCCGATTTAACCGCCATGCCTCACCTGTTAATTGCAGGCACAACAGGCTCAGGAAAATCGGTCTGTGTGAACGCGATTATTTCCTGTCTGCTGCTGCAAAATACTCCGACTGAACTTCAGATGATTATGGTTGACCCGAAACGGGTGGAACTGACAGGGTACAACGGCATCCCGCACCTGATTTCTAATGTGGTGGTGGATTTAGAGCGTATTGTCGGCGTGCTGAAATGGGTGCAGCGCGAAATGGATGAGCGCTACCGCAAACTCAATGAACGCGGCGCACGAAATATTCAGGATTACAACCGCCGTGCGCCGGAAGGCTCAAAAATCCCCTATCTGGTGGTCATCATTGATGAATTGGCCGACCTGATGATGCTGGCGCCGGATGAAACCGAAAAACTGATTGCCCGCCTTGCACAGATGGCACGCGCTACCGGAATCCATCTGATTATCAGCACCCAGCGCCCCTCTGTGGATGTAGTGACAGGGCTGATTAAAGCCAACTTTCCGGCGCGGATTGCCTTCGCGGTGGCTTCCGGCACAGACAGCCGCGTGATTCTGGATGCGCCCGGTGCGGACCGCCTGTTAGGGAAAGGTGATATGCTGTTCCAGTCGCCAGATGCGTCCGCGCCCGTGCGTATGCAGGGGGTGTACGTGTCGGATATGGAAATTGAACGTATTACCCGCTACTGGAAAGAACAGGCCGTTTTTGTAAAACGGGGTTCGCCTACCGCCAATCTTTTAAAATTGGGCGACGAACCTCATCGCCCGGCCCAGATGCCTGTTTCCCGTACCGAACGGTTTGGGTCGGAAATTCGTCCGGAACGTCAGCAAAACTTCTGGAAAGAGGTGGATGCGCTGGCCGCCGAACGGGAGGGCGATGACCTGCCCGACGGTGAGGACGATGATATGTACGAAGAAGCGGTCAATATCGTGCGCCAGTTGGAAAAAGCCAGCATTTCGCTTTTACAGCGCCGTCTGCGGATTGGATACACCCGCGCTGCCCGTTTAATTGACCTGATGGAATCACGCGGGGTCATTGGTCCGGCGACAGAAAGCGGCAGCAAACCCCGCGACGTGCTTCAACGCGGCGAGGATTAATCTTCCAGAAGGGTATTTTTGATTATGAAATGTCGTAATGTAAACGACACATCAAGTTCATCCTACAGGGGAAGTGTTGGATTGAATCCAACATTGCATAATTTTCACTGTGGGCTAGGATGTGGAAAATTAGCCCCATCAAAAAAGAGGGGCTAATCATATTCTACGTCCCACTTTCGAGCAGGGGCTTGCCCGTCGCTAAATCTATTCCAAAAAATTGGCTGGTTTCCTGAGCATGTTTGCCAAAATGACGGGCAATATCGCGGATAATTTCGCTGGCTTCTTCCCAAGTGAGTTCCTGCCGTTCACCCAACCTCATGGCACAACCTTCTTCTGTCAATAGTTGATAGTACAGTGCCATCGTAGGTTGATGGTCACGTAGGTTAGCTGTTGCGGGCAGACTCATTTGTTCTCGCAAGATTTCAGCCGTTCGACTCCACAGGCCAAGATAGACCTCATTGGTTGCATATCCGTAATGTTTGCGAGAAATTTCAGCCATTGCTACCTTAAGTGCTGCGGTGAACATCCCACGCTTGACCTTGCCAAGCAAACGCGCTTGAATCCATTCATCAGATTTACCCCGTCGCTTATATTCCGCAATTGCCGCTTCAATAGCCTTATCAGGGTCAATTGCACCGGAGGTCACTACAGTTTCAGGTTTGCGCCGTACTTCATCGACAAATACTCCCGCATCAGCAAGAAATTTTTGAATAGCACTCAGCAAAGGACGGTGTTTATTTACCTCGAGGTATTGGGCGATAAGATACAAGCCATTGTCATTGGTATAATCCATCATATATTTTTTGCCGTTGTCTGTGATGTAGGGCAACTGTCGTAACGTAAACGACACATCAAGTCCCCTCCTGCTTTGCAAGTTGTACCACACATCTCTAACAGTTTTTGACTTGCTCACTAACAATCCTCTTATCCAATCTTGGATGGCGTACCAGTAAACTCCATTCTCATAAATATATGTTAGCTTAAAATTCCATTTTTCTGCTACAATAAGTGGCAGAGGACGATCATCGGTATGAACCGAGTCAGCAATAATGAGGTTTGACATGATTGTTTTCCTCTAAACTCTAAGGAAACCGAAATGCCCTTCGGTTTCCTTTTTTATGGGGTCATGAAAAGTAACTTTCATGTAGAATAATTCTAAACAGGGTTTCTAAATTAGTCAAATTTTATATGCAAATTTTGCAAATTTGAGGAGAAACGGTTCAATTGCTAAAAAGGCGGCATAAACAGGCAGCGAAACAAATACCTCTCAAGAAGGTAAAACGGTTGAAACTTGCCGAACTCATGGAACAGCATCAAGTCAACCCTAATTCTCTCGCAAAATCGGTCAAAGTTTCTCCCAACACGATTCGTTCCTATATGCTTGATGAAGGGCGTGAACCCACATACACCCTCATCATGAATCTGAAAACGTATTTTGGGTTGGAACGGGATGAGGACTTGATTGAGTTTGAGGATGTAGAAAATTAGCCCCTACCTACAGCGAAATAGGGGCTTGAGGGGTTAGTAGACAGGGATAGATGGGTCGATTTTACCTGCCCAGGCATTAATGCCGCCGAGCAAATTAACCGCGTTGGTGTAACCTTCATCCTCCAGCCAGCGAACCACGTCGGCGCTGCGGACTCCGGTGCGGCAGTGAACAATCACGGGAACATCACGCGGGATTTCGTTTAAACGCTGGCGTACCACGTTTTTAGGGATGAGTTTGTTCGCGCCCAAACTGCTAATTTCCGCTTCGTGGGGGTCGCGCACATCCAGAATAAACAGATTTTCGCCCGCGTCCAGCCGCGTTTTTAATTCTTTGACCGTGATACCCGGCACAGGCCGTTTTTCGGCATCCTTACCGTACTCGCTGCGGTCATGGGCTGGCACACCGCAAAACTGTTCATAGTCAATGAGTTCGGTAATGGTCGGATGGTCGCCGCAGATAGGGCAGTTGGGATTCTTATGAATTTTGATGGTGTCCCAGGTCATTTCCAGCGCATCGTACAGCAGCATCCGTCCGACCAGCGGCTTGCCAATGCCCATAATCCACTTGATAGCTTCCGTCGCTTGCAGCGTGCCGATTGTCCCCGGCAAAATCCCCAGCACACCGCCTTCCGCACAGCTTGGCACAAGTCCGGGTGGGGGGGGTTCGGGGAACATGCAGCGATAACACGGACCGCCCTCTGCTGCAAAGACGCTGACCTGTCCCTCAAAGCGGAAAATGCTGCCGTAAATATTTGGAATCCCAAGCATGACCGCTACATCATTGACCAGATAGCGCGTCGGAAAGTTATCTGTGCCGTCAATGATGAGGTCGTAGCCTCTGGCAATTTCCAGTGCGTTGGCGCTGGTAAACGGCACTTCATACTGCACAATTTTGAGGAAGGGATTAACATCGGCCAGGGTTTCCGCCGCCGACTGCAATTTGGGTTTCCCTACATCCTTTGTGCCGTGAATCACCTGACGCTGCAAATTGGTAAAATCCACCACGTCATAATCTACAATGCCAAGTGTTCCGACCCCCGCCGCCGCCAAGTACAACGAAGTGGGGCTGCCAAGCCCGCCTGTGCCAATCAGCAGCACTTTAGCGGCTTTGAGTTTTTTCTGCCCTTCGATACCCACTTCCGGCATAATAAGGTGGCGGCTGTACCGCAGGACTTCTTCTTTGGAAAGGTTGACCTCTGCCGGATCAATGATTCTTGCTGCTGCTACCATACGATTTCCTTCAGATTAACGCTTCTAACTGCTGTTTCAGTTTTTCCGCTGATGTCACCCCATGATTCACGGCTCTGGGTGTGCCTGTTTTATCCAGAATGTAGGTTGTTGGCAAGGACATCACGCCCCAACGCTGCGCGGCGTCCGGGTCGGCTTCTACATTCACCTCAATAATCTGCAACCGCCCGACCTGTTCCAGCAGCCGTTGTAAGGCCGGACGCTGCTGAAATTTGCAGGGAGCGCAGTAATCGGCGGTGAACAGCACGACTCCCGGTGTTCCGGTCGCAAAATCGCTTAACAGGGGGTCGGTTTGAGTCACCCGCCGCATCTGCCAGGCATTAAACAAGCGGTATACGATGATAAGGGCAGCAGCGACCACAATGGTAAGGATTAAACGTTCAATCATGAGCTAGACCTCAGCCGAGCATGATTAAAACCCGGCACTCCCAATTTATTCAACTGGTAATAGACAAAACATCCAGCACAGAACCCTACAAACAGATTCAGCGCTGCCAGCACAATCACAATTCCGCTTAAAATCCAGCCGACAACCGCACTTCCGGCCAGCAGTGCGACGGTGGAGGCAACCAGGAAAACACCACCAACAGCCATTGCAAAACGGTGCGGTTCAGGGTTGTCGGTCTGTACATCGGGTTTTATCCATCCGGCAGGTTTTAAAATCTGCTGGTACACCCACACAAAGAGCCGTACCGGAGGGTAAGCCGCGCCAATCACCATGACTGCCGCCACAAACGCCACCAGTGCGGGAAAATCCAGCACAAAGGCCAGAATCAGCAGGGTAATGATAAACGCCTGATTTGTCCGCAGCGCATTGTGGTCAACTTTGCGTGGCATAGAATTACCCTCCTGCAATCGACGGGATAATACGAAGTTCGTCTTTTTCATCAACAGCAGTTTCCAGCCCATCGCGGAAGCGGGTATCTTCCTGCCCGATAAAAACATTCACAAAACTCCGCAGATTGTCCCCATCAAAAAGATGCTGGCGCAGGTCAGGATACTGTCCGGTCAGGTCATCCAGCACGGCTTTCACGGTATCGCCGGACACCTGAACGAGGGCCTGACCGCCTGTATATGCCCGCAGAGGGGTAGGAATTTTGATGCTTGCCATCCGTTTCTCACTCCATTTTGTGTTAAACTGATTAAACGAGACCGGTGTGAGTTCCATGAGAACTCACACCACCAGAAAAGGGGACTCCACTCCCCTTTTTATTTTTCTGCCCCTTTACGGATCGGGTTGCCAATCAGGTTTCCCCATTCCGTCCACGAACCATCGTAGTTCCGGACATTTTGATAACCAAGCAGGTACTTTAAGGCAAACCAGGAATGGGAGGAGCGTTCCCCAATCCGGCAGTAGGCCACAATCTCATCCAGTTCGCTATGAATGCCTTCCGCCCCATACAGCGCCCGCAGTTCGTCCGCACTTTTGTACGTGCCATCCTCATTGACCGCTTTTGCCCAGGGAATATTGCTAGCGCCGGGGATATGGCCGCCGCGCTGCGCCGTTTCACTCAGTCCGGGGGGCGCCAGCACTTTGCCTGTATATTCATCGGGTGAACGCACATCCACCAGCCCGAAACCATCTCTTTCCAGTCGTTCCCGAACGTAATCGCGGTCAGCGCGAAATTCCGCGTTAATTTTATCGACCCGATACTGGCTGGGCGGATAGGTGGGAACTTCGCTCACAAACTCACGGCCATCCAGTTCCCAGCGTTTGCGCCCGCCGTTCATCAGGCTGACATTTTCATGGTTGTAATACTTAAACAGCCAGAAGGCATAGGCGGCAAACCAGTTGTTGTTATCACCGTAAATCACCACATGGTCCTCTTTAGTGATGCCTGCTTCAGAAAGCAGCGTTTCAAAATTTTCTCTGGTGATGATGTCTCGCAGTTCCTGATCCTGTAGCTGCGAAGTCCAGTTAAAAGCGACTGCACCGGACAAATGTCCTTTTTCGGCATAGGTGCTGGTTTCGACATCAATTTCCACCAGCCGGACGCCAGGCGTGTTTAAATGTTCCGCCACCCAGTCCGTACTCACCAGTTCTTTGATTGTGGTTGAAACAACACTCATCTTGCAAAATCCCCTTGATTAATTGACTTTAAGTTCTTCCAACGTGACCGGATAAAACTGGTCACGATTGTCAGCCAGTTCCCAGGCCAGCGATTCCGCCGCCTGCCCTTCCCGCACCGAAACAATCAGATACAAAAAACGCGGCAACGCATGAATCCGGTCAAATTCGGAAGGAATGGCGGGATGGTTCGGGTGCGAATGAAAATAGCCCAGCAGCAACAGCCCACGAGCTTCGGCAGCATCTTCCGCCGCCCAGTAGGTTTCATTTGCCCGCCCTTCAATCAGATAGCGATGATACTGTTCTTCGGTTTCAAAAGTGTTTTCCTCAAACTGGATGTCCGTAATCACACGCTTTCCGTTTTCCAGCCTGCCAATCAGAAAACCGCCGCCCTCATTTGGAAACACACCTTCCAGATGGCGCTGAATCTGGGTATGAATATCATCGGGAATCACTACCGTCATTCGTCTTTCTCCGTCCAGAACTTATCGGATAGGTATTTGGAAGCGTTGTCCGGAAAAATGGTCACAATGACCGCCGACTCCTCCTGTGCGCTCAGTTCTTCGGCAATTTGCAGCGCCCCTACCATCGCCGCCGCCGAACTAATGCCCACCAGCAAGCCTTCTTCTTTTGCCAGCCGCCGCGCCATGCGATAGGTGGCTTCGGTGCTGATTCCAAGATTCCGGTCGGCGAGATGAGCATCATAGATGCCGGGTTGAATGGCCGTTGGCATATGTTTGAGTCCTTCCAGCCCGTTAAATGCGGAGTCTGGCTGAATGGAAATGACCTGAATTTGCGTGTTGTAATCTTTCAAACGGCGGCCTGTTCCCATCAGCGTTCCGGTCGTGCCGAGTCCAGCGATAAAATGCGTAACACGTCCTGCGGTCTGTTCCCAGATTTCGACACCCGTCGTCTGATAATGTGCCTGCCAGTTGGCATCATTGTTGTACTGATTCATGTAAAAATAGCGGTCTGGCTCGGCTTCTGCCAGTTCACGCACGGCCAGAATCGCCCCATCCGACCCATCTAAGGGGTCAGTAAAAACGATGTCCACACCATAAGCCTGCAAAATTTTGATGCGTTCCGGGCTGACATTTTCCGGCATAAACAGCTTGACTTTGTACCCGCGTGCTGCCCCAATCATGGCATAGGCGATTCCGGTATTGCCGCTGGTGCTGTCGAGCAGGGTGGTTTTGCCGGGCTGGATTAAGCCTTCCTGCTCTGCCATCAGAATCATGTTGTAAGCCGCCCGGTCTTTGACACTGCCCGCCGGATTGTACCATTCGGCTTTGGCATAAATTTCCACATCATGGGGCAGGTGCGCCGTCACCCGTTGGAAAGCAAGCAGGGGGGTATTGCCAATCAAATCTTCGATACGCTGGCTGTGTATTCGAGGTCTGGCGGTTGTTACAATCACGATGCTTTCCTTGATTTAAACGAAAAAGGTCAGCAGGCAAATAAAAAGAGAGTGCCTTCCGTATCACCTTCCAGCGCATCCAGCGCTGCTCAGGGACGCCTCTCTTCTTCGCTGCTGACTTTTGTTGTTTGCTAAAACCGGCTTACTAAACTGTGTGCGAAGTGGAGATTAACGCCCCTGCTTCCCACACATACAAGCCTGCAAGTAAATGCTCATGCTCACTTATTCCAGAATAGAATACACAGAGTTTAGGCGACGATTCTGATGTTGTCAACAAATTTGTCTGATTTTGACAAACTTCTAAGAAAACGGACGCTGTTCCGCTTGAGCTTCTTACCCTGCCCAATCGCGTAAATACAAAAAATCATGGCCGATGGTGCGTTTGCTCATCTTGGGAATATTGGGCATGGTACGTTTGTAATGATTCGCCCGCACGCGCCGCCAGACCCGATTTACAAAATCCGCGTTAAAGCCTTCTTCAACACATTCTTCCGGCCGATAGCGCTCATCCACCAGCAAATACAACAACTGGTCAACCATATCATAGGTATAGCCAAGTTCGCCTTCATCAGTCTGCCCCTCCCATAAATCGGCGGAAGGAGGTTTTTGAATCACACTTTTGGGAATCCCGATGGCATCCGAAAGCTGGCGCACCTGCCGCTTATACAAATCGCCAATCGGCTGCATGGCGGCGGCACTGTCCCCAAACAGGGTCGTATACCCAAGCAGCATTTCGGTTTTGTTGCTCGTCCCAATCACCAGCCCATTAAAATCTACCGACTGGTCATACAGGATAATCATCCGCGTCCGCGCCATGACATTTCCTTTGCGTACTGGACTCATGTCGGGAAAACGGGCAAACAGAGGATCAACCATGTCGGTAATTTCTACCGTATCGGACTGCACGCCTAACGCTTCTATCACGGCATCGGCGTCCGTCAGGCTGCTCTGGGCAGAAGTGCGGTAGGGCATCCGAAAACATTTGACATTTTCTGGCCCCAGCGCTTCCGCCGTCAGAAAGGCACTCAACGCCGAATCGATGCCACCGCTTAACCCAATTACCGCCTTTTTCATGCCGGTGCGATACACGGAATCGCGGATAAAATCCACGATGAGTCGCTGTGCTAAATCCGTATTCATTTCCAGAAGGGGCAAAAATTCAGTAATGGTCACGGACGCACACCCAGTTCAACCTGCACATCCATCGTTTCCCCGCCGCGCACGATGGTTAAAGTAATTACATCCCCCGGTGACGTGTTTTCAACCAGATACCCAAGCAGTTGGTCTAAGTCGCGTACAAAAATGCCATTCACCGCCACAATGATGTCCCCGTCCACAAAAATATCAATTCCGCGCACGGTCTGGGTGCGCGTGCCGCCGCGAAGTCCGGCGGTAGCCGCAGGCGACCCCGGGGTGACATCCTCCACCAGCACCCCATGATCCACGGGCAGACTCAAAATTTCGGCCAGCGCCGCCACACTAAAACCGGCTTCATCCGGCACCGTAGAAACGCCTAACCAGGAATACCGCGCTTCGCCGTTTTCAATGAGCTGCGGCACAATACGCTTCAGGGTATTGGATGGTACGGAAAAGGCCACGCCTTCAAAGGTGCCGCTTTCGGTGCGGATAGCGGTGTTCACGCCCACCACTTCGCCCCGATAGTTTAGCAGTGGCCCACCCGAATTGCCCGGATTAATGGCTGCATCCACCTGAATAATCGAGGGATTATTAAAACTTGGATTCGCCTGGCTAATAAGCTGGGCAGAAGGCAAAGCCCGCCCTAAGGCGCTGACAATGCCCTGAGTCAGGCTGCCCTGTAAGCCAAACGGATTACCAATGGCGACGACACTCTGGCCGACCAGAAGCTGGCTGCTGTCGCCCATTGTCACAGGCAGCAGCCGCGATTCATCCACATCTACGCGAATCACCGCAATATCAGAGTATTCGTCAATCCCAATAATTTCTGCGGTAGTGACATAGCCATCATGGAACGTGACCAGAATTTCAATCGCATCTCTCACCACATGGGCGTTGGTGATGATATGCCCCTGCATGTCATACACAAATCCCGATCCACTGGCATCTACGCCGTCGTAAAACGTGGTACGCTGGGTGATTTCAATATTCACGACAGCAGGATTAACACGTTGATAAATATTAATCCGGCTCTCGTCGCCTGTAATAATATCTGCCACCATTGAAACCGGCACCAGGGTAGGGGTGGCGGCCTGTTTTGCCAGGGTATCAATGCGGGTGCGGTTGGCCTTCGGCGTGTAAATTTCCGCGCCTGCGTCCCGTGCCAGGCCAACCACATTCAGCGCAAACATGCCAACAGCGACCATGCCCACCAGCAGGGTTACAAAAAAGAAGATTCTTGCCAGTCGTTCCATACGTTTTCCTCACTTACGAAGTGCAGCTAATTTCCTGAAAAGGTCTTCCTCCTCAGGAGTCAACTCTGTTGGAATTTGAATCATGACGCGGGTATACAAATCGCCATATTCTTTGGGATTGTTTAAATGGGGCATTCCCCGCCCTTTTAAACGAATCGTGCTGCCGGACTGCGTACCCGGTGGAATCCGTAGCCGGACATGCCCCCCAGGAGAAGAAATACGAATTTCTCCCCCCAGCACGGCGGTATACAACGGCACTTCCAAATCCATGTATAAATCATCTTCTTCGCGGGTAAAAACCGGATGTTCCTGCACTTTGACTTTGACATACAAATCGCCGGATTTTCCGCCCGCAAAACCCGGTTCGCCCTGCCCCACAAAGCGGATTTCTGATCCGGTTTTGACACCTGCTGGAATATGGGCGTTAAAAGAATTCCGGCCTTTATCGACCCGCCGTTTGGTGCCGGTATAGGCTTCTTCCAGCGTCAGGGTCACTTCCAATTCCTGATCATACCCCTGAATGGGCTGCTTCTGGGTGCGACGTGTGCCTTCCCCAAAAACGGAATTAAAAAAGTCGGAGAAAATGCCGCCCGATTCCTGACGAGGTTGTGGATAATCCGCCTGTGTCCAGCGACTCCAATCAAAACCTGTGTTTTTGCCGCCTGTGCGCTGCCAGTCGCGGTAGCTAACACTCAACTGGTCAAAACGGCGGCGCTTTTCCGAATCTGAAAGCACCTGATACGCTTCATTAATTTCCTTAAAGCGGTCGGCGGTTTCAGGGTTTACATCAGGATGATACTGGCGTGCGAGATTACGATACGCCTGTTTAATTTCTTTCTCAGTAGCGTTGCGCGGCACGCCCAGGGTTGTATAGTAGTCTTTGTATTCCAAGTCAAATTTACCAGATGGCACTGTCTTAAGTATAAGATAAGCCTACAATGCTGAAAAGTCACGGTTGTTTCTAAACGTGGAGACCGAATATTTCTCATCAATTTCTGCTTAAAGTATAATTTTGAGCATAGATAAGTGAAAAGCCATGACCGATATTCTTTTTGGACAGTCCTACTATTTGCGTTTTGACCCGAAACTATATGCCGCCATGATGCCCTACCCGCCGTTGGGGACACTGTTCGCGGCCAGTTTTATGCGGGAACAGGGGTATAAGGTGGCCTTATTTGATGCCATGCTTGCCGATTCTGAGCAGGAATGGGCTGCTGCCTTAGACCGCTTCCAGCCGACCTACGCTGTCATTTACGAAGACAATTTTAATTATCTTAGCAAAATGTGTCTGCTCAACATGCGGACAGCCGCCTTTCACATGACTCGCATGGCAAAAGAACGTGGGATTCCGGTCATCATTTGCGGTTCGGATGCTACCGACCATGCACTCGCTTATCTGGAAAAAGGGGCGGATTATGTGATTCGCGGAGAAGGAGAACAAACCCTCAAAGAGCTAGTGGCCTTCCTGACCGGAAAACCATCCCTCCCACCGCAGGATATTCTGGGTCTGGCCTTTTACGACAGTAACCAAAAGCTGGTGATGACGCCTTCACGTCAGGTCATGAAAAATCTGGATGAGATGCCGTTTCCTGCATGGGATTTGGTCGATGTGCCGCGTTATAAAAAACTCTGGCAGGAACATCATGGTTATTACAGTGTGAACATGGTCACAACACGCGGCTGCCCGTATAAATGCAACTGGTGTGCCAAACCCATCTGGGGGCAGCGCTATAATGTGCGTTCGCCGCAAAATGTAGTGGCTGAAATGCAGTGGCTGAAGGAAAACCTGAATCCCGATCACATCTGGTTTGCCGATGACATTCTAGGACTAAAACCGGGCTGGATACAGGAATTTGCCGCCCTCATCGAGCAGCAGATAAAAATCCCCTTTAAGTGCCTGAGTCGGGCGGATTTGCTGCTGGTAGATGACACGATTGAGGCCATGAAACGGGCAGGCGCAGATATTATCTGGATGGGGGCAGAAAGCGGTTCGCAAAAAATTCTGGATGCCATGGACAAAGGCACTACCGTTGAACAAATTTACGAGGCTACGCGCAAACTAAAAAAAATAGGGATTCGGGTAGGATTCTTTTTGCAGTTTGGGTATCCGGGGGAGAATCGGGATGATATTCAAAAAACGATTCAGATGGTGCGGGATTTGATGCCGGATGATATTGGCATCAGCGTGAGTTATCCCTTACCGGGGACAAAATTTTATGAAAGCGTCAAAATGGATTTAACCGTGACCAACTGGCAGGACTCCGCAGATTTAGCGATGCTGTTTAAAGGGCCGTATCCGACTGACTTTTATCGGCAGTTGCATACCGTGATTCATAAGGACTACCGTTCTCGTAAAACATGGCAGGCCGTTAAACGTGGCGTGTTGAAACCCTGGAAACGTTCCGATGTCAGGCAGTTTGCTGCCATGATATACCACCGTTTGACGCTTCCAGCTGCCCAAGCCCACCTTGATAAGCTGGCACAAATGCCGCACCGCCCGACACAGATGATCATTACCGAACATCCTTCGTAGCGGTGCATTGAGCTGGCATATTCATAACAAGATGCGACATTTTATTCTCCTGTTGGTTCTACCGCTTAGTGCTGGCGGTTGTCTTTTTCTTTTTTCTCGTTCCCCGTCCACCAATTTTGGAAGTAGCGGTACAGGGGTTTGTTTTTCTCAGCGTCTTTCTTTTCAGAATGATTCTGAGCCTCGGCCTGTTTTGTCGGCTGTTCGTATAATTCTTCAGCACCCCAGACATTCAATGACATCATAACCTCCGCTTTTTTCGTTTGAGCCACTGGTTGTTCGCGTTGGTATACACTCTTCTACCCAATTCAATTCCTTCTGGTTCAAAAACGAGTACAGCGTTCAACATTTCGATTTGTCCTTTCTTTGTCCTAAATGAAAAAACCGCAGTTGGCGTGCCATGCGGTTCAATGAAAAAACCGCTAGGCTTCTGGAACGCACCTGCGGTTGTTCTCCTATTGTATGGAGTATGAACAACTAGCAGGCTGGCAGGAAAACGCCTCCCTGAGCGTCAAGAGCGCAAACAGTGATGATATAGTTCATGGGTTACGCTCCTTTCCTGTTAGCCTTGCTATCAAGATACAGTGTAAGGGGCTTCCGAAACGTTGTCAATACGGTAGAATAATATTTTAAGGAAAACGTTTCGGATGACCTTTTTACTAGCAGAACATCTCACCCGCCTGCCCTATTTTCAAAGCCTGGATAAGGCGACTCTCATCCATATCACGCAGCAGGCTTCCCGCCGTGAATTTGACCCGAATACCTTCATTTTTCTGGAAGGAGATTCCGCTTCCGGCTTATGGGTTATTGAGCAGGGACGGGTCAAAATTTATAAACTTAACCCCAACGGTACAGAGCATATTTTACATCTGCTTGGCACGGGAGATACATTTAACGATATTGCGGCGCTGGATGGCGGTACGAATCCGGCCAGCGCTTCGGCGCTCAGTATGGCAGCCGTCTGGTTGATTCCCTCAGAAATTTTACAAAATCTCATTCAAACACGTCCCGATTTTGCGATTTCGGTCATTAAAATGCTGTCCGGTCGGGTGCGGGCGCTGGTGCAGCAAATTGAAAGCCTGGCGCTGTATTCCGTCACCGCGCGGCTGGCACGTTTTTTGCTGGAACAGGCGGAAAATCCTTCGCTCAGCGGTCCCGGCATTACCCGCGCTGCAATTGCAGCGTATCTAGCAACCCAGCCGGAAACCGTCAGTCGGGCGCTGCGAACCCTGGAAGAAGCAGGGGCAATTCGTTTTGACCGTCATCAGATTATCATTAGGCGGGAAGAAATTTTAAAAGCGATTGCCTCGTCTTGATTTAAATCAAGGGCTGTTCCTTTTTCTGCCGGTACGCTGTAAAAAAGGCAGGCAACTATGACTCTCTGGCTACCGCAAATCGACTTACAACGCTGTTCAGGCAGTGGTGACTGCATCACCAACTGCCCTACCCAGGCACTCGGTCTGGTGGATGGCCGGGCTGCGATTGTCCGACCGGATGCCTGTACCTACTGCGCCACCTGTGAATCGGTCTGCCCCCAGGGAGCGATTTCGCTGGCTTATCTGATTCGGAAGGAAACCCAAACGCCCAAATGACCCCACGTTATTGGATTATCGGCAACCTGATTGTAATCGCCATGATTATCCTGACCGGATTCACGCTGGATTACAACTTCAACCGTGAACATCGGAAAGCTGACATCAAATCAGTAGCAGCAGGGGAGAATGAGATTGCTGATGTGGAATACACCCTGAAAACCATGACAGGCGGTTCTCCCATGATGATGTTTGTAGGGGTTGGCGGCGCGATTGATGGGCAGAGTAATCCTGTTTTACAGGCAAGTGTGGGCGAGAGGGTCAAAATCACCCTGATGAATGCCGATCCGGTGGAACATGATTTAACGGTTGAGGGTTACAACGTCACCACAGGCAAACTCTACCAGTTTGGCGAACAAAAAAGCATTGTTTTTCAGGCCACCGACTCCGGTGAATTTGTGTATTTCTGTTCCGTGCCGGGACATCGTGAGATGGGCATGGAGGGCAGGCTGGTGATCGAATAAATGCCTCCGATTACACGCTGGTACATCAAAACTTCTCTGCTGCATTTTATCGGCGGGCTGCTGATGGGAGTCGCGGTCATGGCAAATTCAGCCTTTGAACTGCCCGCCGTTTTTGGCACGCTGCGTCCGGTCTATATTCATATGCTGATTGTGGGCTGGTTGACGCAGTTGATTTTTGGGGTTGCGCTGTGGATGTTCCCCAAATATTCCAAAGAAAAACCACGCGGCAGCGAAAATCTGGCCTGGACAACGTATCTGTTCCTGAATATAGGGCTGCTGCTGCGACTCATCGGTGAACCACTCACCGCCTTAAATTATCAAACGGGCTGGATTCTGGCAGTGTCGGCGGTTTTGCAGTTCATTGCAGGGTGGGTGTTTGTCATGAACATCTGGGGACGGGTTAAGGAGCGCTGATAACATGCCGACCTTAAGCCAGTGGATGATACGAGCCAGCCTGCTGTATCTGGGTATTGGGTTTACGCTGGGGGCATTGATGCTGTTTGACAAAGGTGTGCCGTATGAACCCGATGTCTGGCGGTTTTTGCCCCTGCATATTGAAATGCTCGTCCTGGGCTGGATGGTTCAGCTTACGATGGGTGTCGCGTACTGGATTTTGCCGCGTTTTGGCACGCAGCGCCGCAAGATTCCTTTTGCTGCTCTGGGTTTTATGGCGCTCAATCTGGGTATTCTCGCTGTTGGAATCGGCACATGGCAGCCGTCATGGGTTGGTCTGGCTTTTGCGGGACGTATCGCAGAACTCAGCGCCGCCATAACATTTGTCATTCATGCCTGGCCGCGTGTAAAAGCGCCGGGTGTTCGATAACAGAAAGAGGAAAAAAATCATGACCCTTGATATTCGTCCTATTCCGCCCCGTGAAAAACATCCGACCATTTTTGCCCGGTTTGATGAACTTCAGCCGGGGGAATCGTTCATTTTGATTAACGACCACAAACCACAACCGCTTTATTATCAGTTTATGATGGAGCGACCGGAACAATTCACCTGGGAATATCTGGAAGAAGGGCCGGAAGTCTGGCAGGTCAGGATCGGGAAAAAATGAGCGACTACACGTTTATCGAAAATTTGGATGGGCTGCTGCCCGAATTAACGCCGGGCAGCGTGGTCAGCCGGGCATTTCTCAAAAGTGACAGCGTGAACGTCACCCTATTCGGGTTTGATACAGGCGAAGGGCTGACTGAACATACGTCTTCCTTTCCGGCTATTCTGCATTTTCTGGAAGGGGAAGCGAATTTAACGCTGGGAGAGGATCAGATGCAGGCGAAGGCAGGCACATGGGTGTATATGCCGCCCCGTCTGCCGCACAGCATCCTGGCGAAAAGTCCGGTCAAAATGCTCCTGCTGCTGATTCTTCAAAAGTGACCGTAGGGACACGGCAGTGCCGTGTCCCTACGCCATCGTATTAAACTCTACAGGCGTCTATCGCTGCGGTCTGCGCCCAGTTTGCGGGCGGGTTTGCCCGTCACTGTGATAGTTGCGCCGTCGGTATCCAGAGAAGCGTAAAATTCAGCGTCGTAGGTACGTGGTTTTATCACTACGGGCATCGGCACAGCATGACCCATGATGATGGCCTGCTGTTTGGTTTCCAGACGTGCCAGCACCTCTCGCAGTCCACTCGCGCCGCTAATGCCCATCAGCACAGCATTAATATCACGCTCGTTATCCAGCAGTGCCGTCACGCGCGTTCCGACCTGACTCATGACCTCTTCATCAATCGCGCTGGGACGCTGGTCAACAATCAGCAGCGTCACGTTGTACTTCCGCATTTCACGGGCAATGATGCCAAAAATGGTCTGGCGGGCAATCAGGGGGTCAAGGAATTTATGGGCTTCCTCAATGGTAATCAGAAGTTGCGGCGGCGTTAGGGCAGCATCCCCTAACGATTTTTCGACCATATCCACATACATATGATGCAGGCGGCGCGTCAGATAATTGGCGACCAGAATATAGGCTGGAATATCGTTCCCATAGCGGCCAAATTCCAGCACAATGCTTTTGCGCTGCTCTATCAGATGAAAAATATATTTTACGCTGTCCTCAGTTACCCCGTCCCGGCGTAAAAAAGCATACCGTTCAAAGCGTCGCAGCCGCGAAACCAGCGCCCGAATCGTGCCAAATGTCATGCCGCTGCGTCCGACAACTTCTTCAATTTCGTCTGTGTCACGCTCAAACAAATCTAAAAGTTCGGCAATCCAGTTTTCACGATACTCTTTTTCAAACCAGTAAGCGGTGTCAATCATCGGGTCGCTTAAATCCAATGTGTTTTTAAGCATCGCCAGGTCAGCCGCTTCAATTTCATGGTAGCCAATTTCGATGGCTCGATCATAGGGCGCTTTGCGGCGGCTGGATGATTCGGCATCCAGGGTCAGAATGGAAACTTTGGAAGGGAAAAGCTGTTTTAAGCCCTTGACCTTTGTTCCGGTTTCGGTCGTAATTTCCCATCCATAATCGTTGTGCATGTCAAAAATAAGATTCACCGCCATGCCACGATGAATCAATCCGGCCATGAGGACACGAGTCAGGAAACTTTTGCCCGTTCCACTTTTGCCAAACATCCCAATAGAACGCTCCACCAGCCGTTTTAAATCCAGGTTCACCTGGGTTTCTTCCAGTTCCAGGGGAGCGCCAACGTTAAAATGGGTTTCATCCTCGTCCCCAAAAACGGCATTCACATCATCCACTGTTGCTACTTCGACAGACGTAAAATGGGCGGGAATGGTTTTGACGGGTCGTACTTTCCCTTCTTCGTCGATAATTAACATGGGGGTGATATGGATTTTGCCATACGCCGTTGTTCCGGCATAAACGGCCAGCATAAAGGGATTATCTAAATCGGGCGGGTCTGATTTGATAGTGGGGTTGGTGCTTTCCAGTAGAATATCCGTGAGCATACAGAAAAAGCGTTTATGTTGCCCATGCACTACTACATATCTCCCTACCGCCAGTTCTTCGATGGATTGGTCGGCATCCAATTTGACTTCCAGCCCCTTGCTCAGCGAACCACCTACTACCGTTCCAATCCGGCGGGGGTGTTCGTCACGGGGAAACCAATCCATTAAATCATCACTTTTAACTACCATTGTTTCATCCCGGTTTACATGAACGCATGTTCTATTATAGGAAAGGCTGCATTTTTTGTCTATTCATCATTCAGTAGGGCGGTTAACGTCAACGGATTTACCCATGTACCCCCGACAGCCGTTTCCCAGTGTAAATGTGGGCCGGTGCTGCGTCCGGTGTTGCCACTGCTGCCGATGGCCTCTCCCATTTTGACCTCATCTCCTACCACAACCCACCGTTCAGAAAGATGAGCATACCCACTGAACAGCCCTGAGCCGTGATCGACCAGCACATATCCGCCGCGAATCGGTAGGGAGTCGGATAAAACCACCACACCATCAGCCGCCGCTTTTACGGGTGTGCCGATGGGCAGCGCATAATCAATACCTGTGTGGCGCTGAAGGATTTCCCCATTAAAATAACGGGTCGTTCCGAAGCCATCACTGGGGGTTTTAGTAAAGGGCAGCATCAATCCGGTTTGCAGCCAGTTTCCGCCTTCGCCGATTGCCTTGATGTGTTCATCCAGCCGCACCTTTTCTTCATCAATTACCTCTGAGGCCAGCAGCCCGTTTAAATCGGCGGGCAGGTAAATGGCGGAGCGTGGAAACCGACTCCGTATCACCTGAATATTTTTCCAGAAATACTCCTGGGTCCCATCAGCATAAAAAACCAGAATCGAGAGGCGGTGAAAGCCGGTTTCCGCTTCTAAGGGGACGCCAATGAAGCCTATAAAATTTCCCTGTTCATCGGCAGGGAAAAGATACTGAGCGTCTAAAAAGGCCGCCCGCACCCGCACGATATTTTCATTGGAAAGCTGAATCACCCCGATGTCGCCCTGTGCCAGCTGCCCAAAAGGAATTTCAAGGCTCAACTCCGATGCTTGACTGCGGCTCAACACCAGCCACAGCAGGCAAAAAAACAGGGCGGCTGTTTTCATTCAGATATTTCCGGTATGTCAAAGATAATGCTATCCAAAATCGCCTGAAGCTGCGGCAGACCGGTATCAGTTGTGCTGAGCGATTCAACACCCACAATAAAAACAAAATTTTCCCCTTCGACATTCAGAGCCGCAAAATAACCAGCCGTATCGCTAGCATTCGGGCAGTCAGTAATGGAAAAAATTGTGCCTACGGCATCAAGCCCGCCTACTGTATGCTGGCGGCGTTCGCTCCCCAGGCTAATTGTGCAGGCATTGGAGTCAAAAATCACCCCCCGCAAAATCTGTACTCCGTCCGCATAGAGACTCAACTCGCCACTGCCCAGATCAACCAGCGTGGGGAAACTCCACACCACCCAGATGAATCCGTTGCCGCCCCCGTTCAGCGGCCCCTGATACAGGGACACAGGCAGCGTTCCCTGCACAAACTCGCTGCTGACAGGTACTAAAACGTGCGCCGCACCCCATCCAGCAGGCAGGTTGATTTTAAACGGCGGCGGCACGCCCCGTTCAATCTGGGGTTCTGAGGTGGGTTCAACAGCTTCTTCTGTCGATTCGGAGGTGGTCGTTGCAGTAACAGGCATATCGGTTGCAGTAGGGGCTGCCTGAGCCGTTCCCGCTAAATCCGGGCTGGCTGACGGCGTGACAGGCGGCGGTGTGAGTGTTGGTGTTCGGGTAGGCTGCGTCGCGGTTGGGGTGTGGGTGCTTGTTTGGGACGGGAAAACCGAAGGCTGCAAAGCAACGGCTTGCGTCGGGAGGGCGGCTGCCAGCGCTTCGTCGATATTAAACAAAGGGACTTCCCCTACATTCCCCTGCGCTAGCACATCCGATTCAGGAATCCATCCCAGCACCGTGCCTTCGCGCCCAATCAGGTAAAAGATCTGGTCGCTGGCTTCCGTTTTTCCCAGAATATCGGCGGTTTCTCCCCGCGAGAGTTTACCTGCTTCTTCTGCATCTATCTGGGGAGATAAAAATAGAGGGGCTTCAGCCACCACCACCTGAATCATTGGGTCATCCATCGGGGAAATCGTGGCGGTAGCATCGGGATTAAATGCTACAGGCGTAGAGGATTCAAAAACCACCACCCGCAGCAGGGCAAGGTTGCCGCTAACTTCTACCTGAGAACCCGCAATCCAGCCAAACTGGTCGCCCTGCCCCACCTGATACCAGGTCACACCAATGAGGTCGGGTTCGGTGCGGGCTAAAACCGGGACTTCATCCCCTTCAATCAGCCGGAATAAAACTTCCGAATCACGGGAAGGATAGGCAAAAACCCGCGCCTCACTGACCGTCACCCGAAGGAGAGGCGCGTTGGAGGTTGGAGAAGATTTTGGCGGTGTGGTTTTTTCATCCTCCCCACAGGCCGCCAGCGTGAGACTCAAAACCAGCAGGAAAAACAGCCATCGCATTCAAAAGCACCCTTTTATGCGCGGCCATTGTACCATCACTTTTCTTCTTTTTTGGCGGGGATCACAAAAACGGGACACGTTGTGGTGTTTAGGACTTTGTGCGTCACACTCCCCAGCAGCAGCAAACTTAAACCAGACCGTCCATGCGTGGACATGACAATCGCATCTACATTCAGTTTTTTTGCAACCTCAACAATGGTTTCGGAAGGCCGCCCGGATTTAGTCAAAATCTCAATTTGCAGTCCGTTACGTTTGATGTCCGCGCACACCTGCTGCAAATAGGTTTTGAGGTGGTCAGTACGACGCATCCGCATAGCCTCGATTTCTTCTTCAAACCCTGCCATCGGTACGGGGCCGGGGCCAATCGCGCTGGGATACAGCGCCGGAGTCACAAATTCGGACACATCAATGACCGACAGGAGGGTGATTTTGCCGTCCGGCTTGACAATTTTAAGGGCATACGGCAGAGCGGTTTCTGCAAGGGCAGATTCATCCAGTGGCACTAAAACATGAGATAACATTTTACGAACCTCCTGAATTTTCTTTCAGGATAACGGACTGTAGCGGTCCTGTAAAATGCAATCGGTCACATTTTTTGCCACAAAAAAAAACAAACCGGATAGACAGGGGGACAATCCATCCGGTTTGCCTTTTAACGGGTACGTCACTTCTGGTCATACAACCCGCACACCTTAGATACACGCCATCTCAACCAGAAGTTCAATGTTAGAATATAAAACAAAAGTGAGAAACAGCTAAGCACAACTTAAAAGGTGGTTAAGAAGATGCGGCGCTTTTTCCTGATTTTGATACTTGTACTCCCTCTATTCACTTTTACGCCTGCTGCCGCTTCAGAACTGGCGCAGATGCTCGCCAGTGATGACGGGTTTATCTCGATGCGTGTCCCTGAAAATTGGTATCTGTCTACCGAATCGGGTGAATCTCGTGTGCTGCTGATTGCGGCTGCGGTGGCGATGGCGGGGTGCGACACGGGCAAGTCCGTGGGAAGCGTTTCGCTGCCCAAGCTGGGCGAGCCGGGCGAATCGAAGATTGCCTTGCGCGACAACACCAACCTGATCTTCGCCATCCAGGCGAGCAACTTTGAAAGCTCGGGGACGGTAGGGATGGTGCTCGACATCGAGCTGCTCCGAGACGGCAAGTCGGTCGGCACGACCAGGTGCGACCAGTGGAAGCTCAAGGGTAGTCGCTCCAGCGGCCCGCTCTCGTACCTCGACACCAACTGCG